>JBNKMQ010000248.1:0-2684 GCA_050293225.1 Sedimenticolaceae bacterium
CTTCATCACCAGGGTGGCGCCGATCCAGAGGATCAGCACGGTGGTGATCTTGTTGATCAGCCCGGCGGACTGGCTGGCGATGTTGCCCAGGTTGGCGGTGCGGAAGCTGGCGTTGACATAGCCCGCCAGCTGCTCCTCCCAGCGTCGCTGCATCTGCGGTTCCACCGCCATCGCCTTGAGGGTCTCCACGCCGGTGACCGACTCCACCAGGAAGGCCTGGTTCTCTGCACCACGGGCGAATTTCTCGTCCAGGCGCTTACGCAATACCGGGGTGACGAAGATGGACAGCAGTACATAGAAGGGAATCGCACCCCAGACAATCCAGGTCAGGGTCGGGCTGTAGTAGTACATGACCACGAAGAAGACCAAGGTAAAGAAGAGGTCGATCACCACTGTCAGCCCAGAGCCGGTGATGAAGTTGCGAATGGTCTCAAGCTCCCGCACCCGGGCCACCGAGTCGCCTACCCGGCGGGATTTGAAATAGGCCAGAGGCAGACGCAACAGGTGGTCGAAGAGCTTGGCTCCCAGGGTGACGTCGATACGGTTGGTGGTGTGGGAGAAGAGGTAGGTCCGTAGCCCACTTAGCACTACCTCAAAGACAGAGACCGCCAGCAGGCCAATGGCCAACACATCGAGTGTAGTAAGGCCCCGATGCACCAGTACCTTATCGATTACAACCTGGAAGAAGAGCGGTGTGATCAGGGCAAAGAGCTGGATGAAGAAGGAGGCGGCCAAAACCTCGGTAAAGAGGCGACGATATTTGACGATGGCAGGGATGAACCAACTGAAATCGAACTTGCCGCTGCCGCCCGGTAAGCCAGTGCGACGAGTCATCAGGATCAGCATCCCACTCCAGCTCTGCTCGAAGAGATTCCTGGGTAGAGTCAGGGGACGCTTCTCCAGTGGATCCTGGATCAGGACTTTGTCTTCGTCACACCGAGCCAGAACGAAGTAGTGACCGTCAGTATGGCGAGCGATGGCAGGGAGTGGGGTCTTGGCCAGCCTCGACCAGTTGCTTTTGATCGAGCGGGATTTCAGGCCCAATGACTTTGCGGAAAGAACAATATCCTGTACGGAAAACGGCTCTGAAGCGCCGCGTTGATGGCTTAGATGGTCCGGATCGGCCGGCAGCCCATGAAAACGGGCAAGCAAAACAAGACAAGCCAGACCCGAATCTATTCCGCTATTTCCTTCTATACTATGCGGCAAAACGAACACCATCCCTTGCAATCAACATCCATGTCAGCTCCTTGGATTGGAGCATATTTGGCTTGCAAAGAAAATTAATGCATTGCTACAAATAACTTTCCTGTATCGCTGCCAGGTCGGCAACTCTTACGAATTCGTCAAAGATTCAAACGAGTAACAGCGTCAGAAATAACTAGAAAAGAACCCGGTTCCAAAAGGGGTCAGAGTCAAGCCACCTTTTGTCGCTGGGCAATAGCGATACTGTAGAGCGGCTTGACTCTGCCCCCTACTACAACGTTTCCGGGTGCAGGAAATATTCCAGCAGACAACAAAAAAGCCAAGTACTTTTCAGTACTTGGCTTTTTTGTATTTGATTGGTAGCGGGGGCAGGATTTGAACCTACGACCTTCGGGTTATGAGCCCGACGAGCTACCAGACTGCTCCACCCCGCATCAAGGAGGGGGAATACTACCCGTGTTACCGTCTGATGGCAAGCCCGGATCGAAGTTCAATCCTTCAAATCCCAATGGCGTTGCTGCAGAGAGAGAGCAGACCCGCCGGGAAGAGTCCCAGAAAGAGCATCGCCAACCCGTTCAGGGAGAGCATCACCTGGGTATCCACGCCGATGCTGAGGGGTGACTCGTCCGTCGGCTGATCGAAGTACATCAGCTTGACGATGCGGATGTAGTAGAAGGCGCCGATGATGGAGAAGAAGACACCCACCAGGGCCAACCAGGTAAGATCCACTGAGACGACCGCATCAAGTACGAACAACTTAGCGAAAAAACCCACTGTCGGCGGCACACCGGCCATGGAGAACATCAGCAGCAGCATCATGCCGGCGAACCAGGGGTTACGCTGGTTGAGCCCTTTGAAGTCCTCCAGATTCTCCGCCTCGAAGCCTCTGCGGCTGAGGGCGATGATGATGCCGAAGCCACCGGCGGACATCAGCGCATAGACCAGCGTATAGAACATGGCAGCGGTGTAACCCTCTTTGGTTCCGGCCAGGATACCAAGGAGGATAAAACCGACATGGGAGATGGTGGAGTAGCCCAGCATACGTTTGATATTGCTCTGGGCGATGGCGATCAGGTTGCCCACACCCATGGAGAGCACTGCGAGGATGATCAGCATCCCCTGCCAGCCCTCCCAGCCGCCGTGGAGTTCAGCGAGGCCATCCACCAGGATACGCATGGTCAGAGCAAAGGCAGCGATCTTCGGCGCACTACCGATCAGCAGGGTCACCGCGGTGGGAGCGCCATGGTAGATATCCGGCACCCACATATGGAAAGGCACTGCGCCCAGCTTGAAGGCGAGACCGATCACCAGGAAGACGATACCGAAGATCATCACCAGTTGGTTCAGGTCGCCCTGCTTCACCACCGCAGCCAGCTCATCGAATCTAATGGTACCTGCCGCACCGTAGATCATGGAGATGCCGTAGAGCAGCATACCCGAGGCCAGGGCGCCGAGGACGAAGTACTTCATCGCCGCTT
>JBNKMQ010000249.1:0-16922 GCA_050293225.1 Sedimenticolaceae bacterium
GTAGGAGATCCACTCTATCTGTGCAGGGTGATTGCATCTGATTTTCGTTCAGACAGCCTGGTTGTAGAGGAGCGTCAGACTCATCTTGCCCTGGCTGTGAATCGTGCGCTTTCGCGCATCATTCGCAGCCTGATGCGTAGAGAATTGAAACGACAGTCAATCTGATTCTTTCTTCAATACCACGTCTTTTTCATTGACTTCGCAGCGAGTACTGCGAACTGCTATCCCATTCGCTCAATTCCACAGATGCTGCTTGATTCATGGTCAGGCTGCATCAAATCACTAAAGCATCGATAAAACCGATCTATTGATCGTAATAATTCGAATTTTTATTTTCTTCTGTATGCCTCATAACTATCACCAGGCGTTATGCAACGCTTGAGAACCATCGTTCATCCAGGAGATGGAAGTGTTTGAGGTCAGATTCGATGACAAAGGGTGACAGGGATTCCGGATCGCCGTCCAGAGCGGCCAGCAGCGAAAATGTCGATAGAGACATTTCTCCGCTTCCTATCTCCTATGGGCTCTACACACTGGGTCTCTTTTCACTGATTTGGTTTTTACTCACCGGTGATGATTGGAACTCCTGGTTGGTGGGGTTGCCGGTGGTGGTTATGGCGAGTTGGAGTGTTCTACGACTAGGTTCTCCATCTGAGGGGCAGTTCCATCTGATGGGGGTGCTCAAGTTTCTACCCTATTTTATCTGGGAATCGGTACTTGGTGGTGTCGACGTGGCATCGCGCGTGATTCGTCCGAAGATGCGTATTGCACCAGGTTTTCTCGAATACCGGATGCAGCTGACTCACCCGTCGGCAAGGCGGTTGTTCGTGAATAGCCTCAGCCTGTTGCCCGGTACCCTGGCGGCAGATCTGCATGGTGAGTCTGTACATATCCATACGTTGGATACTGGCGCCGGACTCAATGATGAGCTGGAACGTCTGGAAAGGATGGTCTCGCACATCTATGGAGAAGACCTATGAGTTTGCAAACACCTATGATCGATCTCTTGTTGTTGATAGCACTGGTCATGTTGTTGCTGAGCTTGCTACTGGGAATGATCCGGGCTTTGAAAGGGCCGAGCCTGGAAGACCGCCTGCTATCGATTCTGCTACTGGGTACCGGCGGGGTGGGGATTCTGATACTGCTCTCTGTCTCTATGCGGCTGACGGCCTTGCTCGATGTGGCACTGGTGCTTGTGCTGCTGGCCACAGTGGCAGCGGCTGCCATGACAAGAAGGGAGAGTAACGATGTCTGATCTCCTGGCATTCATTCTGATTTTCACGGGCATCACATTTTTCTTTTTCGGTGCAATCGGTTTGTTGCGACTGCCTGACCTGCACTCACGACTGCATGCTTTGACCAAAGCGGACAACCTCGGGTTGGGTTTGCTGTTTCTTGGTATTGCACTCCTGCATGGCTCCACGCTGGTGGCTTTTAAGCTGATGCTGATCTGGCTGCTTGCGCTGCTGGGTAGTGCTACATCCGCTCACCTGATCTCTCAATATGCCCTCAGGAGGAAGCATCAGTGATGGATCTGAACCTGACACTACTTCTGGATCTGCTCTTGGCGGTGATGCTTATCGGCATCGCCTGGGCGGCGCTCTCCAGCCATGATCTGAGAAGGGGTGTGGTGCTGTTTATCGCCTTTGGACTGCTGTTGGCGATCGTCTGGGCAAGACTGAATGCCCCGGATCTGGCCCTGGCCGAAGCGGCCATCGGTGCCGGTCTTTCCGGTGCCCTGTTACTGGTTGCCTTGAGGGATGAGAGCGGTGTCAGTGTCGAGACAACAAAGACTCATCAACTCAGTCGTTGGCTGATCAATCTATCCTCAGTGATCATGACCGGGCTGATCGGCTGGGTAATCTGGCTGACTATCTATATCGAGCCTGTAGAGAGATTGGCGCCCCTCGCCTATAACATGCTGGCGCAAAGTGGGGTTACCAATCCGGTTACTGCAGTGTTGCTCAACTACCGGGCATACGACACCCTGCTTGAGCTGGTAGTTGTGCTGGCTGCGGTGCTGGGTGTGCTGGTCGTGGGACGGGAACGCGCAGGTTATCAAGAGGCGGGTCCGATCTTCTACGGCCTGGTTCATTGGCTGGTTCCACTGCTTATTCTGACCGCCGGTTATTTGCTCTGGGTTGGTGCTCACGCACCCGGGGGGGCTTTCCAGGCGGGAGCAACCTTGGCGGCGGCCGGTATTGCGCTCCGTCTAGCGGGAAATAATGCTGCGGGACTTCCCGCAGGCAGGCTGTTGCGCTGGTTACTGGTCGCCGGAATCGGATTGTTTCTGCTGATTGGTTTGGCTGTGACAGTCACCGGCAGTGAATTCCTGCAATACCCGGAAACCTGGTCAGGCACCTTGATCCTGTTGATTGAGAGTGCCGCCACTGTCTCTATTGCCACCGCTTTGGTGCTGGCGTACCGGGGAGGTAGAGCAAACGATTGGTTGTCTCCGACTCATAAAGTTAGCAAGCGCGAGATCTCATCATGACCCAGGCACTGATCTATGCACTGACTGGCACGATCCTTTTCATGTTGGGTGTTAGAACGACGCTATTGCGTGACGAAATCTTGGTCAAAATATTGGGCTTGAATGTCAGCGGTGCCGGGGTCTTCCTGGTCTTTGTCTCCATCGCCTATCGGGGGGACGCTATGCCGACGGATCCAGTGCCTCATGCCTTGGTATTGACTGGCCTGGTGGTGGCAATCAGTGCAACTGCGCTGGCTTTGGCGCTCAACCGACGGTTAAGGGAGATGGAGGATGAGTAACCTGCTCATATGGCCCATCGCTTTGCCGATACTTGGTGCGCTGTTGGCGTTACTGTGGCCAAGCAGATCCGGCCTGATTGGTGTCGTGGGTACTGGCTTATCGCTTTTGGCAGTCGTGCTGGTCAGTCGGGAGGTTGTTACATACGGCTCCATAGAACTGGCACTGGGCGGCTGGTCGCCAGGTCTGGGTATTGCACTGCGTGCAGATGGTTTAAGCCTGCTGATGCTATTGATGTCATCTCTGGTGGCCATGGCCGTTGCAGTCTATGCCAGTGTCTACTTCTCCCGGAATGAAAGGCGGGGTGAGTTCTGGGTACTCTGGCTGTTCCTGATCACGGCCCTGCACGCGCTGTTTCTCTCCGGGGATCTGTTTAACCTCTATGTCACCCTGGAGCTGCTGGGTCTGTCGGCGGTGGTGCTGGCAGCCTTGGGGGGTAGTCGTGAGTCGTTGCGCGCGGCCCTGCGCTATCTGGTACTCGGATTACTCGGTTCCCTGGCCTTTCTGATGGGTGTTGCCCTGATCTATGCCGGTTACGGTACGCTCGATATGGCAGAGCTGCGCAATGCCATCGAGGCGGGACCGACTGCCTGGCTGGCCCTCAGTCTGATGACCGCTGGGCTGTTGATCAAGTCGGCCCTGTTTCCTCTCCACTTCTGGTTACCTCCAGCTCACGCTAATGCTCCGGCGCCGGTGAGTGCGGTGCTCTCCGCGCTGGTAGTCAAGGGGGCGCTCTACCTGATCCTCAGGCTCTGGTTGGATCTGTTCGATGGAGTAGTGACTCAACAGGCCGCGTTTATCCTCGGTCTTCTTGGGGCTGCTGCGGTGGTCTGGGGTTCCTGGTTTGCTCTTAAGGCTGAGCGACTGAAACTGATGGCTGCCTACTCTACACTTGCCCAGCTGGGCTATCTCTTCCTTTTTATGCCCTTGTTGACGGCGCTGCCGGAAGGGACGGCAAGGGACCTGGCACTGGGGGCACTGGTGTTGCTGGCCCTGACTCACGGTTTTGCCAAGAGCGCATTTTTCCTTGCTGCCGGCGTGATTATGCAGCGGGCAGGTCATGACCGTATCGCTGAACTGGGTGGCACTTCCCGGGCGCTACCGGTAACCGTATTCACCATCGCTCTGGCAGGTGTGGCGCTGATCGGTCTGCCGCCCAGTGGCAGCTTCCTGGCCAAGTGGCAACTGTTATCCGCTGTGTTTGTTACTGGTCAATGGGTCTGGCTACCGGTGATTGCCGTCGGCACATTGCTGGCGGGGGCCTATACCTTTCGGATCTTGGGACATGCCTTTGCCCCTGGTGAGGGAGTGGGTCACTCACTCGCAATAGGCCGCGAAGAGATACCGGCTCTATTGCTGGCCCTTTGCGCAACCCTGTTGTTGGGCTTCTATGCCTCTGCGGTTTGGGACTTGCTGTTGATCAATGCCTATTCGGGCGGGGGGTTGTGATGACGATGTCGGCCTGGCTGCCGGTGGGGATTCTACTCAGTTCTTTGATTCCCGGGGTGTTGATCTTCTTCCAGCCGGAGGAGCGCCATCGTTTCAGAACCCTGCTCAATCTGCTGGGTGCTATGGTCAAGCTGCTACTGGTGGGTGTGCTGATCTGGGGCGTGTTTCATGAGCAGGTCTTCGAGACCCGCTGGGTCATGGCGCCGGGTCTCGAATTTGTGCTGCATGCGGATGCGCTGTCGGTGTTGTTCGTCTCCCTCTCCAGCCTGTTGTGGCTGGTTACCACCGTCTACGCCATCGGATACCTGGAGCAGACACCTCACCGTAGCCGCTTCTTCGGATTCTTCAGCCTGTGTGTGACTGCGACGGTGGGCTTGGCCCTGGCGGGTAACCTGTTCACCTTCGTTGTCTTCTATGAGTTGCTGACCCTGGCTACCTATCCGCTGATTGCCCATAAGGGATCGCCAGAGGCCCTGCGTGGGGCGCGCATCTATCTGCGTTACACCCTGTTCGGCGGTCTGCTGTTGATGATCGGCGCGGTCTGGTTGCATAGCCTGACCGGTGGTGTTGAGTTCGTTGAGGGCGGTATTCTGAATCAGTATACCGATCTCGATCAGAGCACCTTGCGCTGGATCTTCCTGTTACTGATTGTTGGGCTTGGGGTGAAAGCGGCCCTGGTGCCTCTGCACGGCTGGCTGCCCCAGGCGATGGTGGCGCCGGCGCCGGTGAGTGCCTTGCTGCACGCGGTCGCTGTGGTTAAGGCGGGGGCCTTCGGTATCGTTCGGATTATCTACGATGTCTACGGGGTTGAATTTGCCGCTGAGTTGGGGGTGCTGACACTGCTTGGTGCAGTGGCAGCCTTTACTATCATCTACGGGTCGGTGAAGGCCCTCTCCCAGGATCATCTGAAAAAGCGGCTTGCCTATTCAACGGTAAGCCAGGTCTCCTACATCGTCCTGGGTGCGGCGATCCTCGGTCCTCTTGCCACCATTGGTGGTCTGGTGCATCTGGTGCATCAGGGGGTGATGAAGATTACTCTCTTCTTCGCCGCCGGTAACTATGCAGAGGCCCTGGGTATCCACAAGGTCAGTGAGATGGATGGGGTGGGGCGGCGTATGCCAGGTACCACTCTGGCCTTCACTATTGGTGCGCTGGGGATGATCGGTATTCCCCCGGTGGCGGGCTTTGTCTCCAAGTGGTATCTGGGACTGGGGGCAGTGGAGGCCGGTGTTGCGGTCTGGGTGTTGCCGGTATTGATCGCCAGCAGCCTGCTGAATGCGGCCTATTTTCTGCCCATCCTCTATCGGGCCTGGTTTAAATCCTCAACCTTGCCCTGGCCGGATGATAAGACTGCGGGTTGTGCCAGAGAATTGCCTGATCCGTTGTTATGGCCACCGGTTACTACAGCAGTCCTGGCTTTGTTGATCGGCTTGTTTGCAGCGGCTCCCTACAGTCCCCTGGAGTGGGCTGAGTTGATCGCCGGCAGGGAGTACAAGTAATGAATGGATTGATTCTGCTACTGCCGCTTTTGCTGCCAACGCTTCTCGTACTCTTCGCCCATCGTCTTGAGAGTCGCTGGTGGCTCTTTTCAGCAGCACTGCCCGCTCTAGGTGTTGGATTAATGCTGGAGGAGGGGAGTGCTATCACCCTTCCCTGGTTACTCTTGGGTACGCATTTGGAAATGGATTCCACAGGGCAGATGTTTCTTCTCTTTGGTGCGTTGATCTGGATGTTGGCGGCGCTGTTCATACCACAGAGGGATCTAGTAACCGGGGCAGATGGCTACATCAAACAGGCATTCCTGCTCGCCATGTCGGGAAATGTACTGTTAATTCTCGCCGCCGATATGCTGACCTTCTATCTGGGCTTTGCCCTGATGGGATTGAGTGCTTACGGTTTGATACGTGGGCGGTCGCAGAGGGCGCGCCATGCTGCCAGGGTCTATCTGGTATTTACACTGGTGGGTGAGTTGGCGCTGTTTGCTGCCTTGCTGTTCCTGATGCTGAGTGGAGGTTCACTGCTATTTGAAGATTTAACCGCCGAGCCAATGCCGGCAATAGCCATGGCACTTTTGCTTCTGGGTTTTGGTATCAAGGTCGCACTACCCGGGCTGCACTTCTGGTTGCCTCGCGCCTACAGACTGGCACCGGTATTCGGGGTGGCAGTGTTAAGCGGTCCTATGATGAAGGCCGGGCTATTGGGATGGTTGCGCTTCCTTCCTTTCGGTACCAGCGTTGATCTTGCATGGGGCGGTGGCTTGATGCTCTTGGGTGTGGCTGCTGTTGTACTGGGTATGCTGGTTGGTGTGGTGCAGCGTGAACCTCGAGCCGTGTTGGCTTACTCGAGCATCGCAAAAATGGGGCTCTTCACTGCCCTCATTGGTTTCAGTTTGAATAACCCCGTCATGGCCGACATATTGTTGCCGTTGATCGTATTCCTGGCGTTGCATCATCTGTTGGTGAAGCCGATGCTCTTCATGGGATTGGCGCTCTGGCAACGCCAGGCAGCTGCCGTCTGGTTATTACCCGCGTTGGTGTTGTTAGCCCTCTCTCTGGCGGCGATGCCATTGACCGGAGGTGGTGCGGCGAAGTTAGCTGTCTCGACTGCATTGGCAGGACAGCTATCTGAGGTCCTGCTCCTCTCCGGTATGGCAGGTGTGGCGCTGATGGGTCGCTTCCTTTGGTTGCTGAAAAAAAGATCTGCCTTAGCGTCACAGGATCACATCACTCTTTTTGCTTGGCTCTTGCTGCTGCCAGTGGCTGTCTGGACGCCATTTATGCGGGAGGTCATGGCGTTCGAATGGAAGACTTTGCTGTCACTGGCTTTGGGTATCGCCCTGTTTATCCTGGGATTGATTAGCCGGCGATGGTTGGATGCACTTCGCTTACCCGTCAGGCTCAAGGGCGTAAGGCTCATCCTCATTGCCAGGCAGATAGGGTCGGATCTGCCTGGTGTAATTCATATCGTGCGACAAACATGGTTAAGGCTGAAAAGGATTGTGCAACCTCTGAGTGCTGTTTCAAACAGCTTGCCCAACCTGATTCGTCGCGACCCCGCTGTCTGGTGGTTACCGCTGATGCTGGCTCTGCTGGGGGGTATGAGTCTGTCACTAACCCTATAGGAGGAATGAGATGAAACGTTTTAAAAATATCGTCTACTTTGCTGAAGGTAACGATCAACCTGATCATGCTCTGGAGCGTGCGTTTTTGTTGGCAGAGAACAATAATGCCCGCCTGACCATGCTGGATGTGATTGAGCCCATCGATATACCTGCGGATGTCACAGACCGCTTCACTTTTGACCTGATCGATATGCTGAAGAATCAACGTCAGGAACAGTTGGAGCTCCTTGCTGAGCCTTTCAAGACTTCGGATAGTTTGACCTACACCAAGGTCCTTGTGGGTACGCCATTTATCGAGGTGATCAAAGCGGTTGCCTCCAACGGGTACGACCTGGTGATAAAGTCTGCGCGCTGCTGTGATAGCCTTTCAGACCGGCTGTTCGGAAGCACGGATCTACATCTTCTGCGTAAATGTCCCTGCCCAGTGTGGGTGGACAGGCCCGGTGCTGCAGCTCAATATAAGCAGATATTGGCGGCGGTCGACCCGTTGGCTCCAGCAGACGATAATTGCGCCGAGCTGGTTATGGATCTGGCTACGTCACTGGGGCGCAGGGAGTCGGCAAGGGTAGACGTGGTACATGCCTGGTCAGTTCACGGCGAATCACTATTGCGCGATGGGCGTTTTCGCATTTCGCAGTCTGAGTATGAGTTGCTGATAAACCAGACACAGTATCAACATAGTAAACCTCTGCAGGCGCTATTACAGAAGTATGCCATGTCTCTGGAAGACAAGGCGGTGCATTTGGTCAAGGGTGATGCTGCAACCATCATTCACAAGATGACTGATAACCTGAGTGCGGACTTGATCGTGATGGGTACACTGGGCAGGAGTGGAATTCCAGGGCTCTTTATCGGCAATACTGCAGAAGAGGTGTTGCAGAATACACGGGCTTCAATTCTTGCAGTCAAGCCGCCTGGTTTTGTGTCACCGGTCGTATGAACGGTTAAACGAAACAGCGACTGATCTTGTCGATGATTGTTGATGGCCTTGTCTAGGCATGTGATTTCTTACAGGCTTGTTCGACTGCCTGTTACGGAGGGTATATGCAGAATCTCAAATTGAACCTGAAGCACTTGCGCTACTTTTGGGCTGTCGCTACCCATGGCACCATCGTGCAAGCTGCTGAGGCTTTGTTTATCACTCCACAGACTATCAGTGGTCAGCTGAAAGAACTGGAGTCACAGATCGGTTCCGAACTCTTTCGTAAAGAGGGGAGAAAGTTGGTGCTGACAGAGACCGGGCGACTGGTTTTTTCCTATGCCGACGAGATGTTTCGCTTAGGTGTTGAGCTCCAGGATGTGCTTACGGGTCGTACCCAAGGGGCTACCATTACGCTAAAGGTCGGAGTAGCGATGGTGGTGCCGAAGCTGCTCGCCTACCGCGTTCTTGAGCCTGTTTTACAAATACAGGACCCAGTAAAACTGATCTGTCATGAGGCGCCATTAGTGGACCTGCTGGCAGATCTGTCAGTGCATAAGCTTGATATGGTGTTGGCAGACAGCCCGATTAATCCAAGCTTGAATATTCGTGCCTACAATCACGCATTAGGTGAAAGTGGTATAAGCTTTTTTGCTGCACCGAAAGAGGCAAAAAGACTGCGAGGTTCGTTTCCTGCGAGTCTGGATGGTGAGAAAATATTGATGCCTAGTAGCGGAAGCAGTCTTAGGAGTAATCTTGAGATCTGGTTTCAGAGGCAACAGATCGAACCGGTAGTGGTTGCGGAATTTGAAGATAGAGCCTTGATGAAGACCTTTGGTGAGCGTGGTATAGGCGTATTTACCTCACCGACGGCGGTAGAGCAGGATGTGATAGACAAGTATCGTGTTAAAGTCGTGGGACGTTCCGATGAGGTTACTGAAAGTTTCTACGTCATATCTCCTGAGCGACATATCAAGCACCCAGCTATCAATATCATCACCCAGGCAGCGAAATCAGACTTGTTTAAGTAGTGCTACTGATCAGGGTTCTGATTGTCCAGGCGTTCATTGGGCCCACATAGATCATCAATCCTGTCTGCTGAAAAATATATTCAACAATACAATCCTCAAAAGTTCAGATGACCTTTTCTATCAGGGATAAAGAGTGAGCGCATAGGCTTATGGGTAATAGATATGCAGCGCCAGGATATTGATGATCAGCATCAATCCCACATAGGGAAGATTTGACAGCAGAAGTCGCGTCGCAGAGAGGCCATAGCGACTCTGCATGGTGAGATGGATCGCCGACAATGGTGACGCTGTTACGCCCAGGGACCAACCCATGAGGAAGGTAATGCCGAGTAGATTGAAATCTTCCGTGATAGGCAGAAGGATACTGCCCGCTGCAGAGATGGAGATGATCGGATGTATCCCGCAGAAGGCGAGGAGGACGATGCCAAGCAGTAACAGGCTGGCTTCATCGGCATGAAACTGATTCATCGGTAGCGTAAATTCATGTGCATCAAGTAGCGCAGAGATTCCCACCGCCAATACTCCGGCAGCCATAAACAGGGCAAGCTCCCCGGAAATTCTCGGCAAATGATAGGGAATGAACTCCCTTGGTAGATAACTAAGACAGGATCTCTGCCTGTTTAATGCCAGCTTGGCAAAGGTGATGGAGAGAGCGAACAGAGAGATTAATGTCAGGATAGAGATGTCTGGATAGAATGAGTGTGTGACTACGATGGCGATAGCCAATAGCGCCGGTAGCCAGAGTGATGCGAAGTTCCAGGGATAGCCTTCGTATGGAGCCATCTTTTGTGCTGTCTTCAGTCCTACCATGGAGATGAGCAGGCCGACCATGGCGATGGGAAGGCCGTGGGTCGAGAGCTCTACCAGACTCGCGCCGGGGGCATGGGTGAGTGCTATACCCATGGCGGCAAAAAATGGTGACCACAAAGCCGCCAGTGAGAATCCCCGCGAGAGAGTAACACCTTGAAAGATGGATAGAGGCTTCTTCTGCGAAAGTCTGTCACCAACGATCAAGATAGCGGATAGATTGATTACGGCGCCAAAAAAGTGGACACCGAAGAGGGTGCGAAAAAAGCCTCGAATCCCGGTGGGTGGGGCGCTCTGTCCTTCACTATTTGGATTGGCAATCAAGCGTAAGAAACTGACAGCAGCCAACATGGCGAGCAGGGCATGGTTAGCCGTGATGGCCTGTTTCAGTAATTCGATAATAGCGCCGTCGCGGGCAGCATAAAGGATGGCGCTTAATCCAATGACAGTCAGTATGAATATCTGAATCTTCAGTGCTCTACTGATACGGGGGAAGCTGAGCAGTGCTGCAAAGCCTGCAAAAACTCCCGAATAGAGCGGAGAGAAGCCGCTGATAAGTCCGTTGCCGATTGAGAGCAAAATCATGCCGAACAGAAGCCAACCTGTAATGGCGGTGATCAGACCGGTCCTTTGAGTGACTGACATGTGGTGTGGATCCAGGTTCAAGCGTGCTTTCGATTCTTGTAGCCTTTGCTATAGTCCCGCACGATGCCGAGGAAGGCGTTGAGGATCGGGGAGTGGTCGTTGCGACGATAGATGCAGTCAAAGTCTATGGTTGGCGTGGGTGAGCAGAGCGGTACATAAGTTACGTTGGGTAGCTGAAGGTTGGTGGTCGATTCAGGTACGCAACAGATGCCAAAGCCGAGGGAGACCAGAGCAATACTGGTGACCACATCTTCAGTCTCCTGCACGACCTTGGGGGCGAATCCGGCATTTCGACAGAGCGCAATGACCTCGTCCGCCATGCTGGGGCGGGCCTTGTTAGGAAATAGAATCAAGGGTTCGGCGGCCAGGGACTTGAATGCGATCCGACTCTTCTGTGCAAACGGGTGGTCGCTGTGGGTCGCCAGAACGATGCGCTCGCTGAGGACCTTTTCAATCATCATGTCGGCGGCTTGTGGGTAGAGTCTGTTGAAACCGATAGTGAGCCTGTCATCTCTCAGTGCGGCGATCTGTTCTGTCTTCGACAGGGTATGCAGTGAGATTTCCACCTTTGGATAGAGCGCCCTGAACTGATGCAACATGGCCGGAATAATACTGAAGGTCGCAGAGCCGAAGATGCCGATCTGCAGACGTCCGAGTTCACCGCTTTGGGCTAGGCGTGTACGGTCAATGGATTGATCGGCCAGTGACAGGAGCCTCTTCGCCTCTTGCATGAAATGGGAGCCGGCGTGGGTTAGTTCGACACCTTTATTGGTTCGGTTGAAGAGCTGCACGCCTAGCTCATCCTCTAACTGACGGATCTGCCTTGTCAGTGGGGGTTGCGAGATAAAGAGACGTTTAGCAGCGCGGGAGAAACTGAGCTCTTCAGCCACTGCGAGGAAATATTTCAGATGACGAAATTCCACGATTCTCTCTATTCGTAGGTGAGTGAACGATAAACTCGGTATCATACTGCGACTCTGTTGCTAAGTCGCTATCTCTGCCGAGGTAAATAATCTACCAGATAAACAGACTGTTTCGTGCTGGTTCTATAGTTCTTTTAATTCGCGAAGGGTTTGCGGGTGAATCTGCATAGTGTTCCTTGTTATGCAGATCCACTCCCCAGTTACTGAAGATTTAGAATGCGTAGATAAATTTCAGGTTCAGTCGGTTGCCTTCGAAGGTATTACGAGAACTGTTCTCGATCTGATATTTGGCAATAAAGCTCATGTTTTTATGGTCGTATTTGACCTGTGGGCCGAGACCAAAACTGCGGCGTTTGTTATCAGCAACGGTTATACCATTGCTTTTGTCGTCCTGGATCTGCTGGACATAGTAACCGCCGAGACCATATGTCCAGTCGCCACTATGTTTAGCCAGGGTGTAGTCCATATGGAACTCATCGCCCGATTCATAGTTGGTATCGTCGTTCTCGCTTTTTATGTTGTACATCAACTTGGCCGATGCCTCGTAGCCATCATCGGTTAAATAGGTCAAGCCAACCAGTGGCTCAATACTCCAGTAACCGGCGCCGGGATTGATCGCCTTGTTTTTGTCGAAATCTCCTGTAGGCAGGAAGAAGTCGATACCGGCTACTACGTGTAGGTTAGGGTAGTGCCAGGCGATAAACGGATCGAAGACCATATCGCCCAGACCTGACATGGAGTGGGTGGTGCCGGCGATATCGAGATCGGCAGTAAGGAATGGAGCGATGATGTGAAAGCCAAAGTCGCCACCGAAGAGTTTTGTCTTGGTGACATGGATATAACGGAAAGAGACGGCGTCGAGGGTCAGTTCGATCTCTTCTCCGCCAGCGAGGACTTTATTGCCGTTGTTATCGGTCAACGAGCCACGATAGTCTACGCCATAGACGATGAGATAGTCGCCGGGTGGAGGCACAGCGCCGGCCATAAAGCCTTCAGTGCCATGGGGGTACTGATCGCCTCCCTGCTTTGCATATAGGTTACTTGTCCAAAGGGTTATGCCGAGCAGAAACGCCAGGCCCACATAGGATAGTGGTGGTCTCATGGAAAACTCCTCTTATCGATTATTTAAACAATGCTGGAGCAGTCGATGAGGCTATATGAAGCGGATGTTATAGCTGTTTCCGGCCAGCCTTTGCCTGCCCTTGCAGGAGTGTTGTTAATTGTGACGATACTTACAAATACTTTATAAGTCTGTGTGTGATACCTAAAAGGTATAGGGTGTGGAGTGATTTATCTGTCATTTTACACTCGGCGCCCCGAATCTATTGAGGAGAGGATTCTATTTGGGCATCCGGTCAATCGCCTATCTTTTTCAGTCGATATGCGATCTGGGGGCGGGTCAGGCCAAGCATGCGCGCAGCCGAACTGAGATTACCGTTGGCGCGATTGACGGCGTTGTTGATCAGGCCCTCTTCGATATCCGCCAGGGGGATATTCTGATCCAGGATCTGTTCAAGCATGCCTGAGAGACCAAGCGGCGCTGGCGTGGAAGCTTCACTCTCCACTGGCTTGGAAGCGCCGCCCAGCTGAAATTGAGTAATCGGTTGCTCGATATTGACGCAGGGAAAGAGGTTGGCGAGATCTATGCGGGAGTCATTGGCGGCAATGATCACTCCCCGCTCAATCATATTCTCCAGCTCACGAATGTTACCGGGCCATTCATAAGATTTGAGTGCGTCCAATGCCTGCTCGGTGATGCCGGTAGTGCGCTTTCCGTGGAGTGCGTTGTACTTCTCAAGGAAACGCTCGACCAGGGCGGGTATATCGTCACGACGCTCCCGCAGGGAAGGGATCAGGATAGGAAAGATATTCAGGCGATAGTAGAGGTCTGCACGAAACTTACCCGCATCCACGGCCTGTTGCAGATCCACATTGGTGGCTGCAACGAGCCGGACATTCACCTTGCGAGTGTGGCTGTCGCCGATGCGCTCGAACTCTCCTTCCTGTAGAACTCGCAACAGTTTTACCTGAGCGGCCGGTGAGAGTTCACCCACCTCATCCAGAAACAGTGTGCCACCATGGGCACGCTCGAATCTGCCGGGCCGGGAGTGCTGGGCGCCGGTGTAGGCCCCTTTCTCCACGCCGAAAAGTTCTGATTCGATTAGCTCCTCCGGAATGGCCGCGCAGTTGATGGCGATGAAACTTCTCTCGGCGCGGGAGCTGATACTGTGCAGCGCACGGGCAAACATCTCCTTACCGACGCCGGTCTCACCCAGCAGCAGAACGGCAACATTGCTCTCTCCCGCCTTCTTCAACATTTTACAGGTCTGCAGAAAGGGTGGGGTGCTGCCTACCATGTCGCCAATTGCGGTCTCTTCATCAAGGGAGTAGCGCAGGTGGGCGACCTCTTCCTGTAACTTGAGCAATTGATCGGCGATGTGGTCGGATTTGAAATACTTCAAATCCTCCTCAACATTTCCGTCCCAATCTTCCACCGGTTTTCCAACATTGCGGCAGTGACGATCTCCCTTGCCGCAACACTCTGGCTCTCTATAGAGAATGAAACGACCAACGATCTCGCTGGTGTAGCCCGTGGCATAACCGATCTGCGTCCAACAGACCGATTCGGTATGCACGCCGAACTGTTCTATATGTTCTTCTGCCTCGTAGGAGTGTTCCCAGATCAGGTCGCCGAAATATTTACCATTCTCGATATCGATATCGATCTTGATCGGTGACACCTTCACTATCCCCTCAAGCATGTGCAGCTTGGGTCCCATCATCATCAGCTCTTCATCCGACGCATGTGGTATCAGCTTGCGAGAGAGTTTGGCGTCACGCACACCGGAGGCATAACCCATACGGGTGAGCAGGCCCCGGGCCCGCTCAATACCGAGGGTGTCGATCAGCTCTTTGCGCAGGGAGCCCATGGCGCCCACATGCAGCATGATCATGCGCTGATCGCTGAGGTGGATCTCTCCCTTATCGAGACTGAGTTTTAGATCGGGGGGGAGGTCGAAGCGGGAACTGAGGTCAATTTCTATCGCCATGCGCCCTCCATGCTGGGGCAGAGTGATCAAATGGTTAAGTACAGGATTATCATTTGATTACAATTTGATCAAATAATCAAATACCTCGTTAGGAAATGTGCAATGCACAAAAATGGCGCGATAAAAAAACGATTAAAAATATAAATATCGATAAAAAAATAATTAACGAGAAAATATTGGGGTTAACCCCATAAATTTAACCATATGATTAATTCATATTGATCATATGGTAACTTTTCTCGGCTAATTCTTGATTTTTCTGCTGCGAAATAGTGCCTCTCCAATCCAGGAGGATCTCCTCCTGGCATGCAAACTGCTCTTTAGCCATCCAGGGTCGACATTCCACTCCCTGTGAGGGGATGGCGATCTACGAACGAAGCCAGACCGGATCCTGAGAGGTTATGCGATACAAAGTCACCATCGAAAACAGCGCCGAGACTTACCAATGTTCCGCAGAGCAGAGTCTGCTCAGCGGGATGGAGAGTCTGGGAAAACGGGGAATTCCGGTGGGTTGTCGAGGTGGTGGCTGTGGTGTCTGCAAGGTTCAAGTGACCTCCGGGAGCTTTGTGAAGAAGGCCATGAGTCGGGAGTTTATCACTCAGGAAGATGAAGCAGAGCAGGTCTTGTTGGCCTGTCGCTGTTATCCCACCAGTGATATCTCACTCAAGGTCGTTGGCAAGATGGAGAAGGCTGTCGTCTCTGATGATGGGTCTGAACTATCCGAAAAGTCAGGTCTTGCTTCGTTCAGTTAAATACCGCTCGGCGGGAAATAATTAGATCTCAATATCGATAAACGAAAGAGGATTCAATATGGCATTTCAAGGTGTACTACGTCCCGGACTGATCCAGCTCCGTGTTTTGGATATGGATGAAGCCATCAATCACTACGAGAACATTCTTGGTCTAAATCTCGTCAGCAAAGAGGCCGACGGCAGAGTCTACTTCAAGGGATGGGATGAGTTTGATCACCACAGCGTGATCCTGCGTCCAGCGGAAACAGCCGGCCTGGATTATGTTGCCTTCAAAGTGGACAGCACCAAATATCTGCAAGAGATCGAACCAAAGATCGTTGAGTTTGGTTTGGATGTGGATCATGTTCCGGCCGGCGAGCAACCGGGTGTCGGTCCCCGCATCGGTTTTACGCTACCTACCGGTCACCGTGTTGAGCTCTATCATGAGATCGAACTGGCTGAGTGTTGCCCAGGCCTGAAGAATCCCGATATCTATACGGTACGTCCTCATGGTATGGGCGCGAGTCGATTCGACCATCTGCTCTGCTATGGTCCGAATATCGGCAAGGCACGAGAATTTTTCTGTGACGTGCTCGGATTTTATCAGCCTGAGAAGGTTGATATGCCGGAAGGTGACGGTTCCCTCGCCATCTGGTTGACCGCCAGTAACAAGGCTCACGACATCGCCTTTGTTGAGCACGAAGAGCCCGGTAAATTCCATCATGCCGCCTTTCTGCTGCAGGATTGGAACGAGGTGGGTAACGCTGCGGATATCATCTCCATCAATGACGTATCCCTCGATATCGGACCGACCCGTCACGGTATCACCCGCGGTCAAACCATCTACTTTTTCGATCCCTCCGGGAACCGCAACGAGGTCTATGCCGGTGGTTACACCGCCTATCCAGACCACCCGGTTCGCACCTGGGACTTCGATCAAGTTGGTAAAGGTATCTTCTACTACGAGCGTACCCTGAACGATCGCTTCCTGACGGTTCTGACCTGATGCAGATAGCGGTTAACGAACCGCAGATCCACTGGCGGGCGGCGGCCGAAGCGGTGGCCGCCGCCGTCCAGCAGGCAGAGGATCTGGGGATAAAAATCAACGCCGCGGTGGTGGACAAAGGGGGCAACCTGCTCGCATTCCAGCGTATGAACGGCGCCTTTCTCCACTCCATCGACATCGCCATCGACAAGGCCTATACGGCGGCAGGCTTCGGTTTTCCCACCGAGCAATGGATGGATGCGATCGGTGACATACCGCAGTTAAGAGAAGGCATAGTCCACCGGGAACGGCTGGTGATCTTCGGTGGTGGCCTGCCCATCGTCAGTGATGGTCAGGTGATCGGAGCCATCGGTGTCTCCGGCGGTTCAGAAGAGCAGGATGGGGTCTGTGCAAAGGCAGGCCTGGAAAGGCTGGGCCTGAGCAGCTGACTGGTAGATCTTAACTACTCTTCGGTGCGGGAAACCGCACCC
>JBNKMQ010000250.1:0-7297 GCA_050293225.1 Sedimenticolaceae bacterium
GCCGAGGAAATCTTCGATCAGCGGTTCCACCCGCGGCGCGGCTCCCAGAGGCAGCATCAGGCGGCCGTAGTCGAGCAGCATCCCCTGATCCAGGCGCAACTCCTTGGGAATCGTCTGCCAGTAGTGAACCAGAGTCTCCACCTGCCCCGACTCCTGCTTCAGCCGCTCACGGCAGACCTGCTGCTGCAGGCTCTGCAACTCCTTCTCACCGATCACCTTGCGGCGACGCAGATCGGGCAGAATCTCTTCCAGCTTGCCCCACTCACCCAGGTTCTCGTAGAGCTTTTTCAATAGCTTCAGCACATAGCTGTGCTTGGGCGAGAGCGAGCGCACATGCATCAGGGTGGCCAGAGCCTGCTCGTACTGCTGGTGGGCCAGCTGCAGCTCCGCCTGGGTCAGGCCCACCGCCACATCGGCGGATGGCATGCTCTCGTGGGCCAGATGCAGATAGTCATCCCGTCGTTCGTGGGCGTCCTGCAACTGGGCGGCACGGGCGGCAGCCAGATAGTTGAGCAGCGGCGTATCCGACTGCTCCGCATGTCGGGTGAGATGGCGCTCGGCCACCTTCCAGCGACCCTCTGCCAGCTCCACCAGGCCCCGGGTCAAAGACCGTCTGGCCCTTTGATTGCGTCGTTTGAGACGCCACCCTTTAACCGACTCGGGCATACACCAGAGCCTTATGATCAGACGTATGGATACATAGAGAAGAAGAAAGATAGCGACCAGTGCCAAGCTGAATAGGGCCAGGCTGCCCTCGATGGTCCATTGACCATAGCCGATCAATACATAGCCGTTGTCCTGCTGCACCCAGAGGGTGACGGCAACCGCCGCCAGCAGGGCGAGAAATGCGGCAAGCAGCAATCTCACTGGCCGCCTCCCTCGCTCACGCGCTGGCGTCTCGCCTGTAAGGCCATGAGGGATGCGGAGATATCCGGCAGGGCCGGTGCGATCTCTCTCTTGGCTAGATCCTCTAGCTGTTCACGGAAACCGACCACTGCCGGGTCCTCTGTATCAAAATAGGCGGCCGACCACTCGGCGGCAGCAGCCAGATTTTCGCCATAGAGGGACTGGTTGCGTCCCATTAGCGCCGCCTTGGCAGCCTCCAGCTTGAGGCGCAGATTCTGCAACAGAAAGTAGCGTTGCTCCGGCGGCAACATGGCGCTAACAGGGCGATCGTGGTGGCGAATCACCATCATCGACTTGAAGCCCTGCCAAAAGTCTTCAAGCGCCCGCTCCAGATTGAAGGTCTCACCCTCATTCAGAGCAGCAATCTCATTCGACCTCTCTGCAGGAGCCACCATAGAGACCCCCTCATCCTTCAGCGGCAGAGCATCGATCTGGGAAGAGAGGGCCATCAGCTGGCTGCTGATACCCGCCACATCAACTCGCGGCAGTGCCGTCAGCTGGGTGATCTCCTTAGCGATCAGGTCGCGCACCGAGGTCCAGCCGGGATCGCCGGTTGCGCCAAGCCTGTCATCCGCCGACTTCAGGGCTTCCAGGGCTGTGGCAGGATCGGTCATCAGGCCCAAACGATGGTTGGCTACCCGTAACAGATACTCCGCCTCGGCTACCCGCCATTGGCTCTCCTTACCCCCCAGACGGGTCTGAATCTCACCCAGGGAGCGGTATAACTGCTCATCCGCCAGCTTGGCCGCCGTCTTCGCCTCAAGCAGACTCTGATGCTGTGCCGCCAGGGCCTCGCCCTGCTGTTCGATCTTCTCTCTCTGCGCCTCAGCCTCTTTCTGTGCCTGTTGCAGCTTCTGCGACAATGCCGTCTGCTCGCTGTTTGCCTGCTGCAGAGCGGTGTTGAGGTCAGACAGGGTGTGCTTCATCTCTGACCAGTAGCGGTAACCGAATATCAAACCGGCAGCGACGATCACCAGGGCTGAGGCAGCAAGGATCATTGGCAGGCGCTGGGTGGTGCTGCCTTTATCACCATCCTCAATCACTTCTACCTCTCCCTCGATGGCATCCTCAAAATCGGCGTTCTCGTCGATCTCTTGTCCGTTCTGCTCTTTTTCGCTCATAACTTATTGTATTACCCTAAGTTCCCGGGATCTGTTGTTCTGTGTCCCACGCCTTACCAGCCCAGTCTCCAGCCATTGCTATCAGCAGACAACTCAAGACTGTTTCAACCTCTCCACCCAGTCACAGATTGCGGCCATGATGGCTTTGTCATCAGCCCCCTCTGCCTGCAGGATGGTGTAGAACCCCTTCTGCTGCGCAGCAACACGCATGCGATCGCTGATCACCAGCAAGGGGGTCTCTTGCAAACGCTGCCAGGCCGATTCACCAAGCATCTCGATCAGATTATCCAACACCTGGATGCTGGTAGTGGTCACGAGATCTATGCGCTCGCGCCAGTTTGCCAGCAGTGAAGCACTATCCCCTTGCGGCAACTTTCGTTGATAGACCTCAGCATAACCTACTTTTGCACCCCTCGCGCGCAGGGTATCCCCCAGCATGGGGCGCCCTCCGTCTCCGCGAACGATGAGCACCTGTTTCCCTTTCATCTCCTGCAGATCCGGGATAGCCAGTACCCCTTCGCTATCGTAGCTATGTTTGGGAACCAGATCGACGGGATAGCCCGCTGTCTTCATCGCCTTTTCCGTCGCTTTGCCGACGGCGCAGAAGAGATTAGCCTGAATTGCCTCAGCGGAGAGCAGATCCCTGGCATAGTGGACCGCATTGGGGCTGATGAAGATGGCCAGATCATAGACCTGACTCAACTGCTTCAGGGCCGTCTCCCTATCACTGCTTGGCGCAATCTCCATAGTAGGAAATCGAATTGCCTGCCCGCACTGGGCCTCGATCAGCTTACAGAGTCCGGCAGACTGACGGCTTGACCGGGTGACTAAAATCCCCCGCCCCTCCAGGTCACAGGTGCTGATGTCCAGATCTTGCCCCACGACCAATTCAGTCCTTTTCGTAGAGGGCCTTGAGGATCTCATCCGCGCCCCACTCGAGAAGGCGCTCAGCGAGACCCACCCCCATGGCTTCCGCCTCATCGGTGCTGCCTTCCACCTCACCGCGGATGATATCACTGCCATCGGGCTCACCCACCAGACCACGCAGCCAGAGATTACCTGACTCCAGCATGGCGTAACCGGCGATCGGCACCTGGCAACCCCCATTCAGGCGTTGGTTCATTGCCCGCTCCGCCTGTACGCAGACCGCCGTATCGTCGTGATGAAGTGGGGCGATCAGGGCATTGGTCTGCTCATCATCGATACGGCACTCAATACCCACTGCGCCCTGACCAATGGCGGGCAGGCTCTGCTCAGGACCGATCAGGGCTGTTATACGCTGTTCAAAACCCAGACGGATGAGGCCTGCCGCAGCCAGGATGATGGCATCATATTCACCCTCATCGAGCTTTCTCAAACGGGTATTGACGTTACCGCGCAGGGATTTGATCTTGAGGTCGGGACGCTGTTCCGCCAGCTGGCTCTGACGACGTAGGCTGGAGGTGCCGACACAGGCTCCCTGGGGTAGCTCATCCAGGGAGTTATAGTTGTTCGAGACGAAGGCATCCCGGGGATCCTCCCGCTGTATGATTACCGCAAGGTGCAAACCATCCGGCAAATCAACCGGGACATCCTTCATGGAGTGTACGGCGATATCGGCATCCCCGCTCAGAAGCCCCTGCTCCAGCTCTTTGATAAAGAGCCCTTTGCCACCAATCTTGGCCAGTGGTGTGTCGAGGATCTTGTCCCCCTGGGTAGTCATACCCAGCAATTCCACCTCGACCCCCGGATGGGCGCGCTTCAGCTCCGCCGCCACATGTTCTGCCTGCCACATGGCGAGGGGGGATTTACGGGTGGCGATTCGAATGGTCTGGGACATGCTTGGCCTCTGCTTGTGATCGGATCCGGCGTCCGACCGGGTGCCGATCTGCGCCTAAAACCGCATATGCTAAAGGCTGGGCTCAACGGTGGCAATTTTACCACCTTTACTCCGCCTCAGACTTCTCCGGTCTGACGCTGCCGTAGTAGTGAATCAATGACTGCAGCCCCGTCTCTCCATGTCTCCTCACCAGACGGATCAGCGCCTTGGACATCTCACTATCCGCCTGATTGATGCCCAGCAGATAGTCCTGCAGGGTCCAGCGCAGATAGGTCATCCAGCGGCCGTTGAGCTTTGGGATGCCCGCTTCGGCGGCTCGCTTAAGGTCTCCATGGCACTCACGGCAGTAGAAGCGGTGCAACTGTTCTCCCTTGAAGGCCAGATCCCAATCCACCCGCTGCTTGTGGCGCCGAAAGGGCTGCTGACTGAAATAGTCAGCCAATTCAGCCAACTCCTCATCGCTGTAGGCCTGCATCAAGCGTCCCATCAGGGTGCCGAAACGGCCGCCATAGCGATAGCTGCGTAGCACCTCCTCCAGATAGTCTTTCGGTAACCCGGCGATGGAGGGGATGGCGCTGGAGCCGCTGTTGCCCTCAGGGCCGTGACAGCCCATGCAGCCCTGGGCGATTAGATTGGGGGTACTGACATCCCCCTGTTCGGTCGACGCCTTTGCAAAGGTGGAGAGGGTGAAGGTCAGAATCAAAAAAAAATAGCGTGGCCAGTGTTGCAAGATATGTCCGGAATAGATCATCAGATTGAGTTTTAGCGGGGTCCTTTCAGTCATGACTCGTGGCTTCTCGAACCAGTAGCTAGCCTTTCAGCAGGCGTCGAATCTCCGGCAGATGCCGCCGGCTGATCTCCAGCGTCTCGTCACAGCCCCTGAGTACCACCCGGGGTGCGCCCTGGTCCTTCTCCAGTCCGGCCAGACAACTCTTGGCAATCAGGGCATTGCGGTGGATACGCAATAGCCAGTCGGCATATTTCTCCTGCAGGGATTTGAGGCTCTCCTCCAACAGCAGCTCCCCCGCCTCATAGCGGGCCACCACATATTTGGCCTCGGCCCTCAGATAGATCACCTCATCCAGCGGCAACATTTTCACCCCGCCCCGGTAGCTGGCTCTCAACTGCGGTACTGGGGTTTCTGCGCTGGCATTGATCTGTGTGCGAGTCAGACGCTGGCTACGCTCCAAGGCGGCAAGCAGCCGCTCCCGTCTAATCGGTTTCAACAGATAGCCCTGGGCGGCGGTGTCAAAGGCATCCAGAGCATGTTCCTCGTAGGCTGTGGTGAAGATAACAGCCGGTGGGTGTTCAGTCTCTGACAGCCGCTTCGCCGCCTGCAGGCCATCCAGCCCGGGCATACGAATATCCATCAGCACCAGATCTGCACCGAGCTTCTGATACTGCTGTACCGCCTCTTCACCGTTTGCCGCCTCTCCCACTACTTCATAGGGGGGGCCCAGCTCAGCAACCAACTGCGATAGTCTCTGTCGCGCCAGGGCTTCATCATCCACCACCAGGATCTTCATCTTCTATCTGACTCCGGCACTCTCATTGATTCCAGGGGTGGGGGAATACTAGGCGCACCTGGTACTCCCCATCGACATGGGATTCGGTCAGGGAGCCTTCAATCTCAAACACCCCTGCCAGCCGGGCACGGATATTCTCCATCGCCAGGTGGTTACCCTGGCGGTGGCTCTCCTCTTCCGCTTCAGGCAAGCTGTTACGGATACTCAAATTGATCTTTCTGCGGCGATAACAGCCGGAGATGGTGACCAGACCGCCACCGGCACTAGGTTCAATACCGTGGTAGACCGCATTTTCCAATAGCGGCTGCAGTATCATTGGCGGCATCATCACCTGCTCAGGCAGATCTTCCAGCTCCCACTTGACCTTCAGGCGTTCTCCCAGGCGCAGCTCCTCAATATTCAGGTATTGTCGCGCCAATTCCAACTCCCTTTCCAGACTCGAAGGCCTGGCCGCATCCCCCAGGGAGACGCGGAAGAGATCGGCCAGATCCTCTACCACCCGTTCAGCCATCTTGGGGTCACTGCGGGTCAGGCTGGCGATGGTGTTCATACTGTTGAAGAGGAAGTGGGGCCGGATCCTTGAGTGCAGGGCCTGCAAGCGGGCACTGCTCTCAGCCTCCGATTGGAGACGCCAGAGATATTGCAAATAGAGGTAGTGCAGAACCAGCACGCCGACGATGGCGCTCACCCCCATGGCCCGGATGAGAAGTTCAGGATCCAACTTAAAAAGTTGCAAGCCTTGAGACAGATCGATCCAGACCGTTATCAGACAGATAACGGCGGTCATCCCCATCAAGATCAGGAAGGCGGAGAGACCCGCCAGTTGCAGACTCAAACCCTCCAGCTGACGGCGTAGCAAACAAAGCAATCCCGCCGTTGTCAGACCGATCCACTGCACAAGAAGGGAGATCACACTTAGCTGCCAGAGAAAACCACTCATCTCATCCGCCGAGGTGAGGGAGAAGAGGATCGCCAGCATCTCCCCGGAAATCACCACCGCGAAGACGCTGCGTATGGAACAGAAATTGGGCAAAAAGCTGGTTGACCCCTTCTCCGGAGTGGCTGCCTGTAGCTCAGATTCTCTACTAACCTGCTTCATCGCTCCTTCGCCTGTTATAATCCGGCCAGTTTAACTCTACCTCAAACCAGGACGTATCTTCATGAGTGACAGTTCCGCACCTGCGAAACTCTGGTCCGGCCGCTTCAACGAGCCGACCGACGCCTTTGTCGAGGCCTTCACCGCTTCGGTGGAGTTCGATCAACGACTCTACCAGTATGACATCCAAGGCTCCATCGCCCATGCCACAATGCTGGCACGTCAGGGCATACTCACCGATGCGGAGCGGGATGCCATCATCACCGGACTTGAGCAGATCCGCGCCCGCATTGAGGCCGGCGAGTTCCGCTGGTCAGTGGCGCTGGAAGACGTCCACATGAATATCGAATCGGCGTTAACAGAGGCTATCGGCGACGCCGGCAAAAAACTTCACACCGGACGTTCGCGCAATGATCAGGTGGCCACCGACATCCGCCTCTGGCTGCGCAGCGAGATCGAGACCCTGGGCGAGGCGATCCTGCGTCTGCAGACCGCTCTGCTGGAGAAGGCCGAAGCCGAGGCGGAGACCATCCTGCCCGGCTTCACCCATCTGCAGACCGCCCAGCCGGTCACCTTTGGCCACCACCTGATGGCCTGGTTCGAGATGCTGGAGCGGGACCGGGAGCGCCTCGCCGACTGCAACAAGCGGGTCAACGTGATGCCCCTTGGCGCCGCCGCCCTGGCCGGCACCACCTACCCCATCGATCGACACTATACTGCCGAGCTGCTCGGTTTCGAGCGCCCGGCCGAGAACTCACTGGACGCCGTCTCCGACCGCGCCTTCTCCATCGAATTCAGCGCCGCCGCCAGCATCCTGATGATGCATCTG
>JBNKMQ010000251.1:0-6591 GCA_050293225.1 Sedimenticolaceae bacterium
TGTGAGTTACAGCCAAAGTTGGCGTAGCAATAATCAGATGACTCTGGCTGAAACAGAAAATTGAGATGACATGTTCTTCTGCATAGACCGCAAAAGGGAACACTCTGTTGATTAACAAATAACAAGATTGGCACTTCGGCACTATTCCATGTGTCTATGGATTCTCGAACTCTGGTTCGATTTATGGCTGCTACCATAGCGATAGCTGCGCATGAATGTCAATTGAAGAGCAAAGACTATCTGTACACCTTCGTGATCCACCACATGTGAACCGCTATGCCTTATCCTTCCATCTCCGCCAACGTCTCCCAACGCTCGTAGGCCTGTTCGAGTTCCATGCCCAGCTGTTCCATCCGTTCGGTCGCACGGGTGATCGCCGTTTTGTCCGGCTGCTGATAGAAACCGGGGTCGCTCATCTGCGCCTGCAACGCCTCCTGCTCGGCCTCTAACTCGGCGATACGATCCGGCAACTGCTCCAACTCCCGTTTTTCCTTGTAGCTGAGCTTGACCTTTTGCGCTGTGGCCTTGGGCCTTTCCTCCACCTTGGGCAATGCCTTCTTTGCCGGTGTGTCCGCTGCACAACTGGGGCGCTGGCGCAACCAATCGTCGTAACCACCAACATATTCGTTGAGTTCGCCGTGACCCTCGAAGACCAGTGAACTGGTGGCGACGTTGTTGACGAAGGCGCGGTCGTGGCTGACCAGCAGCAGGGTGCCCTGGTAGTCGAGCAGCAGCTCTTCGAGCAGGTCGAGGGTCTCGACGTCGAGGTCGTTGGTCGGTTCGTCCATCACCAGCAGGTTGGAGGGCTTGGTGAACAGTTTGGCCAGCAACAGACGATTGCGCTCACCGCCGGAGAGGGCCTTGACCGGCGAGCGGGCCCGCTCCGGGGTAAACAGAAAGTCCTGCAGATAACCGATGATATGTTTGCTCTTGCCACCGATCTCCACCTTGTCGCTGCCCCCGGCGACGTTGTCCTGCACCGAGCGCTCCTCATCCAATTGGCTGCGCAGCTGATCGAAGTAGGCCACCTGCAGCTGGGTACCCAGCTTGACCCGACCCCGATCAGGTTGCAGCTTGCCCAGCAGGAGGTTCAGCAGCGTGGTCTTACCGGAGCCGTTGGGGCCGATGATGCCGACCCGGTCGCCACGCAAGATGGTGGTGGTGAAATCCCGAATCACCGGCTCCCCATCCCAGGCGTAGCTGATCCCCTCGACCTCCACTACCAGTTTGCCGCTGCGCTCCCCGCTGGCCAGCTCCATCTTCACCTTGCCGGTCTGCTCCCTGCGCTGGCGGCGTGACTCACGCATCGCCTTAAGCGCCCGTACCCGCCCCTCGTTGCGTGTACGTCGCGCCTTGATGCCCTGACGGATCCAGACCTCCTCCTGGGCCAGCTTCTTGTCGAAGCGCTCATTCGCCAGGGCCTCGGCGCTGAGCCGCTCCTCCTTACGCCGCAGGAAGTTGGCATAGTCCCCCGGCCAGTCGGTCAGCTCACCTCTATCCAGCTCAAGAATTCGGGTAGCCAGACGACGCAGGAAGGCGCGATCATGGGTGACAAAGAGGATGGCGCCGGAGTAGCCGAGGAGAAACTCCTCCATCCATTGGATCGCCTCGATATCCAGATGGTTGGTCGGCTCGTCGAGCAATAGCAGATCCGGCTCGACAACCAGGGCCTGGGCCAGCAGCACCCGCCGCTTGAGTCCGCCGGAGAGCTGGTCGAATTGAAGTTCCGGGTCTAGCCCCAAGCGGGAGATGACCGTCTCCACCCGCTGCTCCAGTTGCCAGCCGTCCGCAGCCTCCAGCGCCTGCTGGGCCTGGGAGAGCCGATCCAGCAACCCCTCATCCCCGCTCTCCGCCAGTTGATGACTGAGCTGGTGATACTGCTTGATCATCTCCCCCAGATGTCCGATGCCATCGGCCACCACATCGAAGACACTGCCCCGGGTATCAGCCGGTACCTCCTGGATCAGGCGCGCCAGTCTCACACCTTTGGCCACTACACGTTCGCCGTCGTCTGCAGTCACCTCCCCCAATAGCACCTTCATCAGGGTCGACTTGCCGGCACCGTTGCGACCGATCAGACAGATACGCTCACCTGGCTCGATGTTTAGATCTACATGATCCAGCAGGGGCTTATCGCCATAGCTCAGTTGAATCTCTCTCAGTGTGATTATCGGCACAGCCTGTTCCAATGTTCTATTTCTTTGATTTCGCTCAAACCCGGCACATAGCAATCGACAAACTGGTGTGGGATATTAATCCGGTCAGCGCTACTGCGTGGTATTTGGGATTGAGCCCAAGGGGTGCTATCTCAACACTATTCACCGTTCGGGCCAAGCTTAAGGAGTATTCGTCCTATGAAAACCAAGATCCTGCTCAAAGAGGCGGAGATGCCGACCCACTGGTACAACGTTGTGGCCGACATGCCCAATCCTCCGGCACCGATCCTGGCACCTGACGGTTCCCCCATCACCCCCGATGCCATGGGCGCCATCTTCCCGCCCGCCATCATTGAGCAGGAGGTGAGCAGCGAGCGCTGGATACCGATTCCTGAAGAGGTGCGTGAGATCTTACGCCTCTGGCGTCCCTCCCCCCTCTATCGTGCTGAGCGGTTGGAACAGGCCCTGAAGACACCCGCCAAGATCTACTTCAAAAACGAGGCGGTCAGCCCGGCGGGCTCGCACAAACCCAACTCTGCAGTGGCCCAGGCCTACTACAACAAGCTCCACGGCATCACCCGCCTGACCACCGAGACCGGCGCCGGACAATGGGGTTGCGCCCTATCCCTGGCGGGACAGCTATTCGGCCTGGAGGTGAGGGTCTACATGGTCAAGGTCAGCTACGATCAGAAACCGTATCGACGTTCCATGATGCAGACCTGGGGAGCGGAGGTCTTCCCCAGTCCCACCGACCTGACACAGTCGGGCCGCCATATCCTTGAGAAGGACCCTGACTCCGCCGGTTCCCTCGGCATCGCCATCTCCGAAGCAGTGGAAGAGGCAGCCGGTCGCGCAGACACCAACTACGCCCTGGGCTCGGTGCTCAACCATGTACTCCTGCACCAGACCATCATCGGTGAAGAGGCGAAGAAGCAGATGGCCCTGGTGGGCGACTACCCGGACATGGTCTTCGCCCCCTGTGGTGGTGGCTCCAACTTCGGTGGTATCGCCTTCCCCTTCTTCGCCGACAAGGCGGCAGGCAAAGAGATTGATCTGGTCTGCGTGGAGCCAAGCTCCTGCCCCACCCTGACCAAGGGGGTCTACGCCTATGATTTCGGCGATACCGAGGGACTTACACCCCTGACCAAGATGTATACCCTGGGCCACGACTTCATGCCCCCGGGTATCCACGCCGGCGGCCTGCGCTACCATGGTGAATCGGCCCTGGTCAGTCAGCTCTACAACGAAGGCCTGCTGAGCGCGATGTCTGTGCCCCAACTGGAGACATTCGAGGCGGGAGTGCTCTTCTCCAAGACCCAGGGCATAGTCCCTGCCCCCGAGTCCTGTCATGCCATCGCAGCGGTTGTACGAGAAGCGAAGCGCTGTGCAGAGAGTGGAGAGCCCAAGACCCTGCTCTTCAACCTCTCGGGACATGGCCATTTCGACATGTCCTCCTACGACCGCTATTTAAAGGGGGAGCTGGATAACTACGACTATCCGGCAGCGGCGATCGAGGAATCTCTGGCCCATCTGCCAAATGTAGGCTGATCTATTGCTAGAAGGAGAGCTGTCAGGAGGCCTGGATACTCGACTCCCAGACGCTGACCAGATGGCTCAGGCGGGAAGTGGCGTGACTCTGATCCACCTCCAGTTCCGGGTCCTGAAGGTGTTCAATCAGTTGACTTAGACCTTTGACAAGGGACTGCAGGCCGGCAAGGTGGAGTTCGATATTCTCGTCCTCCACCGCCTCGATGCAACTGTTAGCCACACCGACCAGCAGAGTCAGACTCTCTTTCCAACGGCGATAACGATCGGCATCGTGCAACGGCATATTGCGCACCAGGACGGAGACATGTTCGGCGTTGATCAGGGTGCGATGGCCAAAATCGATTAGCTGGCCTTTGTCATACATCGCCTCCATCATCTCCTGATCCAGCGCGCCCACCTCCCCCGCATGGGAAAAGTAGTGCCCGGTACCCAACATCCGAATAATGACACGCAAGCCAAAGTAATCGAATGTGGTCAGCATTTTTTCACCCAGAGAACGTAGATCCTGGCAATTGCCCGCCTGATGAAAGAACTGCTTCAGTGCATCCAACTCATTACAGGTTGAGAGTGAGTCGGCCACACTACCCAGGTTCTGCTGGGCTCGCTCCCTCGCCGCCTCCAGATCAAATCGCATATTCAGAACGATGCGGATTTTAGCCAACAGCTCATCGACGTTGTAGGGCTTGGCGACATAGTCATCTCCACCGGCACGATAGCCCGCCAGCCGCTCCTCCAAACGCGAGAGGGCGGAGACAAAGATGATGGAGATCATGGAGGTTGCAGGGTCGGATTTGAGTTTGCGACAGACCGTTAGCCCATCCATCAGGGGCATGTCCACATCCAGCAGAATCAGGTCCGGCTTGAGCTCCTCCGCCAAATCCAGACAAACCTGACCATTTTCACCCTTTGATACCCGATAACTCACCCCCAGAATCTGCTCCAGACTGGCGAGGTTGGCAGGCTGATCGTCTACGATCAGGATATGTTGCAGCGTCTCTTCCTTACCACTTTCAATCATGCTAGATCCCATTCCTCAGGCGTATCAACTTGGCCTAGCGGCTGGCCAAATCATCCATTAGCCACAACATTACACTGGCATTTAGAATGGTTCCAGCTCGTTTTTATGGAAAAATGGGGTATTCTACTCAGGTATCTATCTGGTATTGTTCACACTTATGTTTATAAACCTGAGACTAACGGTCTCATTCAGCCGGTAGGTTTGATGAGGTCCATCTGGGAATTATGGTAAAGAACGTTACCTTCAAAGAAGCCCGGGACGGCGTTGCCGACTGCTCGAAGTGCGCTATACGGGAGTCTGTACTGTTTTCAGGTATAGAAGATAGTGCTTTCGAAAAGCTGCACGATCCCATCGACCAGTACACTCTGCCGCCAGGAGCTACGCTCTACCATGCCGGCGATAAAGGTGAGCGTCTCTATACCATCCGCTCAGGCATCATCAAACTGGTGCAGTATCTTCCAGATGGCAGTCAACGTATTGTCAGACTGATTCGCACCACTGATATCACCGGCCTGGAGATCTTGGTGGGTGAGACCTACCAGCACGACGCCGTGGTACTGCAGGAGACGGAAGTCTGCGCCCTGCCAATCAGAATCGTCAACAATCTCAGCAAAGAAAATCCCGCCCTGCATAAGGAGCTACTTAGCCGCTGGCAACGCGCCCTGACCGAGGCCGATGCCTGGTTGACGGAACTTTCCACAGGTTCAGCCAAGCAACGTATTGCCCGCCTGCTACTGCGTCTAGTAAAAAATACTGAAGAGAGCCAATGCAGCCTCTTCGCCCGGGAGGATATGGGAGCAATGCTTGGTATCACCACCGAGACAGCAAGCCGTACTATCGCAGAATTCAAACGCCAAAGCCTGCTGATAGAGACCTCCCCGAATCAATTTCTGCTCGACGTCCCAAATCTCAAACGTCTCGCTGAAGATTGATCATTTTCAATGCCCGGAGCTGACATCCGGGATTACGCTTACTCCTCATTTTTCACCACTTATAGCTAAGATTGAATTAGGGAGAGCGTACGTTGAAGCAGACCTTAGTGCAGATGGAGCTACCGCTCTTTACCCTGCAGCTTGGAAGCTCCGAATGCCGATTCGATTCGGTGGATGGAATTGTCTCGTATCTGAAGGAGCGAATTGAGTCCCACAAAGCCGCCAGATATATCGGCACCTTCGATCACTATACCCATACGAATCAGCTACCTGAGGGCCAGATTGCATCCAACATCCAGGCTGCGGTCAATGTGATCTTCTGCTTTGGATTCACCTTACAGGACCCCATCCAACTCGCTGCCCGCCCCTGTTCGATCGGCATCTGTGAGAGTGACGATGGATTCACCATCTCGTTTGTTGAAGCCCCAATGCCCCTAGTCAACGCCTTGATGGAAGAGTGGGCAAACTCCCTCTACATCAAGCATGTAAGCGACGACAGTTTGAGTCAATCCACTAGCAGCGCTTACTCATCTGGACAATAGAAATGAAAATTGCAGTAACCAGCCAGAATTTCCGCACCATTACTCAACATGCAGGTAAGGCCCGCAGATTCCTCATCTTCGAACAGGATGCGGTGAGTGGAAAGCCTGTAGAAGCGGGTCGGCTTGAGCTACCCAAAGAGATGTCGATGCATGAGTTTCACGGCGAGGAGCACCCCCTGTTCAGCGTCGATCAACTGGTCACAGGCAGCTGCGGTCAGGGCTTTATGCAACGCATGGCAAGCGCCGGCGTGAAGGTAGTCGTCACCGCTGAAACCGACCCCCTAGTCGCAGCAGAGGCCTTGTTGGCAGGCAAGCCCCTTCCAGCCCCGGCTCCCCATGATCATCAACATCATGGGATTATGCCCAGATAGAAGCCAGACGAACGCATACAAGCC
>JBNKMQ010000252.1:0-39650 GCA_050293225.1 Sedimenticolaceae bacterium
AATTGATCGGGCGTCAAACTCGTAGTGAAATCCGCAAGATCAGGGTTTCCATCAGGTCCGGGCGTGCCCGCTGCGTTATCGATGAAATCTCCAGCTGGTGAAAGTTGTTCAGTCAATCTCTCCCCGGTTACTGCATCATGCCAGCTCAAGCTGACATCAGGATTGGCGCTGTAATGATAGAAGTAGTTGACCGAGTAATTCAGACCATTATCCAAAGACTGCTTCCAGCGAAATCCGGCATTGACATCACTATCATCCGGATAATCACGCACGTATTCAGACGTGGCCCCAGTGAACATACCCATAGTCGAATCAAAGTTCGCAAAGGTATTGAATGTGGCGAAAGACGCCATTGACATATATTCAAAAGCTGATGTCGGCGCTTCCGGGCTGTAGCTAGTATCCATTGGATTCGAGCTATACACAGGCATTAAGTTGGTCACAAAAGCGTTCGCGTTAGGATCATCACCCAAAGTCGAACCTGAGCAGGAAAAGTTGAGTCCGCATTGAGCAAGGAAACCCAGGTCTCCCGCACCCGTCGGATTACCAAGCGGCAGCATCGACGGTCCACTTGCAAACCCATCAACTGTCAAGCCAGAAAATGGAACAAGCCCGAGAGGGCTAGCCAGAGGATTGGGAACACCTCCAGGTAATACCGCCGCCTGTGTAGCATTGGTAAAGCTACCTGCTACATTTGCCAGGGCGGGGGCGACATGAAGAAAACCATTCACTTGACCAGTGATCGTATCAACGCCTTTCATTAAGAAGGGGTGTCCTGCAGCCCCATCTTTATCGAGACCTGGAATCTTGTTCTCTTCTACCTGAGAGACAATAAACTGCACATTTCCACTATCCCCAACATTGGTTTCCGCATTGATCATCCAGATGGGAATGCGAGACTCTGCCATTGTATTCTGATTCAACTCACGAAAGTCAGTTGGATTGATGATGTCCAACAGCTTGATACCATCCGCAGTACCCCAGACAACCTGCTGCTTACCCAGACGCAGGTCCCAATCCCACAGCGTGGTATCGACATAGAGTTCCCTCAGGTAGTCGTGCTGGGTATAGAGCTTATGCCCTTTGTAGTCATCATTTACGCCTTCTGAATCATAGATAAAATTCAGATCTCCATGCCAAGTGGCATTTTCACCAAGGTCCCCATTGAGGAATACCCGTGCGGAGTTTTCAAATTTCATCAGATCCGCTCTCTCGTGCTGATCCTGGTCAACCATGGTGTCGGCTTCGCCTGTCACCTGACCATCACGGGTAAAGATAGATGTCTCGTTTTTCAGATATCCGGTTATCTCTACCTCAGCCACAGCCATTCCGGGCAATACCAATGCGAGCATTACCGACTGATAAATCTTGCTGCGTTTGAACATCAATGATTCCTCCCAGAGTCTACGAATTACCGGATTGCAAATTTTTTATAGCCGGATTTCGAAGTGATGCAGGCTGCCGCTGTAAGACAGCCAAAAAATTGGGGATGCCTGTTTAATGGCATCCCCGATCATTACTAACGTTTAATTTTTCTCAGGGTCTTTTCCGACCAGAAGTCATCTTCCCAGTCCTGGTTGATCTGTACCACATCCTGTGGAATCACAGCCCAGGTCTCATGTCCGGTGGCCAGGGTCTTACCGTACCAGTAACCCCATGAGAGAGCTCTGGGATCATCCAGCCCCAGACTGACCCAGTTACGATCGATCACCTTTACCTGCTCACCGCCTTTGAAATATTCACTACGGTAGTCAGCAAAGGTCTTGGTATCGATATAGCTGATCCGATAGTCGTACCACCAATTATCCCGCTTGGTGGTGCTCTTCAGCTTATAGACCTCTTTACCCTTGTGATCACAGGCGGCATCCGGCGGATTGGGCAGGTAGCGGTTCTTTGCCTCTGTCTTGTCGATGGCGCCCAGGCATTCATTAAAGGTCTCGGTAGCCAACAGCTCATGGGTCTCATGCTGCGGCTTACGTAGCACCACATCACCGAAGGTGAAATCGGTACCGCCCCAAGCGTCGTCATGGGCAGGTTCTGCGAAGCGACGAATCTTACGCAGCGCCGGTAACCAGATGGAGTAGGACTGGCTCTTGTTGTCATCCACATAATCGGTGATCAGCATGCCGGTGCCCTTTAACTTCCCTGAACGGAAGATGGCGATATCCTGCGAGCTGATAGTGCCGTCGCTATACTCGTTATTCAGATAGCGTTCCAAGGTAATGGTGGTCGGCTTGCTGTCGGCAGATTTATTCACCAACACCGTGATCTTGCCCGGCTTGGCCTTACGGCTCTTCTTGGGATCTTTGTTATCGTTGGTGATACCGTATTTTTTCACCGCATAGAAATGGTTGACGAAATAGACCTGATCGGCAATCTCATCCGCTGTAGGGGTACCGCTGGGAAGCGGCAGATCCTTGGAAACACCCGCGACCGCTAGGCCGGAAAAGAAAAAACCAACAGCCGCAGCTGCGGACACAAGCTTATGCACCTGCATTTTGTCCTCCTCAATGGGACGGTCCATAACTTCTTAAGTGGCCGTCCGTATATTATTGAATTATACTTTTCTAATGAACAACTTAGAGAAAGCGATCCTATTAAACCAGAGTGGTGGATAGTTTAGCAATCGGGGTAAACCTTAAGTGATCGTCGCCTTTTCTTAATTTTCTCCCTCGATTACTAGATCCAGACTAGCTGTATTGGATTAAATAACACTTAAGGGCCCCTGCATAACCCAGTGAACCGCGTCTTTAACCAAGGCACAAAAAGTGCGAATAAACTTGAATTCAACCCTTTGATATAACAAAATTTCCCTCTTGCTTCGGATATACTCACTAATTCATGTCAATTCTCGCCCTAGGTCTCAATCACAAAACCGCCCCCGTAGAGATACGGGAGAGGCTGACCTTTGGGCCGGATATCATCGCTGGAGCCTTGCGCAGCCTGAAGAATCACCCTGCGGTAGAGGAGGCGGTAATCCTCTCCACCTGTAACCGGACCGAGGCCTACTGCTGCCTCAGCCAGGAGGATCACGAACCCCTGGCCGACTGGCTGAGTGAATTCCACGGCCTCGAGAGCGACCGGGTCAACCCTTACCTGTATAGCCATTTCGGTGACGACGCCATCAAACATCTGCTGCGGGTCTCCTGTGGGCTCGACTCCCTGGTACTGGGTGAGCCGCAGATTCTGGGGCAGGTCAAAGCGGCCTTCCAGACCGCCACCGACGTTGGCGCTACCGGCAAGCTGCTGAGCAAACTGTTCCAGCACGCCTTCTCCGCCGCCAAACAGATCCGCACCGACACCGCCATCGGTAACAGCCCGGTATCGGTGGCCTTCGCCGCTGTCAGCCTGGCCAAACAGATATTCAGTGAGCTATCAGAGCAGACCGCCCTGCTGATCGGCGCCGGTGAGACCATTGAGCTGGCGGCCCGTCACCTGAGCCAAAACGGTATCGGCCGCATCATCGTCGCCAACCGTACCGTAGAGAAGGCCCACGCCCTGGCGGCTCAACTGGATGGATACGCCATCGCCCTGACGGAATTAAGCAGCCATCTGGCTGAGGCCGATATCGTTATCTCCTCCACTGCCAGCCCATTACCGGTGTTAGGCAAGGGGACGGTGGAGAGCGCCCTGAAAGAGCGCAAACACCGCCCGATCTTTATGGTCGACATTGCCGTACCCAGAGACATCGAACCCGAGGTCTCCGACCTGAGTGACATCTACCTCTATACCGTCGATGACCTTGATGAAGTCATTCAGGAGAATATGCGCTCCCGCGAAGAGGCCGCAAAACAGGCGGAAGAGATCATCGAACATTATGTCGGTGAATATCTCGGCTGGCTCAGATCCCTCGATGCGGTAGAGCTGATTCAGGACTACCGCGCCTACGCAGAAAGCCTGCGCGACGAGGTGATCCAGAAGGCCCTGCAGCAGCTCAACAAAGGCAAATCACCGGAAGATGTGCTCCAGTTCATGGGCCACACACTCACCAACAAACTGTTACACAATCCCAGCGCCCAGCTGCGCCAAGCTGGCTTTAACGGCCAACTGGAACTGCTCGATGCCGCTAACACACTATTTCAGCTAAAGAAAACTGATAACAATCCATGAAGCCATCACTCCGCGGCAAGCTGGACCAGATAGCCGAACGCTTCGAAGAGATTACCGCCCTCCTCGCCGATCCTGAAGTCCAGAACGATCAACGCCAATTCAGATCCCTGGGGCAGGAGTATGCCCAGCTGGAGCCGGTGGTGGAGACCTTCCGCCGCTACACCGAAGCCGAGTCCGATATCGAGGCCGCCCGAGAGATGATGGACGACCCAGAGATGGCCCCCCTGGCAAAAGAGGAGTTGGCAGCAGCGGAGGAGACCCGGGATGAACTGGAGCCCGAGCTGCAACTACTGCTGATCCCACCGGATCCCAACGACCAGCGCAATATCTTTCTCGAGGTCCGGGCCGGCACCGGCGGCGCCGAGGCGGCGCTGTTCGCCAGCGATCTCCATCGCATGTACCTGCGCTATGCGGAGCAGCATAAATGGCAGACCGAGACCATCAGCGAGAGCCCCGGCGAGCACGGCGGCTACAAAGAGGTAGTCTGCCGCATCACCGGTAATGCCGTTTACTCCCGCCTCAAATTCGAATCGGGCACCCATCGAGTGCAGCGGGTGCCGGAGACCGAATCCCAGGGACGCATCCACACCTCCGCCTGCACCGTGGCCATCCTGCCCGAGGCGGAAGAGGTGGACGACGTGGAGATCAACAGTAACGACCTGCGCATCGATACCTATCGCGCCTCCGGCGCCGGCGGACAGCACGTCAACAAGACCGACTCCGCAGTGCGCATTACCCATCTACCCAGCGGCATCGTGGTGGAGTGCCAGGACGAACGCTCCCAGCACAAGAACAAGGCCCGTGCCATGTCCCTGCTGCAGGCCAAGCTGCTCTCCCAGGCCCAGGAGGAGATCGTCAACGCCCAGGCTAGTTCACGCAAGCTGCAGGTCGGCAGCGGTGACCGCTCGGAACGGATTCGTACCTACAACTTCCCGCAGAACCGGATCACCGACCACCGCATCAACCTGACCCTCTATAAATTAGACGAGGTGATGAGCGGCGTACTCGATCAAGTCATCGAGCCCCTGCTGCGGGAACACCAGGTAGAGCAACTGGCCGCTATGGGCGAGAGTGAGTAGTCACTCACCAGATTATGCCCTCAGATAGTGTCAGCCTGCGTCGGGCTCAGCAGTCAGCCGTAGAAAAGTTGTCGCTGATTGAGCATGCCTCGGCTGAACTGGAAGCCGCACTACTGCTCTGTCACCTGCTGAATAAACCTCGCAGCTACCTCTACGCCTGGCCGGAAAAGCCCCTCGAGCCAGAACAACTGAGCGGTTACGAGGCTTTGATCAGGAGGCGGCTTGCCGGCGAACCCATCGCCCATATCACCGGCCAGCGGGAGTTCTGGTCCCTCAACCTGAAGGTAACAGGCGACACCCTCATTCCCCGGCCTGAAACCGAGCTACTGGTGGAACGCTCGCTTCACCACATCGAGAACACCCCAATCCCCCTCATCGCCGACCTGGGCACCGGTAGCGGCGCCGTCGCCCTGGCCTTGGCCAGTGAGAGACCCGACGCAGAGATCCACGCCTGTGATCTGTCTGAGAGCGCCCTGGCAGTCGCTCAGGAGAATGCCCAACACTTGGCGCTGAACAATATCCGATTCCACTCTGGCAACTGGTTTCAAGCCCTGCCTGCAGAGACAAAATATGACCTGATCGTCTCAAATCCTCCCTACATCGAGGCAGGCGACCCCCACTTGAGCAAAGGGGATCTGCCAAGAGAACCCCGCTCCGCTCTGGTCTCAGGGGAAGACGGCCTAATGGATATTCGAGGAATCATTGAACAGGCCCCCAGCCACCTCAAACCTGGCGGCTGGTTGTTGTTCGAGCATGGCTACCAGCAGGCAGAAGCCGTCGCCAACCTCCTGCAATCCAAAGGTTTTGTTGAAACCCAAAACCACAAAGACCTGGCCGGCCACCCCAGAGTCACCGAAGGCAGATACCCCCTGGCCTGAGACCTGGAATATCGTACAGAACGCTTGATTATTTCCTTACTTTCTCTAGGATTGGGCTATATGGGCGATACGCCACACGACTTGGTGAAACACCGGGAGATTCACTTCGTCGCCTACCACCCGGATAAAAATCAGGCCGAGACCGCCTCTCTCCTGCTTGCCGATATTGATGGCGTGCTCTCCACCAAGACAGTCTCACCCACCCATCTGCAGATCAGCTACGAGCTGATGTCAGTCAGTCTCGAACAGATCGAGCAGGGTCTCTCGACCATGGGATTGCATCTGGATAACCGCCTGCTCTTCCGCCTGAAGCGGGCACTCTACTACTACACCGAAGATACCGAGCGGGCCAACCTCGGCTGCACTCGCAGCGACAGCAAATGCACCCGCCAGATCTTCGCCGACCGCTACCAGAGACTCGACCACGGCCTGCGTGACAATCGCCCCGAGCACTGGCGTAAGTACCTCTAACTCAGGCCAGCACCAATGGATGACGAACAACTGCTGCGTTATAGCCGCCAAATCATGCTGCCCTCCATCGGCATCGAAGGGCAGGAGAAACTGGCCACTTCCCGCGTCCTGATAATCGGTCTTGGCGGACTGGGTTCGCCGGTATCCATCTATCTCGCCGCCGCAGGGGTCGGCACCCTGGTACTGGTCGATTTCGACCAGGTCGATCTGACCAACCTGCAACGCCAGATCGTGCACACCACCGAATCCATCGGTCAATCCAAGGTGGAATCCGCCAAAGAGCGGCTGTTGGCTCTCAACCCGGAGACCGAGGTCATCACCATCGACCAGGCACTGGAGGGGGAAGCGCTGGCAGAGCAGGTGGCACTCGCCGATGTGGTCATTGAAGGCAGTGACAACTTTGCTACCCGCTTTGCCGTCAACTCTGCCTGCCGATCTGCTCGCACTCCCCTGGTCTCAGGTGCAGCGATCCGCATGGAGGGACAGGTCAGCGTCTTCACCGGTCAGCCGGGAGACCCCTGCTACCACTGCCTCTACCCCAGTGACGGCCAGATCGATGAGACCTGTTCCGCCAACGGCGTGCTGGCACCCCTTGTTGGGGTAATCGGCAGCATCCAGGCGATTGAGGCGATCAAGGTACTGACCGGCGCAGGAAAACCCCTGGTCGGCAAGCTGATGCTGTTTGACGCCTTGCAGATGGAGTGGCGCACCGTGAGACTGAAACCCGATCCGGCCTGCCCAGTCTGCGGACAGGATCAGGTGTGAGCCTCTCTCTATGCAAAGGGAATGATCACATCTGTCTGCATCACTCCTCATAAAACAATAAAGATAATTTGAACATTTCTTCAAACCGCATGAAGGGACTGAAACTAAATAGTTACTACTGCCCGCTAGCGATTGCTCTGATCTGCCTGATCCTCGCGCTGTTGCCGGAGACCATCCAAGATGACCTGCAGTATCAACAAACCCTGACCAAGAGCGGAGAGTGGTGGAGACTTTTCAGCGCTCATTTTGTCCATCTCGGCTGGGCTCACCTGACGATGAACCTGGCTGGATTGGCCGTGATCTGGCACCTCTTCGTCGCACCCGGGAGAGCTCCGGCCCTATGCGCATTTCACATACCACTACTCGCTTTGGGAACTGCTCTCGGTCTGCTCTGGTTCAACCCGGAGGTAGCTTGGTACAGAGGTCTATCAGGTGTACTTCACGGCTTGATCGTTGTCTCCCTATTGCAGCAGATAAGAAATCAACCAGGCTTTTCCAGCCTGATGCTCTTATTGATAGCGGCAAAAATCGCCTGGGAGCAGTTCACCGGCCCAACGCCGGGCAGCGAAGCCTGGATCTCAGGCCGGGTGATTGTCGACGCCCATCTTTACGGCGGGATCAGTGGCGTCATATTATGGACAGCAGAACTCGGCTACAAACGACTATTCCATCACGAGGTTACTGAGTGACTAAAATAATTACACAACTGCTCCTGCTACTCATATTGACCGCTTGCCAACTCGAAGAGCCCATCGACATGACTCAACTCTCTGCTGAAGAGAAAACCGCCGTCGAAGCCCTACTCTGGCTGAGAAAAGCTGACGCCACGCAAGACGCAAAAAAGAACCTGGATCGCGGCGACAAACGACTTTTGGCAATGGCCTCACGAGGCGCAAATATCCCAGGCGTGGCCGCAACATTGATTTCGAAAGCAAAGAGTGTGTGTGGCGTCCGTTATCTATCCGGTTCCACCGATACGGTAATGGGAGAGACTCACCTGAAATTGCTTCAGGCTGCTGAAAATTATGCCGCCGACTACAACAAGATTGTGATTGAGCAATGCCTCTAAAGACACCCTCTTTACCGAGGAGTTGATCTTGCTCTGCTCGCCAAACCAGTCATAAGCAGCACCAAGGCAAACAGAAATACGGCACCACCTCCGCCGCTGCTTTTCACTCCAGTCACAGACACGTCGTCAGCAGATGGTGCTATCGAAACATCTCCGTGGGCGATACTTTCACCGTCAATAGGTTGGCAATCAGTTGCCGCTTCAGAATTCGCTGTGTTGATAGAGAGATCTGAATCTGAAAGCGCAAAAAATATACCGCTAGCACAAGCCAACTTAAGCCTGGCTCGAGAGACTGAAGGGGTAGCAGGTAGAAAGCTAAATGTTCCAGAGCCATTCGCATTTACAGCGGTTGCCAACTCAAGATTGCTATTGTCAGTTGCATCACAAAAGGTCGACCCATCACTGGAAATAGCCACAAGACTGACCTTGAGATTTGGACAAAATGAACCGGTATCCGCTGGGTCCCAATCAACCACCAGCCCACCACCTCCATGGACAACACTATTGATCATGAATGGTCCCATTCCCTGATCAACTTTGACGAGCAAATCATCGACGGCAACCCCAGAGGCCCCATCTCTCACTGTCAACCTGAAGTTGAGATCCCTGGTTGTGGTAGGTAAGGTCTCTGCGGGATCAGGCGTGCCAGATAGCAACGTACTCAGACGAGGAAAATAGCGTGTAGGGGTGTTTTTAGGAACAAAGCTGCGAAACAGGGGGTTATCACGCAGATCCTGACCAAAGGTTGTAGATGTCGTCGCCAATCCATTCGCATCCATCTGATCCCATTGATAAGAGAGAACATCTCCATCAGGGTCTACCAACTCATCGATAGACAAAACAAAAGGTGTACCTTGAGGGATTGTTACTGTCGCTCCCACATTCACATCAGGCACCCCATTTGAAACTGAGGTCAGGTTACCGCAACGACTTCCCGTCCCAGAGAAAACAAAGCTATTGATCTGGTCGATGTTAGCCGCGTGAAATACGGCATCGGAATTGTTTTGTAAATTCTCCGCACCACAAATACCTGCATAAGCCATGATGGTCGAACCACTGCCTGGTTCCACTGCGGTAGCCGCCGTTCGGTTGATCCCACTGCAGGACCCGGAGGTACCATTAAATGAGTGTGAAGCATTTAACTGATGCCCAAGCTCATGCGCCAATAGATCTATGTAAAACACATCGTTATTCGGCGAAGGATAACCGCTATAGCCATGGGCCTTCGAGGTAGTACAGGCTGCGCCCAGTTGCGCCAATCCGCCTCCACTGAGACCAAAGACGTGCCCCAAATCGTAGGCATCCACTCCTATCTCCGAATCAAGTAACTCCTGATTCTTCGAGAGAATCTCAGAAATCGTTAACCCCTGGAAAGGCGACACATTAATGTTTGCCACAACAGCACTCAACTGAAGCAGTACACCCAGGTCACGAGCATAGATCTGATTAACACGGTTGATTGCCGTTACCACATTGGAAAAAATCAGTGTCGGTGAATTATTGAATTTTGCGCTATATCCGCTGGTAGTGGTTACTGCCAATCGGTAGATCCGCCGGGACGAAATGGTCATGATCCGGGAAGCATATTTTGCGGAAACAGTCGCTATGCTCCCAGTATCGTTGTCTGCATCACTCAGATGGCAAACCCGATCGGCTGCAGCGACTTCAGTCTCTGCAACATAGTCCTTTTTGAAAAAGCTACGATAGGTGGCGTTGCCATCAGGGTTTATGAAGACCGCACCGGCAGGCGTAGAAAGCATGGCGTGAAACCCGGCCGCAGTCATATCCAAGCGACCGGTTATACCTGGATTGTCTATACCCTTGACAGAGTAGGTCTCAATCTCAGGGTATTCCTGAGCCAACTCTGGCGAAAGCAGCGGCGAAACAACCACTTCGAACTGCTGCATACTGCCGTCAGGCATAGGGAGCTCAAGGGTTGCCCCCTGGGAACTGGTGTCTTCCACTGGCGCTAACGATAACGCCTGGCTCAGGAGCACAGGGTCGGCTTTTAGAGCCCGATAGTAGACTGGCGCTGAAGACACTCCTTTCGCAGCCTGCCCTGATTCATGCAGGTCCTGCCAGATTGCCGCCAGGGTGGATGCCGGGTATGCCAATAGCGCCATGATCATGGCGGCAACTGCGTTTCTACATGTTCGCATCAAGCCAAACCTCAGTTCTCTTACAGAGTCCAGCCTGATCTCTCCGTTACAGGCATGCCCATTTAGTCTTTGAGTTTACCCAGCAGGATTTTGTTCACTTCCCCTGGGTTTGCCTTACCCTGGGTGGCCTTCATCACCTGTCCGACAAAAAAGCCCAATAGCTTCTCCTTGCCAGCCTTGAACTGCTCAACCTGCTTAGGATTGTCGGAGATGACTTTGTCTATGATAGCTTCGATCGCGCCACTGTCTGTGATCTGTTTCAGCCCTTTCGCCTCGATGATGGCGTCGGCATCTCCTTCACCGTTCCAGATCGCCTCGAAGACCTGTTTGGCGATCTTACCTGAGATGGTGTTGTCGGCAATGCGTTTGAGCAATCCACCTAGTTGTTGTGGCGAGACCGGTGACTGACTGAGATCGAGTCCAGCCTTGTTCAACGCTCCACCCAGTTCAACTGTCACCCAGTTGGCCGCTGTCTTGGGATCGGCTTGCGCAGCCACCACGGCTTCATAGTAATCCGCCAGAGAGCGACTGAGAGTCAATTTACTCGCATCCTCGGAAGATAGGCCATAGTCCAACTCAAAGCGGGCATGCTTTTCCTCCGGCAGCTCAGGCATCTCCTGTCTGATCGCCTCTAACTGTGACATGTCGATCTCCACCGGCAACAGATCGGGATCGGGGAAATAACGATAGTCGTTAGCTTCCTCTTTGCTACGCATGGAGCGAGTCTCATCCTTGTCGGCGTCGTAGAGACGGGTCTCCTGCACCACCTTACCGCCGCCTTCCACCAGATCGATCTGGCGCTCCAGCTCATAGTTGAGGGCTCGCTCGAGAAAGCGGAAAGAGTTGATGTTCTTCAGCTCGGTGCGGGTACCGAAGGCCTCCTGGCCAAATGGTCTGATCGATAGATTGGCGTCGACGCGGAAGGAGCCCTCCTGCATATTGCCGTCACAAATACCTAGATAGACTACCAGTTGGTGGATCTTTCTGGCGTAGGCCACCGCCTCTTTGATGGAGCGCATATCCGGTTCAGAGACGATCTCCAACAACGGCGTACCGGCTCGGTTGAGGTCGATTCCGCTCATGCCATGAAAGTCTTCGTGCAGGGACTTACCTGCATCCTCCTCCAGATGGGCACGGGTGATACCGATCACCTTTTCTGAACCGTCCTCGAGATTGATAGTCAGGGAACCCTTACCAACGATAGGCAACTCGAACTGACTAATCTGATAGCCCTTGGGCAGATCGGGATAGAAGTAGTTCTTGCGCGCAAAAATCGAACGCTCTCCGATCTCAGCATCTACAGCCAGTCCGAACTTCAGCGCCATCGCGACGGCGGCTTCGTTCAACACCGGTAGAACGCCTGGAAATCCCAGGTCAACGATACAGGCCTGCACATTCGGCTCGGCCCCATAGGCGATGGATGCGCCGGAGAAGATCTTCGACTGGGTGGCCAGTTGAGCATGAATCTCAAGGCCGATGACAGTTTCCCACTGCATAGCGTTACTCATCAAAAAAGTTAAGCAAAGGCTTCCGGCATCTGTCGATGCCACTGCGTCTCCATCTGATACCGGTGCGCCACATTCAGCAGCTTGGCTTCGGCAAAGTAGTTGCCGATGATCTGCAGCCCCACCGGCAGACCATTCGCCGGCGCCACCGGCAGAGACATGCCGGGCAGGCCTGCCAGGTTGGCGGCAATGGTGTAGATATCATTCAGGTACATGGTGACTGGGTCGTCAACCTTCTCCCCCAGACCAAAGGCAGTGGTAGGTGCGGTAGGACCCATGATCACATCGACCTCTTCAAAGGCCTGTTTGAAGTCGTCGGAGATCAGATGCCGAGTCTTCTGTGCCTTGAGGTAGTAAGCATCGTAATAACCCGCCGAGAGGGCATAGGTGCCGATCATGATACGGCGCTTCACTTCTGCGCCGAAACCCTCTCCCCTGGAACGCTTGTAGAGATCTTCCAGATCTTTCGGAGCTTCACAACGATAACCGAATCGAACACCGTCGAAACGGGAGAGATTTGAGGAGCACTCGGCAGGGGCGACCACATAGTAGGTCGGTACTGCCAGCCCGCTGTTGGGCAGACTAATCTCCTTCACCTCGGCACCCAGCTTGCGATAGACGTCGATGGCGGATTCAATGGATGCCGCCACGGCGGGGTCGAGGCCCTCACCGAAATATTCCTTGGGCAGGCCGATCTTCAAACCTTCCAGAGTGTCACTCAGACCAGCGCTATAGTCGGGAACAGGTTCGTCGGCAGAAGTGGAGTCCCGCTTGTCAAAACCCGCCATAGCCTGCAGCAGTAGCGCCGCATCTTGTGCACTCTGGGCCATAGGACCCGCCTGATCGAGACTGGAAGCAAAGGCGATCATTCCGAAGCGGGAGACCCGTCCGTAGGTGGGCTTAAGACCGGTGATGCCGCAAAAGGCCGAAGGCTGACGAATCGATCCGCCGGTATCGGTACCGGTAGCCGCAGCCGCCAGTCCCGCCGCCACTGAAGCCGCCGACCCACCTGAAGAACCACCTGGCACCCGCGATAGATCCCAGGGATTCTTCACCGGCCCGTAATAGCTAGTCTCGTTGGAGGAGCCCATGGCGAACTCATCCATATTGGCCTTGCCGAGACTGATGGCGCCCGCCTGCATCAGACGCTCGGTGACGCAGGCGTCGTAGGGTGAGATAAAGTTATCCAACATGCGGGAACCGCAACTGGTCTTCACTCCCTGGGTGCAGAAGATATCTTTCTGGATGATCGGGATACCCGTCAGGGGAGTTTCATCACCGGATTTCAGCCGCTCATCCGCCGCATCGGCAGCTGCCAGCGCCGAATCAGCCGTTACCGTCACCAGGCTATTGAGTTCGCCGTCAAGACGCTCGATGCGCTGTAGGAAGTGTTGGGTCAGTTCGCGACTGGAGTAGTCCCCGACCCGCAGGCCCGCCCCCAGTTCCGCTATCGTTTTCGTATGCATTTGATAGTTGCTGCCTGTTCCAAGCCTCGCGGCTATTACTCAATCACCCTGGGCACCAGATAGAGACCCGCTTCAACACTGGGGGCAACTGCCTGATTCTCTTGCCGTCGATCAACCTCACTCACCTGATCCGGCCGCAAACGCTGGGCCATGTGCAGGGGATGAGCCATGGGCTCGACCTGATCGGTATCCGCAGCTTCCAGAGCCTCGACCAAGCCAAGAATGTTGGAGAGGTCATTGGCGTAGGCGTCAATCTGAGATTCATCCAGCGCCATTCGCGCCAAATGGGCAATCTTCTCAACATCAGAACGGTCTAGTGACATGGGGCAGGAATCCTGTGCCTGAAAAACAGCGAAACTTAACATACTTCATGCCGTCGATACATGCTGAATCCCAGGTTTAGCTTACTGTTCAGATGTACCGCCATGAATCAGCACTGCGAAATTGGTCGTGACAAATGGCATATCACCAAAAAACCGGGCAAATCACCGCCAGTAAGGGCGATTTATTCACAAAACTGGGTACTTAGGGAAAATAAGTCATATAATCATACTGCAACCCCGGGATAATGGGATAATATTCCCACCATAGCCGATCAATGACGTTGCAATAGATAAACAACCGGCTTGGCCACTCGCGGCAGACAAAACAGGTGAAATTGACGGAATAAGCAGTATGCCCCAGGTAGGAAAAAAACCTAAGCCAATAATTATCAACGACAAAGCTGAAGTTGCGGACATAGAATTATCATATGCACACTAATTTTTAGCTATGAGTCTGCCCAATGGATGAAGTTAGAAAAACCCTCAACGCCTCTATCATCAAGCTGTTGAGGCCACTGGTGCGTTTGCTGCTACGCAATGGTGTGACCTACGGCGATTTCGCCGACCTGAGCAAATGGGTTTTCATGGATGTGGCACACAAAGAGTTCGGCGTGCCTGGCCGCAAGCAGACTGTCTCCCGGGTATCAGTTATCACCGGCCTGACTCGCAAAGAGGTCAGCCGCCTGCAGAAGATCAAAACGCCGGACGACTCCGCCATCTCCCACCAGTACAACCGTGCCGCCCGGGTGATCTCCGGCTGGATGCGGGATAAGCGCTTCCTGGACAAAAAGGGCCAGCCCGCCCCCCTCGATTTCGAAAAGGGCAAAAAGAGCTTCAGCGAGCTGGTGCGGGAGCACAGCGGTGACATCCCTCCCCGTGCGATTCTGGACGAACTCCTTCGTGTCGGCACGGTCGCCAAGGATACAGAGGGAAAAATCAACCTGATCACCGATGGTTATGTCCCCAGAACCGGCGAGACCAGCAAACTCCACATCCTGGGAACCGACGTCCAGTTTCTGCTATCTACCATCGACCACAATCTACAACAGGGCGGCCAGACACCCCGTTTCCAAAGGAAGGTCTCCTACAACAACCTACCTGAGGATGGATTAGCAGACTTCCGCAGGCTCAGCGCAGAGAAGTCCCAGGCCCTCCTGCTAGAACTAGACAAGATCCTCTCCAAACAGGATAGAGACATCAATCCTGAGGCTAACGGAGAGGGGCGCAAAGAGGCCGGTATTGGCATCTATTACTTCGAGAGGGATGTCAATGAGGGTGAGTAAGATGAAACGGTTTTCTCAATTTTTTTCCACTGCGCTGCTCAGCTTCCTGCTCACCAGTTGCGGCAGTAGCGGTGGCAATGCCGTGGCTGAAGGGGGCATTGGCGGCACAGGTGTCACAGCCGGTCGTGTTGCGCAAATAGGATCGGTCTATGTCAATGGCATTCACTACAACACCGACAACGCCTCATTTGTCATCAACGGTGACAATAGCAAAACACTCAACGACATCCGGGTCGGCATGGTGGTTCGCGTCGCCGGCACCCGCGACGATGCCACCGCCACTGGCGTAGCGGAAACCGTCAGCTACGACAGCCTGCTGAACGGCCCGGTGGACAGCGTCTACGACTCAACCACCCAGCATATCGGCGTGATGGGACAGCAAGTCCATATCAACGTGGATACGGTGTTTGAGAATGTCGATACGACCGACCTGGTCGCCTCTCTGCCCCTGGGATCACTGGTCGAGGTCAGCGGCTTCCCCGATGGTCAAACCGGTGAAATACTCGCCACTAGGATTGAGCTGAAGACCACCGTCGCCCTCCCCTACAAGGTGAGTGGGCTGGCAAACAACATCAACCAGACAACGTTGTACTTCGAGATTGGCGGGCTCACCATCGACGCCAGATACACAAACGATCCCATTCCAGCCGACGGCACCTATGTCTCCGTGGAGAGCAATCTGGCGCCTGACGATCCCGGCATTTCACCACGCCTGTTTACGGCTGACTCGATCTCCCTGGTCGGCAACGGCGATGGCACCGTGGCCGAGGACGGCGAATCTGTCAGCATTGAAGGGGTGATCACTACAGGACTGGACGGCAACAACGACCTGTTCGAAATGAACGGCCAAGTCGTCGACGCCTCCATGACCCCACTGGCGGGTCAGCCGCTCGATCTCGCCGCCGGACGGATCGTAAAGGTTGACGGTGTCATGAATGGCGCCATCCTTCTCGCCGAGGCGATCACGGTAGAAGCAAGCAACAGCGAACGCGAGGAGATTGCGGCGATGCTGAAGTCGCTGCCGGATCTCACGAACTCCACCATTGTACTGATGGGACAGACCATCCACATTACCAACTCGACCATCCTTGAGAACGACCTCGGCGGCTCTCACACCTTCTCCCTGGACGAACTCAAGTTCGACGACTACGTGGAAGCCAAGGTCTACGACAACAATGGGGAGCTGACCGCCAGCAAACTGGAGTTGGAGAGCGAACCTTCTCCTCACAACGCCGAGTTGGAGGGCTCATGGTCCACTATAGGGGTAGACCAGATTGAGATCCTCGGCGTGACGATCGACACCAACGGCCTGCCTGTCCCGGCAGGACGCATTAAGGTCAAAGGTGTTTACTACACAGGCTCCAATATGCTCGTGGCCGACTCCATTTCCATCTCAGACTGATTCAGTCTCCCGGCAAAGGCGCAACGGCTTGCGCCTTTGCCGCTTACCCCGCTTTTCAAGCAACCTGAACATCTTTGCAACCGTTCACAATCGGGGGACAATCCTGTAATTCAGAATCCCCTTTCTTGCCCAACTCCTGTACCATTGCTAGATTAACTCTTTTTTACTGTTTGGCCCCACCAACGGACAAACTGCGGTTGTCTGAAGAATACAGCGCCAAGCCCCCATACAACTCAACCGAAAGACGAATAATTTAATGCTGTTTCGACGCATACGTGGATTTTTTTCAAACGATCTCTCCATCGACCTGGGTACCGCTAACACCCTGATCTACGCCCGTGGCCAGGGCATTGTCCTGAACGAACCCTCGGTGGTCGCCATCCGCCAGGATCGCGGACGGGGTGGTGCCAAATCTGTGGTCGCCGTGGGCGAGGACGCGAAGAAGATGCTCGGCCGCACGCCGACCAACATCACCGCCATCCGCCCGATGAAGGAGGGCGTCATCGCCGACTTCACCGTCACCGAGAAGATGCTGCAGTACTTCATCCACAAGGTGCACGAGAGCCGCGTGATCCGTCCCAGCCCCCGGGTGCTGGTCTGCGTGCCCTGCGGCTCCACCCAGGTGGAGCGCCGCGCCATCAAGGAGTCGGCCGCCGGCGCCGGCGCCCGCGAGGTCTATCTGATCGAAGAGCCCATGTCCGCCGCCATCGGCGCCGGTCTGCCGGTGGATGAGGCCCGCGGCTCCATGGTGCTGGATATCGGTGGTGGTACCTCCGAAGTCGCCATCATCTCTCTCAACGGCATCGTCTACGCCAACTCGGTCAGAGTGGGCGGCGACCGCTTCGACGACGCGATCGTCAACTATGTGCGCCGTAACTACGGTACCCTGGTAGGTGAGGCAACAGCGGAGCGGGTCAAACACGAGATCGGCACCGCCTACCCCGGTAAAGAGGTGAAGGAGATCGAGGTCAAAGGCCGTAACCTGGCGGAAGGCATTCCACGCAGCTTCACCCTCAACAGCAACGAGATCCTCGAGGCTCTGCAGGAGCCCCTCTCCGGCATTGTCGGCGCAGTCAAGACCGCTTTGGAGCAGACCCCGCCGGAACTGGGAGCCGACGTCGCCGAACGCGGCATCGTCCTCACCGGCGGTGGCGCACTGTTGAAAGATCTCGACCGTCTGCTACAGGAGGAGACCGGTCTGCCGGTGATCGTGGCTGAAGATCCTCTGACCTGTGTCGCCCGGGGTGGCGGCCGCGCCCTGGAGCTGATCGATGAGCGAGGTGGCGAATTTTTTATGGTTGATTAGGGTCTCTTTAGATTGTCTGCATGATTTTTTTACATGCAGACAGCCATCTGAAACCGGAGGAATTCAACCATTAAACTGATCTTCACCCAGGGTCCATCGATCACCACCCGCCTGGTGGTGGCGGCGCTCCTGTCCATCTCCCTGATGGTACTGGATCACCGCTTCAACACCCTGGAGGCGCTGCGCTCCAGTCTCTCCGTCGTCCTCTACCCAATCCAATATCTGGCCAACCTGCCGACCCAATTGAGCGAGTCGGCGGGGGATGCCTTCATCAGCCGAAGTGAGCTGCAGAAGGATCGAAAAAGGCTGCACGACGAGAACCTTGAGCTACTGGCGCGGCTACAGAAATTTGAGGCCCTGGAGTCGGAGAACATGCGTCTGCGCGCCCTGCTCGACTCCTCCTTCAAGGTCGGTGATCGTGTGCTCATCGCTGAACTCGTCGCCGTGGAGCAGGACCCGTTCCGCCAGGTTGTGCTGATCAATAAGGGCAAGAGCTCTGGGCTATACGAAGGCCAGCCGGTACTCGACGCCAACGCGGTGGTCGGCCAGGTCACCCACATCAACCCCTTCACCGCCAGCGTGCTGTTGATTACCGACGCCACCCATGCCCTGCCGGTACAGGTCAATCGCAACGGCCTGCGCACCATCGCCCTGGGCACCGGCCTGATCAACCAGCTCGAACTGCCCCATCTGCCAAACAACGCCGACATCCAGGTCGGCGATCTGTTGGTGACTTCCGGCCTGGGCGGACGCTTCCCTCCGGGCTATCCTGTGGCTCAGGTAGTCTCAGTAACAAAAGAGCCCGGCCGCCCCTTCGCCTCAGTGATTGCTGAGACCACTGCGCATCTCGATCGGGTACGTGAGGTATTGATGGTCTGGACCCTGAGTCCCGAACGGCCCCAGACAGAACCGGATGAGGCCGCTCTTGAGACAGCACAAAGTGATGATTCAGTCGAGACCACGAGCGAATCTGAGGCTGAATCAGCGGAGGTTAGCGAATGATTACCCCTGCCTCAAACCGCACCCACATCATCTATGTGACCATCCTCATCGGCTATCTGCTGACCCTGATGCCTCTGCCGGATTGGGCTCAGATATTCCGCCCACAATGGGTCGCCTTGATCCTCATCTACTGGTGTATGGCTGTGCCGGATCGAATCGGCGTGGGAGTGGGATTTATTTCCGGGTTATTGCTCGATGTCCTCACCGGCACACTTTTAGGTCAACATGCCCTGGGCTTCTCTGTCATCGCATTTGTGACCCTTAAGCTCCATCTCAGAGTAAGAGTCATGCCGCTGCGCCAACAGGTTTTCACCATCTTCATTCTGCTCCTGGTGGAACGCCTGCTCGCCCTCTGGTCCACGGGTGCCGCCGGCTACCCAACCCCCTCCCTCTGGTACTGGATGACACCTCTGGTAGGTATGCTGCTCTGGCCATGGATCTATATCCTGCTCAGGAATACCCGACGGCGTTTTCACGTCAGCTAAGGCCCCATCGTGCCCCAGTCATCCATCAAAGATCATCTGCTCGAGAGCCAGCTCTTCCTTAGCCGGGCTATCGTCTCTGGCATTCTGGTAGTGATCATCCTTTTGCTGCTCGCAGGGCGAATGTTCTATCTGCAGGTGGCCAACCATGAACACTTCACCACACTCTCCAAAGACAACCGGGTCAAGCTTGAACCTCTGCCGCCGACCCGAGGCCTGATCTATGACCGTAAAGGCCGGATCCTGGCCCAGAATCTGCCGGCCTACAGCCTCGAAATCGTGCCGGAGAAGACACCGGATATCGACGCCACCATCGAGGCTTTACGAGAGATCATCGAGATCTCAGACGAACACCTGGCACGCTTCCAGCGACTACGCCGACAGCATCGTCGCTTCGACAGCATCCCCCTCCGGGTCAGGCTGGAAGATGATGAGGTGGCCAGGCTTTCGGTCAACCGACACCGCTTTCCTGGCGTGGATGTCAAGGCGACGCTGTTGCGTGACTATCCCCAGGCCATGAAGACGGCTCATCTGTTGGGCTATGTGGGCCGCATCAACGAGAGGGAACTCGACTATATCGATGTCTCCAACTACAGCGGCACCAGCTATATCGGTAAGAATGGCGTCGAAAAGAGTTATGAAAGTCTCCTGCACGGCCAGGTGGGTCTACAGCAGGTGGAGGTCAACGCAAAAGGTCGCGTCTTGCGGGTATTGGAGAGCCGACCACCCATTCCCGGTGACGACCTGCACCTATTCCTCGACATGGATCTTCAGCAGACCGCACTTGAGGCGCTGGGCGAGGATAACGGCGCCGTTGCCGCCATCGAAATTAAAACCGGTGGCGTCCTGGCGCTGGTAAGCAAGCCCGGCTTCGATCCGAATCTGTTTGTGGAAGGCATCAGCAGCGAAGCCTATGCTGCACTGAAAAACTCCATCGACAAGCCGCTCTTCAATCGTGCGATTCGCGGGCAGTATCCCCCGGGCTCAACGGTGAAGCCCTTTATCGCCCTCGCCGGTCTGGAGTACGAGGTGGTGGGATACCACCAGAAGACCTACTGTCCAGGTTACTACCAACTTCCGGGTAAAGAGCACAAATACCGCGACTGGAAAAAGTGGGGACATGGCGAAGTCGATATGGAGAAGTCGATCGTCGAATCCTGCGATGTCTACTACTATGAGCTGGCCCGAACCCTGGGCATCGACAGACTGCACGAGTTCCTTCAGGGCTTTGGCTTCGGTCATCCCACAAAGGTCGACCTGACCGGTGAATTGAGCGGCCTGCTGCCCAGCCGGGAGTGGAAGCAGGAGAGGCGAAGAGAACCCTGGTACCCCGGAGAGACCCTGATCGTCGGCATTGGTCAGGGCTACTTCCTTGCCACTCCGCTACAGCTGGCTGCCGCCACAGCCACCCTGGCCAACCAGGGTCACCACATACGCCCCAGGGTGGTCGCCACGATCGACAAAACAGACGGCTCCAACCAAGAGAGCCCGAAGATTATCGACGACCTGCAACGACTGGAGCCGATGCACTGGGATCAGATCATCGACGCCATGACTAAGGTGGTCGAAGGTTTGCGCGGCACGGCCCGCTCGATCCAAAACGAGAACTATCGCATTGCCGGCAAGACCGGTACGGCACAGGTCTTCAGCATCAAACAGGATGAGGAGTATGATGAAGAGACCGTCGCCAAGCGCAGGCGTGACCACGCCCTCTTCATCGCCTTCGCCCCCGTGGAGGATCCGCAAATTGCCATTGCCGTAGTGGTAGAGAATGGCGGTCACGGAGGCGCCGTGGCCGCCCCCATTGCAAAGCAGATTATGGATAAATATCTGTTGAAGGAGGGATCATGAGAGATATACCGAAATCCGCCCTCTCCTTCCAGGAGTCCCAGCCTGCACGACCCTCAGGTCTGCTCGCATGGCTACACATCGACATCCCACTGATGACGGGATTGTTGCTACTCTCGGCGCTGGGACTTGCCGTTCTTTACAGTGCAGGTGATCAGCAAACCACCCTGATAAACAAACAGATGATCCGTCTGGGCGTCGGCTTCGCTGCCATGCTGCTGGTCGCTCAGATCCACCCTCATCATCTGCGACGCTGGTCTCCCATTCTCTACCTGGCAGGCGTGCTGATGCTGATCGGCGTCATCCTTTTCGGTGAAGAGGGTAAGGGTGCACAACGCTGGCTCGACCTGGGTATCCTGCGCTTCCAGCCATCGGAGCTGCTGAAGCTGTCACTGCCCATGGCGATCGCCTGGTTTCTCGCTGACCATCGCCTGCCACCCAGCCTCGACCGCCTCTTTTATGCCGGTGTACTGACCCTCATACCCGTACTCCTCATCGCCAAACAACCCGACCTGGGAACCGCCCTGCTGGTTGGCTCCGCCGGTGTCATCGCCCTCTTTCTGGCGGGTATCTCCTGGCATCTGATCACAGCCATCGGCGTCATTCTGGCGGCTTTGGGGCCCGTGGGCTGGTATATGATGCATGAATACCAGCGCCAACGGGTGCTTACCTTCCTCAATCCTGAAAGCGACCCCTTGGGGACCGGCTACCACATCATTCAATCCAAGATCGCCATCGGCTCCGGTGGCATCAGTGGTAAGGGCTGGCTCAACGGCACCCAGTCGCATCTGGAGTTTCTGCCGGAGCGGCATACCGATTTTATTTTCGCCGTCATCTCGGAGGAGTTCGGTTTGGTCGGGGTGTTGGCCCTGCTTAGCCTCTACCTGTTTATCATCCTGCGCGGTCTCTATATCGCCACCCAGGCCCAGGACAGCTTCAGCCGAATCCTCACCGGCGCACTTTCTCTGGTCTTTTTTGTCTATCTATTCGTCAATACCGGCATGGTGACGGGTATGCTGCCGGTGGTTGGGGTGCCACTGCCCCTGATCAGCTATGGGGGGACATCCTTAGTGACCATTTTGATCAGCTTCGGTATTCTGATGTCGATCCATACCCATAGGAAACTGCTGCCTACCTAGGCACCCTTTCCGCCAGACGACATAAACCAATCCACAAGGAGAGAGATCTGGTGAATTTATACAGAGGACGTAAACTGCGAGGCTTTGACGATTGCCAGACAACACCCACTGGATCAAGCATGAGAAAACCTAAAACAACGACCATGAAACAACGACTCACAATAACGCTGCTAGGCGCAATGCTGATTAGCCAGTCCGCCTGCGCCCACACGCCGATGACCCAATCGGAAATCCGGACATTCGCCACGGAGATGGCCGAGAAGCATAACTTCTCCGCTGCTGAGGTGGAGCAGCTGCTCAACAGCACCGTCTATCGAGACGACATCATCGAAGCCATTACCCGTCCCGCTGAAGGCAAGCCCTGGCATGAATACCGACCGATCTTTCTCAAGCCCGACCGCATCGAAGGTGGTGTGAAGTTCTGGCAGGAGAATGAAGCGCTGTTACAGCGGGTCAGCCAGGAGTATGGCGTACCACCGGAGATCATCGTCGCCATCATTGGCATCGAGACCCGCTACGGCAAGTTCACTGGCCGCTACCGCATCCTAGACTCTCTCACCACCCTCGCCTTCGGTTATCCCAAGCGGGCCAGCTTCTTCCGTAAAGAGCTGGAGCAGTTCCTGCTGCTCAGCCGTGAAGAGTCCATCGACATGCAGACAGCCAAGGGCTCCTACGCCGGCGCCATGGGTAAACCGCAATTCATCTCGAGCAGTTACAGACGCTACGCCATCGACCAGGACAATGACGGCAAGCGGGATCTGTTCGATAACAATGCCGACATCATCGCCAGCGTGGCCAACTATTTCAAAGTCCACGGCTGGAAAAGCGGTGAGCCCATCACGCTACAGGCAAAACCCGATGCAGGCGCCGACCTGAAGTCCTTCGTGGATGCGGGCATGGAGCCAAGCATCCAGGTCAAGTCACTGCTCAATAATGGTTTGAACCCGATCGAGCCATCCACAAACCCCGACCCCAACGCCCTCAGTTCGCTGATCGAACTGGAAGTTGAGGATGGCAATGAGTACTGGCTGGGATTACACAATTTCTACGTCATCACCCGCTATAATCACAGCAACCTCTATGCAATGGCGGCCTATCAGCTGAGTCGCGAGATTGTTGCGGCGAAGCAGGCTGCGGAGAAACGTTGATCTATTGCCAATGAATGCCCAGATGTTTAACAACGAGAGAGCCGTCAGCCTCACAGTTTTGCTGCTGATTGTCACCCTCCTCGCAGGCTGTAGTGGCAAGCCCATCATCTCCCAACGGGACGGGGTCAGTCGCGACCTGCCACCGCCGGAAGATATTGCCGCCATTCCCGATGCCACGCCCAAGCATGAGCCCTTGAGCAACTACGGCAATCCCGACAGCTATGTGGTCTTTGGCAAACGCTACTACACAAAAAAAGATGCACGGGGCTACAGTGAGCGAGGAATCGCCTCATGGTACGGCCACAAATTCCACGGACGACGCACCAGCAGTGGCGAGCCCTACGATATGTACGCCATGACCGCTGCCCACAAGAGCCTGCCGCTGCCCTGCTATGCAAGGGTCACCAATCTCAAAAACAACCGCAGCGTGGTAGTGAAGATCAACGACCGCGGGCCCTTCCATGCCAATCGCCTGATCGATCTCTCCTACACCGCTGCCTGGAAGCTGGGTATCGTCGGTGAAGGTACCGGGCTGGTGGAGGTGACGGCTTTGGATCCATCGACACCTCGCGCAAAGCCTGCTCCTGCTCCAGCTCCAACTCCTGCCCCCAAACTTGCCCCCGATCCCACACCGGTAGTCGCTGCGGCTAAAACCGATGCGCCTCCGCTCAGGGGGCTGCCGGAGCTCTTTCTACAGGTCGGTGCTTTCGGAGATGCGACCAACGCCGATAAGTTGAAGCAGCGTCTCGAGCAGAAGTTGAAGGTGGGGGTGCAGATCGAGAAGAGCCGAAGCAGCCCGAATCCACTGTTCCGGGTTCAAATCGGCCCCATCGCCAGCGTGGAACTGGCAGACCACCTGACCCAGAGACTCGGCGGCATGGGCATAGATAATCCCCATGTTGTGATCCGCTAGACAGGCAAGCCGATTGCCTAAACGGCGACTGGTTCAATAGAATACCCTATTTAAGCTAAGCAAAATTATTAATATGAGCTCATCCCGTCACATCCAGAAAGTGGTACCACTTCTGCTCTTCTGCCTCAGCTGGCTGCCTTTGCAGGCCGCTGTACCTACCCCGGCCCCGCCTGAAGTCGCTGCAAGCGGTTATCTTCTGATCGACTTTCATAGCGGCAAGGTATTGGCGGAGAAGGCTGCCGACCAGAGCCTGGAACCCGCCAGCCTGACCAAGATCATGACCGCCTACACCATCTTCCGGGAGCTGAAAGAGGGCAACCTGAAGCTGGATGACATGGTGCTGGTGAGCGAGAAGGCCTGGCGCACCCCCGGCTCGCGCATGTTTATCGAGGTCGGCAAACGGATCAAAGCCATCGACCTTATCAAGGGCATGATCATCCAGTCCGGTAACGACGCCTGCGTCGCCCTGGCGGAACACATCGCCGGTAGCGAAGCAACCTTTGCTGAGCTAATGAACAGCCACGCCCAACGCTTAGGGATGCTCAACACCCACTTCGTCAACGCCACCGGCCTGCCCCACGAAGATCACTACACCACGCCAGCGGATATCGCCAAGGCGGCCATGGCCACCATTCGCGAGTTTCCGGAGTACTACGCCTGGTACAGCGAAAAATCTTTTATCTTCAACGACATCAAGCAGCACAATCGAAACAAATTACTCTGGCGTGACAAGACCGTGGACGGCATGAAGACCGGCCACACCGAAGCGGCAGGCTACTGCCTGGTCTCCTCCGCCCTGAGAGAGGGGATGCGGCTGGTTTCGGTGGTGATGGGCACTAAAAGTGAAGAGGCCCGGGCCAAGGCGAGCCAGAGCCTGTTGAACTACGGCTTCCGCTTCTATGAGACCCACCAGCTCTATGCCGCCGGCGACGTACTCAATCGACCACGCATCTGGAAGGGCGAGAAAGAGAAGCTCCCCCTGGGGCTGGCTGAGGATCTCAACATCACCATCCCCCGCCATCAATATAAAAATCTCGATGCCAGACTCGAGATCGAGCCGAAGATCATGGCCCCGGTGGAGCTGGGCGAAGTCCTGGGTAAGGTCGATGTGACCCTGAACGGCGAACCTGTCGCCTCAGCAAACCTGATCGCACTGAAGCCGATCGGTGACGGCAACATCTGGCAGCAGATCAAGGATAGTGCCCTGCTCTGGTTGGAGTAAGCTCGTGAGTGAAGAAGAAGAGACACTGCTGGAGTTCCCCTGCGACTTCCCCATCAAGGTGATGGGCAAGGCAGAACCCGGTTTCGACGTCATGGTTGTGGAGTTGATCAGAAGACACGCCCCTGATCTGCACGAGGGGGCCGTCTCCTCCCGTCCCAGCAAAGGGGGCAAATGGGTCTCTGTGACGATCACTCTAAGGGCCGAGAGTAAATCCCAGATCGACGCCATCTATCTCGACCTCACCGCCCATGAAAAGGTGGTCATGGCGCTCTGAATTCATGTTTTGAGTGTTGAGTTATTAGTTTTGAGCGAATGGGTTCGCTTCGCTCACGCTGACTTTATTTTCCTGCCCTGATACTCAAAGGCATGCCGGCAGACCAAAAAAAGACCCGGTGGCTATTAACTCAACACTCAAAACTAAAAACTTATAATGTGCACCCTTCACGTCAAACACCTCGGCCTACGTCCCTATCTCGAAACCTGGCAGGCGATGCAGGCCTACACCGACCAGCGGGATGCAACCAGCCAGGATCAGCTCTGGCTGCTGCAACACCCACCCGTCTTCACCCAGGGCCAGGCGGGCAAGCCTGAACACCTGCTGGCACCGGATGAGATCCCTGTGGTTCAGACCGACCGTGGCGGCCAGGTCACCTATCACGGCCCCGGACAGTTGGTGGGTTATCTGCTGCTCGATCTGCGGCGTGCCGGCCTGGGGGTTCGCTCCCTGGTAACCCTTCTCGAGCGCTCTGTGATCGATCTACTGGAGGGCTACGGCGTGCAAGCCGCTGCCCGCAGGGATGCCCCGGGGGTCTATGTGGACGGCGCCAAGATCGCCTCTGTGGGCTTACGGGTACGCAGGGGCTGCAGTTTCCACGGCCTCAGCCTAAACGTGAATATGGATCTGGAGCCTTTTAATCGGATCAATCCCTGTGGCTATCCCGACCTCCCCGTCACCCAGCTATCCGCGATCTCGAAGCAGAAAGATTTACACAAAGTGGCAGCGGATTTGGCGCAACAATTGGCCAGAGGATTGGGTTACACTCTCAACACTGTCCCAACTGACTCCCTGACAACACCCCCATGAGCAGCCAAAACGACAATCTGCCTCCATCCCGATCCACCCCTGAGAGCCATCAACGGGGAAAGGAGAAACTCTCCCGCATCCCGGTCAAGGTGGAGGCCCAGGAGACCACCCTGCGCAAGCCCAAGTGGATTCGCGCCAAGGCCCCGATGGGTAAGGATGTCAGTCGCATCCGGCGTATCCTGCGGGAGAAGGGATTGAGTTCAGTCTGTGAAGAGGCCGCCTGTCCCAACCTGGGCGAGTGCTTTCACCACGGCACCGCCACCTTCATGATCATGGGTGACATCTGCACCCGGCGCTGCCCCTTCTGCGACGTGGCCCATGGCAAACCCAAGCCTTTGGATGGTGAAGAACCGATCCAGCTGGCCGATGCCATTGAGGCGATGCAGCTCAAATATGTGGTAGTCACCTCGGTTGATAGAGATGACCTGAGAGATGGCGGTGCTGGACACTTCGCCGCCTGTGTCTCGGCAGTAAGAGAGCGCATGCCCCGGACCAAGGTGGAGATCCTGGTACCCGACTTTCGCGGGCGCATGGATGTCGCTATATCAGCTCTATCTTTACAGCCACCGGATGTCTTCAACCACAACCTGGAGACAGTCCCCCGACTCTACCGTCAGGCAAGACCTGGCGCCGACTACCAGGGCTCCCTGAAGTTACTGCAGGACTTCAAGGCGGCTCAACCTCAGGTTCCCACCAAGTCCGGCATCATGCTGGGACTGGGTGAAAAGCGTGAAGAGGTGATCGAAGTATTGAAAGACCTTCGTGCCCATGGCTGTGAGATGCTCACCCTGGGACAGTATCTGCAACCCAGTAAAGATCATCTGCCGGTGGATAGATTCGTCACGCCGGAAGAGTTCGATGAGCTGAGAGTTGAAGCCGAGGCCATGGGTTTCACCAGTGTCGCCAGCGGTCCCATGGTCCGCTCCTCCTACCACGCCGACCTGCAGGCCAATCCGCTACTGGAATCTTAGACGGTGGAGGTCACTACCACCCGCCTGATAGAGGCCTTGCTGCTTCCCCCAGGTGGCTTGATCCTATTGGCGATATTCGGCCTTTTCCTCTGGCGAATAAAACTCGGGCGTCGGCTGCTGGCCTTATGCCTCTTTCTCCTGCTCCTGCTCTCGCTGCCAGTGATCAGCGACTCGCTCTATCTTCTTCTTGAAAAAGAACCTGTTGTCTCAACAGAGCGCATTATCAAGGAACAACCCCAGGCAATCGTCGTACTCGGCAGCGGTCGCGATCTCGATGCGCCGGAATATAGTGGCGACTCGATAAAACCTCGAGCCCTCTCTCGTCTTCGCTATGCCGCCAAACTCTCACGGGAACACAATCTCCCGGTGATTCCCAGTGGCGGCAATCCCGGCGCCATCGGTAGAGCCGAGGCGGTAATCGCAAAAGATATTTTACACAATGAGTTCGGCGTACCCGTGCTGGAGATAGAACGGCGCAGCCAGACCACCTGGGAGAATGCCCGCTACACAGCCCAGCTGATGAAACAACTCGGCATCGAGCGCATCCTTCTGGTTACCGACGCGGGACACATGCCTCGTGCCCTCTACTCCTTTGAACTTAACGGCATCAAACCTATACCCGCACCCACCAACTTCCTCTCCATCTCAAGCCAGGAGATCTCACCATTCGAGGCCTACCTCCCCAGCGCCACCGCATTCAAGGAGAGCGCCGATGCGATACATGAGTTAGTTGGACTGCTCTGGTATCGACTGAAGAGCGTCTGAGAAATTCATCCACCGGCATAACGCTTATGCCCGACTCCAAATCAGACAATATTGAACCTGTACTAGGGCCTGTTAAGACTAATCCGATAGGCCCTAAGTCACTTTGAATCGTCTACCGATCCAGTAGTCCACCGCCAGATAACGACCACCGCCGATATAGAAGAGTACCAGCAACATAATGAAGTAGGTCGCTGCAAACTCGATACCGTTATTCAACACCACGAGACTGCCGTTCTCTGTCAGCCAATCGTAGTTGCCATGTTCCCTTAGGATCGACTTGGCCCTATCCAGTCGATCTATGGCACCGATGGTGCGCTCACTTGCGAAAAATGATCCGCCACCTTCGGCAATCGCCAACCAGCCATTCTGCCAATGGACACTCAAGGCAGCGACAGCCATGGTTATCATCAACGGAAAGGATATCCATCTCACGCCCAATCCACCGACCAACAACACCGAACCGACCACTTCTGTCAGTGCCGCCAACCATGCCATCAAGGCAGGGAACGGTAGGCCAAGGCCCCAGTCAGGATTTCCGAACCAGGAGATAGTGCTCTCCATATCGGCGAGTTTTTTAGAACCAGCCATCCAGAAGATTGGCGCCAAATAGAGTCTCAGCGCAAGCGGTGCAATGAAATCAATCTTTTTACTGATATCGAGAATGCCGACTATTTTTTTGTATTGTTCAAGCATGATAATGCCCTTCTATTCCTGACAGGGTCCCGACGACAATCCCCCGGCGACGCAGCTCCTCAAGAAATTCAATACCTGCACCCCGTATTGCTTCAGGATCATTGGGAGATAGCTGTTCCACCGCCGCATCCAGCGCCTGACTGCCACTGATCTGATCTTCTGACTGCAACAGGCTGAGCAACCAATAGATCAGTGGATTGATTTCGAGAAAGCTGATTCTGTCATTCGAATCCCGATAGACAAGCAGACAGGTAGCGACATCACTCGGATGATCCGGTTGATTATTGCTATCGATTTTATGCACCGGATACTGGTAGCACAGCGGCCAGGCCAACGGAGAGAGCACCGGATGACTCAGAAGAAGATCTCCATTGGGATCTACAGGACCGTCAACCTTCTCAACTTCGCTGATAGTTAGTGCAAGCTCAACCCATTCATAGTGAGCAAGCTCCCACATAAACGGTAGCGGCAGTACTGCTTGTGTTTGTTGTTTTTCCAGATAACTGAGGAACTCCTGCGATAGCTCTGCAAACAGCGGGGTTTGGCAACTGTGGCTCGACATAAAATCACGCACCAGACTATTCCATGAATCCTCTGACATAAGGCTGTGCAGAACGGGAAATCCCTGTTCAAGAAATCCACGGATATTGTTGAAGAAGAGATCCCGATAGATCGCCATACGCCTGGGTTCTACATCCTGGGGGGCGGGCGAATGTTCCGGGTTTCGGATGTGGTCAGCGAAGGCTCTTTCCAATCGAACCAAGGGTGTTTCAGCAGTGTGCAGATTTTGCATAGTACTCTCCTGAGTGGCGATTCTGATAGTCCGAAATGGTTGCGACTTCGTTGAGCAATGTTGAGAGAGGTGGGATATTGAAATCACGTTCCAACAGCGTTGGAAAGACACCGAACTTAGCGTAGGCGTAGTCCAACATATCCCACACTGGCTGTATCACGTCACAGCCATGGGTATCGACGCGCAGATCCTCCGCCTCGACGTAGTGTCCTGCAACGTGACAGTAGACAATACGCTCAGCAGGTATCAGGTTAAGAAACTCGTAAGGGTCGTATTTATGATTGATGCTGTTGACATAGATGTTGTTGATATCAAGATGCAGATCGCAATCCGCCTCATCAATCACTGCATTGAGGAACTCGATCTCATCCATCTCCTGTCCGGGGGCAGCGTAGTATGAAACGTTTTCCATTCCGATGCGCATCTCCAGGATCTCCTGAACCCGTTGAATACGCTTCGCCACATAACTCACCGCCTCACTGGTAAAAGGAATCGGCATAAGGTCGTACAGATGACCACCCGCTGAGCTGTAGGAGAGATGTTCCGTATAGACATCGATATCGTGCTGCCGCATAAACCCCTTTAAACGCAGAAGAAAGGTTTCATCGAGCGGATCCGGTCCACCGATGGATAGGGACAGGCCATGACAAACGAAGAGATGTTTTTCTGTCAATGCACGAAACTTACGCCCAAGCGCTCCCCCGATTCCGATCCAGTTTTCCGGCGCGATCTCCCAAAAATCAGCCGGGCAATTCTCGTAAGTCAGCGCCTCATCCAAAAAGCTACGACGCAAGCCAAGTCCGGCACCTGAGATTGGATATTGCTTCATTGTTTGACTCTCTTTAGATCATTTATTCTTTCCCTGGATGGGCTTCGGCAGATTGCCGAAGCCCATCTCCCATCATTTATCGCCGCCGCACTTGCCTTCGCCGCATTTACCTTCGGAAGACTTGTTGTCACCGCACTTACCCTCACCACATTTGCCTTCTGAGGATTTGCTGTCACCACACTTGCCTTCACCACATTTACCTTCATTCATGGCCACCTGCATGTAACCGCTGGAGAGCTGCTGCATACCGAATGGGTTGTCAGCATAGGCTTGATTCAGCATCGCCATGGAGCCGAGCATTACTGCACCGAGGGTTAAGTTGACAGTGGTTTTGTTTTTCATTGCTTATCTCCTATTGGATATAAAAATTTATAATGCCTTTGTTGTACGCACCATCCAGCCATCTGGTTTCACTGATTTAATCGAATAAACCGGCTCACTGGTGCGTCGGCATGTTGATCATCCTGGATAAGCTTCAACTCACAATCACGCAAAGTTCACAGAATTATCACAGGCAGGAGTTTGCAGCTCGATCTACGATAAGCAGTCGAGTTAAAGAAGATTATTTGCAAGAATCAGGGAGGGTTCAGATGGGTCTCTATCGCACTTCAGCCACAAGGGTAGATAGCTCGAATTCAATCGCTCTCATTCAGATGGGATCCGTACCGCTCCATCAGATAGCAGAGACAGTCCTGGCGTATCACCTCGATATCTTTGGTCAGCATGGAGGGCATCACCGTACGATTCAAGGTAATCAGGCCCTCTTCAATCTGCAGGTAATCTTGCGAGACATCTCTTCCCTGCTCATCCCTGACATCGAGAAGATGACTGAGATCTACCCCATTGACCCGACCGAGGGGAGTACCGGCTGGCAACTCCTGAAAGTTCATACGATCCAGATCGGGCTCAAAGGATATATCACTCTCTCCAACAGAGAATCCAACAGTGGCATCTGCCGCCACCGTCACCCTGGCCACCGTATGAAAGAGATCGAGATCCTGAGCCGATACTGCATGTTCAGGATGGGCTGAGAGATGCAGACAGGCATCTAGATACTGTTCAGCATGTTCAACTCCATGTGCCTGCCCCACCTTGCCGCACTCCAAAGTTACTGCCGGACAGAGTTCCGCAAACGCCATCGACTGAACCCCCTTGGGGCGCAGGAAATAGACCACAGTCCGGCTGAACAGCAGAGCCAGATGAAGAAACTTGGTGTCCAATCGGTTGACGCAGGCGTAGTGAGGATTCATACCGGTATTGTTGTGTACATCGATGCTGGCGAAGGGGTTTCGCTCCCGCATGATCTCAACCACCTGTCGCATCATTTGATGCTGAGGGATGTCGTCATCTGACTCGCTCCCCGGCCAGATCCGGTTGAAGTCTGGCTGATCGGGTAACTTTCGAAGCCCCCTCGACGCAGCCTCAACATTTCCGATAAAGAGACTCATAGCGCGAGGCAGGGTCTTGCCCGCTTCATATTTTGTCAGCAGTCGCCGAACAGCCTCCCACCCAACGGTCTCATTACCATGCATGAGGACAGAGACAAACAGGGGCTCCGGCCGGCGTCCTGGAAGATGGATCAACGTCGGCCCTTGCAGGTAGTCGATCAGCCGGTCCGCTTCGGTCTGCAACAGCCCCTCGGGTAAACAATCAAGCTCTGTCAACATACTCATCTACAATGACCACTCATGTACCGCAAGCCCACTCTCCTGTTGTTGCAGGTAGTCTTGCATCAACGTTGAAAAATCCCTGCCGTGACGCGCCACCCAGGCACGCTGCCAGGCGGCCCCGGTCTGACGCTTCTCCACCCGATGCTCGATAATACCTAGCCAATGGGCTATCTCATCTCCATCGACCTGAAGATAGGCAAGTCCAGCCGCCGCCACGGGCAACAGCTTCTCTTGAATCAGCCTGCCCATCTCAACCCTTTCGATACCGAACCAGGCGACTTCAGCGGAAAGGCCTCGCCGCGCGGCCGCATAGAAGTTGTTACTGGCACGATCGAATTTCAGACGATCCGTCGGCTCGCTCTCTCCCTCCAGCAGACCGAAGACCAGACCGATGTAGAAGGCGGCATTGGCGATTGAATCAATCACTGTCGGTCCCGCAGGTACAACCCGGTGTTCGATTCTCAGTTGCGCTTGGCCCTGCTGATTGAATCCGATCAGGGGGCGGTTCCAACGCCAGATCGTGCCGTTGTGAAGTCGCAGATGTGGTAGTTGTTCAACAGGCTCATCCATCAAGAGCGGCAGCAACACCGGGTATCTCAACAGATTGGCGGTGAAGTTCTCCATCATCGATTCATAGACGTAGCGAATACCGAAGCTGACACGCTTGGTGAGATCGGAACCACCGACGGAGATGGCCTGCTCAAACAAAGGAATGCGGGTCTCATCCCAGAGATCATGTTCAAACAGATAGGGGGAGTTGGCGCTCACCGCCACCACCGGCGCAGAGACGATCTTGGAGAGGTTATAGACCGTCGATGCGAATTCCGGCTTGGGTTGAAGATGGATCTGAAATGAAGTCGCCGCCGACTCCAGCATCACGTCGTCATGGATAAGATTGAGGCCATCCTGGCCCTCTATATTCATCTGAATGGGCTCACCATAACGCAGGCGAAAGATCTGCTCATTCAGGGCGCGATAACGATTCAAGGGCGACATATTCGCCAGGGATAACGCAGACTGTTTCAGGGTCGGCAGTATGCCGATCATGGCCAACTGCATTTCCATCTCTGCAGCGCGCTGATTAACCCGCTGCCAGATCGCGCCCAGCTCCTGCGCCATCAAGCTGAAGACATCACCCTTTATCGGTCTGGCCAGGCTATTGAATTCGATGTTGAATGTCGCCAGCTCCGGCACCACCATTGGATCATTGAAGCCATCGAACAGACGTTGATTTTCAGGTGCCGGATCAGCAGTTCGCCTATCCAGCAGACAGGCCTCGAGCTCAAATCCCCCTTGAGTCTGGGAACTGGCCAGGCGTCCCTCTTTAAACCATTCGGCCAGCAGTTGGGTCTCTACCTCCAGACGGCGTTTGAACTCGGCGAAATCCCGCTCGTGAAAACGGCTTGAAGGTATCTCTTGTCCCATCTGCTTATCCGCTTCTCAGTAACATCTCCAGCTGATTCAATCTCTCTGGTGTACCCACATCGATCCATTGGCCGTTAAAAGACTCGCCTGTAACCAAGCCTCTTTGCATGGCATCTCTGAGCAGAGGCGCCAGAGGGAATTTTCCAGGCTCACAATCTGCAAACAGTTGCGGATGGTAGACGCCTATTCCAGTGAATGTCAGGCGGTTATCTCCCTCCGCATAGATCGTATCACCCTGGAGTGAGAAGTCCCCCGCCAGGTTATGCTCCGGATTCTGTACCAACACCAAGTGAGCCAATTTTCCCTCGGCCAAGTGGAGGCGGGAAAAGTCGAGATCACACCAGACATCACCATTCAAAACAAGAAAGGGTGCCTCTCCTAATAAGGGTAGAGCATGAAAGATGCCTCCGCCGGTTTCCAGCGCCTCGGCTTCTGCTGAGTAGCGGATTTCCACACCCCAACGGGCACCCTCACCAAGGGCCGCTTCGATCTTCTCTCCCAGGTGGGCGTGGTTGATGACGATCTGTCGAATACCCACCGAAGCCAGACGCTCGATATGGTGGACAATCAGCGGTTTACCTGCAACGGGAAGTAGAGGCTTGGGTAAAGTATCTGTCAGGGGGCGCATGCGCTCGCCCCTACCGGCGGCCAGGATCATTGCCTTCATTGGGTTATTTCCTTTCCACATGGCATCTCATAATAACCTTCTGTTTGAGAGTGGATCATACAATGTGTGCAACAGCCAGCGCCAAGACCGCATCAACGATCATTCACCCAATAATCAAAAAAGGGCCTTACGGCCCTTCTCTTGTGAGTCAAATCGAAGCGGGGTATTAACCCTTCATCGCATCGAAAAACTCATCATTGGTCTTGGAGACTTTCATTTTGTCGAAGAGGAACTCCATCGCCGCCAGTTCATCCATGGGATGAAGGATCTTGCGCAGAATCCACATCTTCTGCAGCTCGTCAGGCTTCATCAGAAGCTCTTCACGGCGAGTGCCTGAGCGGTTGATATTGATCGCGGGGAAGATACGCTTCTCAGCAATACGGCGATCCAGATGGACTTCCATATTGCCGGTACCCTTGAACTCCTCGTAGATGACATCGTCCATTCGGGAACCGGTCTCAACCAGGGCGGTAGCCAGGATCGTCAGGGAGCCGCCCTCTTCCACATTCCTCGCGGCACCGAAGAAACGCTTTGGCCGCTGCAGGGCGTTGGCGTCGACACCACCGGTCAGCACCTTACCTGAAGAAGGAACGACCGTATTGTAAGCACGGGCGAGACGGGTGATGGAGTCGAGCAGGATAACCACATCTTTCTTATGTTCGACCAGACGCTTGGCCTTCTCGATGACCATCTCAGCGACCTGCACGTGACGGGTGGCCGGTTCATCGAAGGTACTGGAGATAACCTCACCGCGAACCGAGCGAGCCATCTCCGTCACCTCTTCAGGACGCTCGTCGATGAGCAGTACGATGACATAACACTCAGGATGATTGTGCGTGATCGACTGGGCGATATTCTGCAGCATCATGGTCTTACCCGCTTTCGGCGGGGAGACGATCAGGCCACGCTGGCCCTTGCCGATGGGCGCGCAAAGGTCGATGGTTCTGGCGGTGATGTCTTCGGTGCTGCCGTTACCGATCTCGAGATGAAATCGCTTGTTGGCAAACAGGGGGGTGAAGTTTTCAAACAGGATTTTGCTCTTGGCATTCTCCGGTTTGTCGTAGTTGATCTCGTCAACCTTGAGCAGTGCAAAGTAGCGTTCGCCGTCCTTCGGTGGGCGAATTTTACCGGAGATAGTGTCGCCGGTACGCAGACTGAAACGTCTGATCTGACTGGGTGAGACATAGATGTCATCCGGGCCGGCAAGATAGGAGCTGTCTGCCGATCGCAGAAAGCCGAATCCATCTTGCAGGATCTCCAGTACCCCATCGCCAAAGATGCTTTCACCTTTTTTGGCGTGGGCCTTCAAGATCGCGAAGATCAGGTCCTGCTTACGGGTACGGGCCATGCCCTCAATCTTCATCTCTCGGGCGAGATCGGCCAGTTCTGCAACCGGCATCTTCTTTAATTCAGTCAGATTCATAGTTTTTTAAGTGGTTTTCAGAAGTTGTTTCTGGAATGGTTGTCGCCCTTGTTGGGCGTAATGGATTGGTTGATTCTTGTTACTGGCTGGGACGCGAACTGTCCGACTTGATCTAGAGGAAGGTTATTTGGAAAGCGGTTATACGCGCCCAGCCTGGATTCTGTTTATAGATTGCTATCGATAAATGCGACAAGTTGCGACTTGGATACAGCGCCCACCTTGGTCGCCTCGACCTCGCCATTCTTGAACAACATCAGGGTGGGTATACCACGGATGCCGTAGCGGGGAGGTGTATTGGGGTTTTCGTCGATATTCAACTTGGCGATTTTCAGTCTACCTGAGTAATCCCCTGCGATCTCATCCAACACCGGCGCGATCATCTTACAGGGGCCACACCACTCCGCCCAGTAGTCAATTAATACGGGCTCGTTGGACTTTAGTACGTCAGATTCAAACGAATCATCGGTCACATGAACAATATGCTCACTCATCGAATTGAGTATCTCCGATTTATTGTGGGAGTTTACCGGGACGTAAGCGGACTGCAGCTACGCTCCTTACCAAGAATCCAGAACGACTCCGTGGGACATTGAAAATGAGATAACGGGGAGGACATCTGGACGAGATGTGGATATTCAAGCCCATATCTCACCATTTTTCAAGAGTTCAATAGCAATTTATGGGCTATTTCCCAATAAAAGTCCGCTATTCAGCCGCCGAATTCTCCAACAGCGCATCAATCTGACACAGATGGGCGATTGAGACGATGCTGTCAGGTAGTTGATTCACCGCCACCTGCACCCCTTTATCGGCCGCTGCGGCCTTCCACTCCAACAGCAGGGCAAGCCCTGCACTGTCGGCAGCGGTCACCTGGGAGAGATCAATCTCTACATCCTGGGAGCCACTGAAATAACTCTCTGACTGCTTCAGCAGTTGTTTGGCCGTGGAGAATGTCATCTCACCCACCACACGAAAATGGAAGGCACCGTCACGCTCGATGCGGGCATCGGTCATCGATTATTCTTCCGTTGCCATAGCGTTCTCTTCCGCCTTGCTGAAGAGGAACTGGCCGATAATCTCTTCCAGCACCAGGGCCGACTGGGTAATCATGATCTCGCTACCCTGTTCGAGATTCTCCAGGCTACCGCCGGGATCGAGCCCGACATACTGCTCACCCAAGAGACCGGAGGTATAGATCTTGGCGATGGTATCGTCCGGAATTGAACGATAGCCATCCTCTATCAACATCGTCACCACCGCCTCGAAGCTCTTCTGGTCATAACCGATACCCACCACCCGACCGATCTTGACCCCCGACATGGAGACCGGCGACCTGACTTTAAGCCCACCGATGTTGTCAAATCGGGCGGTGATCTCATAGCCCTTGCCGTCGGTGATGCTTGCGAGATTACTCACCTGCATGGCAAGGAAGAACAGCGCCACCAACCCAGCCGCCATGAATGCGCCGACAGTAATCTCCAGCTGTCTCATTTTCATCGATTATTCTCCAAACATCAGTGCAGTGAGGACAAAGTCGAGCACCAGCACAGCAAGCGCCGAATGTACCACGGTGCGGGTGGTGGAACGGCTCACCCCGGTGGAGGTCGGCAAAGTATCATAGCCTTGAAACAGGGCGATCCAGGTACAGACAACGCCAAACACCAAGCTCTTGATGACGCCGTTGATGATATCCTCGTTCCAGTCGATCTTCGACTGCATCTGGCTCCAGAAAGCCCCTTCATCCACTCCCAACAGACCGACGCCGACGAAATATCCCCCGATGGCGCCGACGGCGCTGAACATGGCAGCAAGCAATGGCATGGAGATAAATCCAGCAAAAAACCTGGGAGTGAGTATCCGTCGAACCGGATCGACTGCCATCATCTCCAGACCTGAGAGCTGCTCGGTCGCCTTCATAAGGCCGATCTCTGCAGTCAGGGCGGAACCGGCACGACCGGCGAATAGCAGGGCGGTAACTACCGGCCCGAGTTCCCTGACCAATGAAGCCGCAACCATAACACCCAGGCTGTCTTCAGCAGCGAATTGGGAGAGCACATAGTAGCCTTGCAGACTCAGGACCATGCCGACAAAGAGACCGGAGACGACGATAATCGTCAGGGTGCGCACACCGATACTATGCAGCTGCGCCAGCAGTAGTCCGGGACGGGAAAGCAGACTGGTAATGCCCGCCAGGATCTGGATGAAAAGCAGGTGTCCTCGACCCAGACGCTCAAATGTCTCGATCCCTTTACGGCCGAAACCTGCCAGCATATCCAGCATCAATTGCTTCCCCGCATACTCAACAGATCCTCTTCCAGCGTGGGGGCGTCGTAGTGAAAGCCGACAGGCCCATCGGGCAGTCCACTCATAAACTGGCGCACCGACGGAGATGTTGACCCTTTCAGCTCATCGGGAGTTCCCCGCTCGATCACCTTGCCCTTGTCGATCACATAGACCAGATCGGCAATCGCCAGGGTCTCCTCCACATCGTGGGAGACCAGGATGCTGGTTAGTCTGGCTGCATCATTGAGACGTCGCACCAGCTGTGCCAGTACACCCATGGAAATCGGATCCTGACCGGTAAATGGCTCGTCATACATTACCATCATCGGATCCAGCGAGATCGCCCGGGCCAGAGCCACCCGTCGCGCCATGCCGCCGGAGAGCGCCGAAGGCATCAACTCCCTGGCGCCACGCAGGCCTACCGCCTCCAGCTTCATCAGGACAAGCCGACGGATCATGGTCTCCGGCAGGTCGGTATGCTCCCGCAGTGGATAGGCCACATTGTCATAGACGTTTAGGTCAGTCAGCAACGCGCCGGTCTGAAACAGCATCCCCATGCGCATACGCAGTTCATAAAGCGCTTTGCGGGAGAGTTTGTGAACATTTTGCCCATCGACTTCGATGGTTCCCTGGTCAGGCTGAAGCTGACCGCCGATCAGCTTCAGCAGCGTGGTTTTGCCGGTGCCACTGGGGCCCATGATGGCGGTGACTTTTCCGCGGGGAATCTCAAGACTAACGCCATCGAAAATCACTCGATCACCACGAGAGAAGTGGAGATTCTGAATCTTTATGAGTGGTTCACTGTAATTAGCGGGGGAACTCTGCATAAACTTAGTGACTTTCCGCTATGTGAAATAAACCGCTATTGTGTAGGTTGACGATTTATGGGTCAAGCAAACCTCTCCCACGCCTACTTAAAGCTGAAGCACTCAATAAAGCAGGGGAAATATCTGTGGCAGCCTTAGCTTCTTCCGGTCATGAAACTCCAGCAATTATTTCAACGGGAATATCACAATCAGAGTATGACGAATTCGAACAGCTAACATCCCAATCGCCACCATGGAGGTGCAATGAAGGTTCCTCAGTGCGGAATAGGTAATCTAATAGCGGAATCAACGATGGGGTTAGCTCAAAAAGCCAGCCAGAAACTTCTGGTTACAACAAAAAACAAGGATACAGAGATCTATTCGTAGATCAGTTGGCAGGTTAGCTTCAATCTATTCTTAAGGGACCATTGAATAAGTCCGGGCCGAACAGATTGTCGATCGAAATATGCCGATTCAAGGCGCTGATCGCACGTTATAGCAAGCTATTGCGAAGATCTGCAACGCCGAAGCGGTGCATTTTGGCGGCAAGATGTCGATCCATGACTTGTTCAGAGATTCCTTAAATAATATCTAGAGCTAATACAGGCTACCCCACCAAGATCCTGGCTCTGGCAAAGCAGAGCCAGGACCGGAAGATTTAATCAGTCACC
>JBNKMQ010000253.1:0-16286 GCA_050293225.1 Sedimenticolaceae bacterium
GCATGCGCACCGCTTCGATGGGATAGGCGGAACGGATCTTCACGTCGAAGCTGAAGTTGCGCTCCACTCGCTCATTGGCGGTCCAGAAGGCGAGCTTCTCTTCGTCTGTGCCACCCTCTTCCAGGGGGTAGACATAACGGCCTATGCCGGTGTCCAGATGGGCCGGCTGCAGATAGACTAGGCGGATGCGGGTCTCCTGACCGGCGCGTACCGGCGAGACCTGGACCTCGAAGGTCTTGTACTCATCCTTCTCGGTCAGGCCTGCGTCGCGACCTGCCGCTTTCTCCTCTTCGTAGACCCGGCGCGCCTCTTTCTTCTCAAGCACCTCGCCGGTCACCGGCTGGCCGTCGATCCAGAGGGTGAACTCCGCCACCGAGCCATGCTCCGGTACCGGGAAAGAGTAGCGGGCCTCCAGATCCCGGTCGTGGGGATTGAAAAAGACCTGCTCCACCTGGGTCACGGCGTAGCTGTCTTCGATCACGACCTCGACCTGATGGTCGCGAATCTCCAGGGGTGGAAGCGAGCCGTCAGTGGGTTGCAACAGACCTGCGGCCTGGCTGATGCTGGTTGTCAGCAGGGCTGACAGGAGAAGTAACCCTGCTCCTGCCCGATCTATCAGATGTCGTATAGACATAGTTTTCTCCTTTTAATGAACAACGTTCAATTAATTCGATGAGGCCGATGGTGTGTGACTCAACCAACTTGGGAATCCCCTCCGGCCTGTTTCTGAACACTGTTCATTAAGACCTCTGAAAAAACCGCCTGTAAGCGGTTGGGCTTGATAAATGAACAGCGTTCAGTTATGTTTTAGCACAAGACTGAACGGTGTTCAATATTATTTTGCACATCGAACACAGAAGTTGATATGGATCAGAAAGACTGTAGGGTTTAACGATTCAAGGGGAACAGCATGGCAAGACGCAGTGACCACAGCCGGGAGGAGATTCGTGAGATGGCCCTCTCAGCGGCGGAGGAGATTATCGCCACCCAGGGCTATCAGATGCTCAGTGCTCGCAAGGTGGCCGGCGCCATCGGTTATACCGTAGGCACTCTCTATCTGGTATTCGACAACCTGGATGACCTGATCCTGCAGGTCAACGCTAGAACCCTGGATCGCCTGCATCGGCAGATTATGCAGGAGCAGGCGCAGTGCGAGGACGCAGAGGCGCGTCTACTGCAACTGGGTCACAGCTATATCAGCTTTGCCGATAGTGAGCCCCACGCCTGGAAGACGATCTTCGAGCATCGTCTCAGCGATGAGCATGAAGCACCGGCCTGGTATCGGGAGAAGGTGGATCGTATGTTTGCACTGGTGGAGGAGCGACTGGCGCAATTGCCTGGTGAGCGCTCTGCTGAGGAGATCGCTGAGGCTGCCCGCGCGATTTGGGGTGGGGTACATGGTATCTGTATTCTGGCGATTAATCAGACCCTCGGGGTGGCAGGTGTCGAATCGGTTCAGAGTGTTACCCAGTTGTTGATGAGTAATTTTCTCAAGGGCTTTATCAACGATGGCCGCAACGAATATTAATGTAGGACGCTAGATAATGGACAAGTTGTTTAAGATCGCCGGTTTTCCGGCTTTTATCCTCATTCTCTTTCTCAACGCCTTCGTCGACCTGGGGCACAAGATCCTGATCCAGAACACCATCTTCAAGATCTACGACAACGAGGCTCAGATTATCCTGACTGCAATCGTCAACGGCCTCATTCTGTTTCCCTTCCTGCTGCTTTTTACGCCGGCGGGTTTTCTCTCAGACCGCTATCGTAAACCCAGCATTATCCGTTTTAGCGCGGGGGTGGCCGTGGTCTTCACCCTGCTGATTACCCTGTTCTACTATCTGGGCTGGTTTGAACTCGCCTTCGGCATGACCTTTCTGTTGGCCGTGCAGAGCGCCATCTACTCTCCGGCCAAGTACGGTTTTATTAAAGAGCTCTCGGGGAAGGAGCGGCTGGCAACTGCCAACGCGCTTGTGCAGTCGGTAACCATTGTCTCTATCTTATTGGGGATCTTTGTCTTCTCCTTGCTGTTCGAATCGATGCTGAGTGGCGTCAACTACAGCAACGAGTCGGAAATACTGCAGTCGATCGCCCCCCTGGGTTGGTTGCTGGTGCTCTGCTCCCTGGTGGAGTTCTACTATGCCCGCCGCTTGCCAGCGGGGCAGGTGGAGTCGAAAGAGATGACTTTCGACTGGTCCAGTTACCGCAGTGGCGGCTATCTGAAAAACAACTTAAAGCTGATCTTCTCGAATCGGGTTATCTGGCTCTCCATCGTCGGTCTCTCCGTGATATGGGGTATCTCCCAGGTGGTGCTGGCCACCTTTCCCGCCCATGCCAAGGAAGTTTTGGGTGAGCACAACACGGTAGTGATTCAGGGACTGCTGGCTTGTTCCTCTATCGGTATCATCATCGGTTCGTTGATTGCCGGTGGGGCCTCCCGCAGACACATAGAGACCGGGCTGATCCCCCTGGGTGCTTTAGGTGTGGTAGTAGCACTGTTCTTTATGTCCCAACTCAGCTCCCGCTGGCTGCTGGCCCTCGACTTCTTTCTACTGGGTAGCGCCGCTGGCATGTTCATCGTTCCTTTGAACTCTCTGATTCAGTTTCATGCCAAAGCGCATGAATTGGGAACCGTACTGGCCGGTAATAACTGGGTACAGAATCTGGTGATGTTGAGTTTTCTGATGCTCACCGTCTTCTTTACCGTCAACGGTTTCAGTAGTTTCGGCCTGTTTCAGTTGCTCACCCTGACCGCTTTGGGGGGAGCTATCTATACCGTCTGGCAGCTGCCCCAGTCCCTGGTGCGCTATGTCATCTCGCGTATCTTCGCCGGCGGCTATCGGATCGAAGTGGTAGGTTTTGAGAACCTGCCGGCCCAAGGAGGCGTTTTGATGCTGGGCAACCACATCAGCTGGCTCGACTGGGCGATGGTGCAGATCGCTTCACCCCGTCCGGTGCGATTTGTAATGCTGCAGAGCATCTATCAACGCTGGTATCTCAGGTGGTTTCTCGACTTCTTTGGTGTCATTCCCATCGCCAGCGGACAGAGTAAAGAGTCACTGGAGAAGATCAATGCGCTGCTGCAGGCGGGCGAGGTGGTCTGTCTCTTTCCCGAGGGTGCGATCAGTCGCAATGGTCAACTGGGAGAGTTCAAAAAGGGTTTCGAGCGAGCCGCCGAAGGTGTTGATAACGCCGTAATTCTGCCATTCTATCTGCGCGGACTCTGGGGCAGCCGTTTCTCCCGTTCCAGCGAGAAGCTGCAACGACTGCGCAACACCCGTCTGCGCAGTGAGGTCATCGTCGCCTTCGGTGAACCCCTGCCCATAGAGACAGAGGCCCATGAGGTGAAGCGCAAAGTCTTTGATCTCTCCATCGATGCCTGGGATCAACATACCCGGCGACTCGATCCCATCCCGTTGGCCTGGCTGCGCAGTGCCAAGCAGGTGGGTGGGGATCTCTGCCTGGCCGACGCGGTGGGTGAGAATCGACTTTCAGGCTATCGAGTCACTACCGGGGTGCTCGCTTTCTCTCAATTGATAAGAAAAGGTAGTCCGGAAAAGAACATCGGCTTACTGCTTCCCACCAGCAGTGCGGGCACTATTGCCAACATGGCCTGCCTCTTATTGGGCAAAACAGTGGTGAATCTCAACTATACAGCGAGTGAAAGTTCACTCTTGTCGGCGGTAACCAAGGCCGAGATAAAAACCCTCTACACCTCTCGACGTTTCATCGACAAACTGAAGAAGAAGGGGGTGGAGCTGGAGAATCTTCTGCAGGGTCTGCAGGTGATCTATCTCGAAGAGCTGAAGGAGCAGATCGGTAAGTTTCAGCAGATCGGTCTGATGGCCGCCTCCGTGCTGCTCCCCGCCCGTCTGCTCTACCTGCTGTTCGGAACGCCGGTGGGCATCGAAGAGCCGGCGGCGATTCTCTTTTCCAGTGGCAGTGAAGGTGAGCCCAAGGGCGTGGTGCTCAGTCATAGAAATATCATGGGCAATATCCGCCAGGTCTCCGACGTGCTCGACACCCAGTCCGATGATGTGGTGATGGCGAGTTTGCCTCTGTTCCACGCCTTTGGTCTCACCGTGACCGGTTTTATGCCCATGGTAGAGGGTATCCCGGCTGTCTGTCATCCGGATCCCACGGACGTGGTCAATGTCGCCAAGGCAATTGGCAAGTACCAGGCGACTGTTTTTTGCGGTACCTCCACCTTCCTGCGTCTGTTTGCCCGCAACAAGCGGGTGCACCCATTGATGCTCACTTCTTTGCGGATTGTGGTGGCAGGCGCCGAGCGGCTGAATCCAGAAGTACGCGACGCTTTCAAACTGAAATTCAACAAGGAGATCTACGAAGGTTACGGCACCACTGAGACGACACCTGTCGCGAGTGTGAATATACCCGACCGTATCGAACCCAGTGACTGGAAGGTACAGGAGGGGAGCCGTAAAGGCAGTGTCGGCCTGCCCTTGCCTGGCAGTAGCTTCCGCATTGTCGATCCGGAGACGTTAGAGACGCTGCCACCCGGTGAAGATGGTCTGATCCTTATCGGTGGCACCCAGGTTATGTTGGGTTACCTGGATGATCCTGAGAAGACCAACGACGTAATCATCGAACTCGATGGCAAACGCTGGTACAAGAGTGGTGATAAGGGGCATTTGGATGCTGATGGTTTTCTCACCATCGTTGATCGCTACTCCCGCTTCGCCAAGATCGGTGGTGAGATGATCAGTCTCGGCGCCATCGAAGGTGCCATCGGCCAACTGCTGCCGGAAGAGGTCGAAATACTCTCCACCGCCTTGCCCGATGGCAAGAAGGGGGAGAAGGTGGCACTGTTGGTGGCGGGGGAGATCCTGCCGGATGAGATCAAACGCTTGATCGATACTGCTGGCCTGAACCCTCTGATGCGTCCTTCGGAGATTATCCCGGTGGAGGTGATCCCCAAACTCGGTAGCGGCAAAAGTGATTTCAAGCGGGCGAAACAGATCGCTCTGGAGGCCATTGGCACATGAAAACCATCGATATCCACACCCATCTGATGAACCCGGGGGTCTCCTTCGATCGTCTCTACGACAAGCTTACGATCCGTTTCTTTGCCAAGAGTCTCGGCGTCGATCCCAAGGCGTTGATGGCCGATCCCTATGAGGCCTATGTGGCCTCTATGGCCAACTCTATTCGTGAATCGACCTATCTGGAGAAGGCCTGTCTGTTTGGTGTCGACTGCCGGTTCGATGAGCGGGGAGAAGAGACCCACCGGGACAAGACTGTCTGTGCCATGACTGAAGATGCCATTGCGGTTGCACAGAGATATCCTGACCAATTCATCCCCTTCATGTCGATCAATCCAAGACGGCAGAATGCCCTGGATCTGATCGACGAATATGCCGAGCAGGGATGCCGGGGCGCGAAGTTTTTGCAGAACTACTGGGGTGTCGATCTGAATGATGAGCGCTTTATTCCCTACTACGAAAAGCTGGTCTCTTATGATCTTCCCCTTATCGTGCATGTTGGCAGCGAGTACACCATCGAATCGGATGGTCGCTATGAAGGTATCGACATGGTCGATCTACCCCTCGCGTGCGGGGTTAAAGTCATCGCCGCACACATGGGTTTGGGTCGTGTGAATCACAAGCTGATGCCCTGGCGAAACATCTCACGCAATCCGAAATATTACGATGGGGACTATTTCCAATTACTCGAGAAGCTGGAACAGCAAGACAATCTCTTCGCCGACATATCCGCCATCTTGGCGCCATTGCGGGCGAGGGCCTTGCGCCATCTGGCAGATGCGACTTCGGTGCATGGGAAGATACTCTTCGGTACCGACTTCCCGGTGCCCTATGCCGTGAGGCTAAATACTTACGATCTGGCCTCCAAGAGACGTAAACAGATCAGTAGGGTTGAGAATCCGTTTGATCGCTACCTCTCTGTCCTTTTCGAATATTTCCCTGCTGAGAGCTGTATCTACAGCAACCATCGGAAGGTTCTGTCTGCATGATTGAAGGGGGATGTTGTGGCAAACCCTCTCGTATTACCCGCAGAAGCGTTCAGCAATCAAAACTTACATAGAGATGAATACCCTGCTCTATACAGGTGGTAAATAACCCATGTCTGGATAGGATTGATGGGGTAGTCGTTAAAAGTTCCTAGGGTAGATGCAATCAATGAATCAAGCCGAACCGATGACAGGCTCACTGCGCCAGCTCTGTTGCGCTGTGCAGAGAAACTGCCATATCTCCGATGCCCGCCATGGGACGGACTATGGACTCTGCACCTATCTGTTGAAGATGCGCGAGTTCTACCGCTGGGAGAAGGGCATCGACTTCGATACCCAGCTGACCAATGAGTCGGTGGGGGAGTGGTTGACCGCCAGGGAGGCGCTGTGGGAGAGCCTGGGTGAGGATGAGTATGCCTCTCTGCCGCTGCTGGACAAAGAGTACGATCCCTTCGATGTGGAGTCGATCAACAGCGAGCTTGAACCCCTGGGGCTGGTCTACAGCGCCGGTTACGGGCTGAAACAGAAGCCACTGTTTTTTCTCGGACATCTTGAGCGTCGAGAGGAGCCGGGTGGGGTATCGGTCTGGGTCGCAGGCCGTGAATTGGCACGCGACCTGATGGCCCCCGCCGCTATGTGTCAGGGGGATAGGATCTACATCCGCCAGGAGTCCTTTCGTCGGCTGCTGTGGGAGAAGCTGGAGAACTGGCGCTGGCATAAGCCGGACAACGCCCTGGGACGGGCATTCGCCAACTACGATTTTGAGCGAGACCTGCAAGGCTCCTTGGATCAAATGGTCGAGAAGGAGCTGGAGGCGGTACTGCTGCATGAGCAGGGGGAGTTTCTTGCCGGTCAGACCCTGGGTCAGGCCTGGAACGACTTTCTGCTTGAGCTGGGCCACTCTCCGGCGGAGTTGATGGCCAGGGCGGTGAGGGATCACTGGGCCGATTGTGAGGTAACTCTGCCGGTGTTGCTGGAGCATAGGGACAGCGCCTCGATACACTTCTATATCGGTGGTCTCGGCGGTATGCGTAAAAAGCTCTTTCCCGGTCTGACAGCGGCCTATGAGGCCTGGCACCGGAAAGGGGAGTGGTCACATCTGGAAGAGAGCGTCCGCCAGGGTGCTGAGCACTGGTCTGCCCTGGCAAAGCAGATACTGGGTTTGAGTGATCTGCCTGCCGGAGAGGCCAAACAGGCGGTAAAGGCGTTGGCTGAAGCGAGTACGCTTTGAGCGACCAAAATCAGTTGGTCTTGAACTCAGTCTCTTCAGGCTCCCCGGTATTGTCGATCACGATCTGTTTGGTGCCCGGCATGCGGGAGAGGATATAACCTCCCATCATCATGGCCAGGTTCTCATTATCGGTTTCGAGGGCGGTCAACAGCTTGCCGGCGACCAGCTGGCAGCGTTGCATGGGGCTCGGGTCCCGCACCCAGCGTTGGCCGATCTGCCAGCCGCGATCCATGTCCTTATCCATCTGCTGGAAAGATTCCTGCATGGAGTCGATATAGCCATCGGGGATATTCAGGTCCATTGACCACTCATCGATAATCAGATTTAGTTGCATGATCGGGTTACAGCGTTGATTAAAATAAGACCGTATCATGATCCGTATACAGGGGAGCAAAATCAAGCGTATGGAAGATCGGGAATTACTTGCACTGGTGGAACTTGGGGGCTATCCGAACTTCATCCCCCTCTATCAACGCCTGGGCTACCAGGTGGAGATGGTCAATTCGGTGCGCAAGGCCCAGGCCTGGCTCAAGTCCCATAGTCCCAGTGTGGTGGTGGCGGAATTCTACGCCGATCCCCAATTCCGCGACCGGATCAGCAACCTTGAATCCCTCTTGGCTACGCTGCAGCGTTACGCTGTAGCGGCAAAGGTAGTGGTCTTTATCGAGGCGGATTATCTGGATCATCTGGAGAAGGTGAAAAGCCGCTATGGAGTGGATGCGGTGTTAACCTATCCCATCAGGGAAGATCACCTGCATGACGCAATAATAAAACTGCAAGGAGAATAATTATGCTGGTTGAGATAGAAGGGCTGCTGCAATCGGCACAGCTGGCTAAGATCGATGAGATTCTCGCCCAGGCGACCTTCGTCGACGGCAAGTTGACCGCGGGGAAGGCGGCCAGCCAGGTGAAGAACAATCAGGAGCTGCAGGGGGAACCCAAGCAGATGGAGCTGCTGATCCGCATCCTCACCAGTGCCCTGGCTCACAACTCAACTTTTCGCTCCGCTGTGTTGCCCTACCGTATGGCCGACCCCATCTTTGCTCGCTATCAATCCGGTATGACCTATGGCGACCACGTCGACGATCCCCTGATGGGGCAGAGCGGTCAGCGCTTTCGCAGCGATGTCTCGATGACCATCTTCCTGCGTGAGCCTGAGACCTATGAAGGTGGAGAGCTTGTCGTACGCACTACTTTTGGTGAGAAGCGGGTCAAGCTGAAAGCGGGCAGTGCGGTGATCTATCCCTCATCCAGCCTGCACCATGTGGCCGAAGTGACCAAAGGAGAACGACTGGTGGCCCTGGCCTGGATACAGAGCTATGTGCGCGATCCGGCGAAACGAGAGCTACTCTACGAACTTGATCTTGCCCGGGAGCATCTATTGGAAACAGCCGCTAAAGAACCCACTACCGGTTTGGTAGACAAGTCTTATGCCAATCTGCTTCGTATGTGGGGGGATGTTTGAGCTGAGTATCTGTTGCAGAGCCACTCGGACTATTGATCTATTTGTTATTGCTGTTTGACTGATTCTTTCGTTTGCTGACTGGCCTGCTGTAAACTGTTGAGAGACTTCTCAATTTGTAGCTGCAGGATCCTGGACTCTTTGTCGATATAGGTGGAAGTGGATTTTTTGCTGAGTTGATCCACTTCAGACCTAAGGCTCTGCAACTGGCTCACTAACAGCGCAGTTTGCTTTGTGCTTGGATATCTGTTTCTGCTTGAATTTGAGAGCAATTTATCCATCTCCATTTGAATACTCTTCAACTTGCTCTGGGCTGTCTCTATCTGATTCAGCTTGGCATCTAACTGCACCGCCTGATCCTTGTAGTCCTGATAACCGATCACGCCCAAAGCTATGAAAATGGATATCAGGAGTATGCTGGCGACGGTGAGTATTTTGAGCTTCGACTCCGATTTTTTATGTGCCGTCTCTGTGTTTTGCAGTTGAATCTTGGTTTCGGTGATAACGTTGGCATAATCGGCCAAGGTTGCATCTGCCACCTCCTCCCAAGGTGATTCGGCGAATATCGTTTTTTCCAGCAGGGTCTGGTAGGTTCTGGTTAATGAGAGTTTGTCGCCGCGTTTTTCGATCAGCACGGCTATCTCTTCACCATAGGAGTATTGGGGGACATGTTGAACCTGTACTTCATCGAAGTACTTCCCTAAAAAACACTCCTTTAAGCCATATGCCTGTTTGAATGCATTTTCGAACAGGGGTTCATAGCCATTGATCCTGTCGTCTCCGAGACGCCATAACTCCTTCCTTTTTGGCTCAGATGCTTCGATACGAGAGGGCAGGGGGAAGATCATGAGTGGGCGTAGATCCTCTGATTGTCGGCGGTACTCCGTTGCACTGCTTACCAAGTCGAGAACACCGGTTAGACTCTGCCGGTTAGGGGTGAACACAAGGACAAGCTTTTCTGGCATCAACATTGTGCAGATGCCACTGGTGTCGGTGAGACCGGTGCGAGAATCTATCAGAACGAACTTATATCTCTGCGTGAGCTTGTCAGCCAGGGAGAAAAAGAGCATGGGTGAGCGTAAATAGAGTCCTTCCCAATCAAAGGTGGATGTCTTGTCTGCATATCCTTCCTCAAAGGATCCGGCTTTCATGAGAAACAGGTTGGGTTCGTGAGTCTGCAGAACATATTCGTCGAAGTTAATTTGAGATAGGGCCTGTTCAGCATATCTCTCCTCATCCAGGCCCGACTGGGGTGGGGTGTCAGGCGTCAGCTCATTCAGCTGTAGTAGCAGTTCGATCAGACCTGGCGCCATCCTCTCGGTCTCCTCCGAGTTGCTGAAGGCGCTATGGAAAATCCGTCCTTTGAAATATTGATGCAGACCCGGTGCTTCCAGGTCCCAGTCGATCATCAGGATCTTGTCTTCATTGGAAAGTTGACTGGCCAGCAGACAGCCGATATTGGCTAGTGCCATGGTTCTGCCGGTACCACCCTTGTAGGAGTAGAAAGTGATGACCTGGCCGGGCTGATGGGTCGTGCTCGCTGTCATTAACTGCTGCGTCCCGGAAAAGGCTTTGGTGTTGTACGCAGACTTCTTGTCCAGACCGTCACTTCATCTTCCCTGGGTAATCTGAAATCACCACAGCTATTGGACAGGTCGTAACCGGCGGCCTCTAGTTCGTTATAGTGTTGCACAATAGTGTGTGCAATCTTCTCAATCTCTGCCACATATTCTGCGTTTTCAGAGATGTCGGAGCTGGCGGTGGTGAATTTACTGAAATCACAATAGGTGGTGTTTTTTCTCAGCTCCTCTGGTATCTCACCATCAATACGGGTACGGAAAATGATGGGAATAATTAACCCTCTGCCCTGCATTGCATTATTCCCCAGTAGTGCCTGACGTCTCCTTTCGACCTCGCACATGGCTTCAAACTCACGCAGGCAATACATGTGCTTTTCGTACTTTGGTGAATAGACAACTATCATGCAGAGGCTTTTACATATGGCGTCGGCAATCGCTTCTGTATGTACATAGCCGGGATTCAACCGCTCTGTGTCGATGTAGACCTCTTCGTCCAGAAATGGCTCAAGATAGCTTTTGATTGCACGGGTCAGCTGATCGATGAATTTTTGGGTTAATTCCTGCTGTCCATGACAGTAGCTGATGAAGCACGAATACATATTCAATACCTATGCAGTGGGCTATGTCTGTGAGCGGTTTAGACGGTCAATGAGTTTTTAACAATCGACAGCTGATCATCTTTTTTGCATCCAGTCAGCGGCTGATTGGAGCTCATTACTGCCTTAATCGTTATTCTTTGTCCTGAGATATATTCAGGACGCGCAAAATATTTCTAATTAGGATTTAAAGGAGTATAGACGCTTGCTCAGGCTTGGGCACCATAGCTGTGAAAAAATCACTAAGAATATTAAAGTCGGTACAGACTCCACAGGACAAGGGTCTGCCGGGGAAGAGGAGTTGGAACTAAAGGTGGATTTAGGTTGTGATCGGGATACAGCCTGCGGTTTTCCCAATCATGTTTGCTGCTGTGCAGTGACTCTCCATCCAGAATCAAGGAGAGTCACCGCCGCAGCTAAGACGGGAAGCTGCTGTATGCAGTCCCGACTCGCTTAGGTTTTAGTAACCGCCCTTACGCTTGGTTTCAGGCAGACCGGCAACCTTACTCGCCTGCTTGGCCGGACCCTTGGGGAAGTGGATGTAGAGGGCCTTGGCGTCCACCTTACCCACGTCGGTCCAGACACTCTTGAAGTGCTTGACCATGTGACGCTCATTCGGCTGGTTGCCGCCGTTGTTGAGGTATTCGTCACGCAGATAGTTGATGATGTCCCAAGCCTTTTCATTCAGCTCCACGCCTTCGCTGTCGGCGATGGCCTTTGCAACATCCTCGTTCCAATCATTCTGGTCGACCAGGTAGCCGTTGGCGTCGGCCTCGATAGTGTTACCATTTACTTCATATGCCATTGATCTCTCCTTACATAATGAAAATTACTACTGGCGGGGTTAAAACCCCGTCTATTTTGGGAATGTCTAAATTCTTGGCGCGCTATCTTATACAGTCTTGTGCGGTACAAACAAGCCGAAGCCGCGATTCCGCAGCGGTCCTATGCCCTCTTCCTGCAGGGTCATCGCATCGTCCAGAGAGAGGCCGGCGACCATCAGGCTGCGGGTTGCGATGGGTCCATCCGGGCTGGTGAAACTGGCGCCTTTGCCGCACAGCACCTTCTTGAAGCGCAGATCGAGATTACGCAGTATCTCAAGGGCTGACTGCAGGAACTCGTCCTCACTCTGCTCTGCTTCACATACCAGGTGGCGGCAGTAGAGGGTCGAGGTCATGGCCAGCAGACGGCTGTGTGCTTCACCAATCTCCATTGAATTGCCGTCGATTTTCAGGCGCTTGCCGGATAGCTCCGCAGCATCATCCATACGGACTTTCGGGATTCTTAAAATCAGCGGGGTACGGCGGGAGAGATAGAGAGTCTCCTCGCCATCACTGGGCCGCTCCCAACCGTTGCCGGAGTCAGCTCCATAGACCAGATGGAGGCCGGTCTGGCGCTCCTCCGGGAACCAGGGCAGTTGCTCGTGGATCGCCTCGGAGAGGGACCAGGCATGGTCTACCGGGAGACTGGGACACTTGATCTTGAAGATTAGGTCGACCACATCCTCCGGCACCACATAGTGCTCCGCATCCTCCTCTTCCTGCCAGTAGCCCGCATTCATCTCAGGCTTCCCCCTCGGCAGGGATCTGTGCGCGCAGGGCGTCTCGGTCGAACCACCAGTCGTTTTCGACAATCAGGTCGAGCACGGTAGCCAGCCGGGGCAGGAATTTGGCTGGATCGTCCAGCTCCATGCGCTCGACCCAGAAGTCGAAGATCTCCTGCTCCTCTACCTGACTGTGGCGGCGGGCCACCTGTCCCAGCAACTGGTTGGTGAAGAATTTCAGATCTTTCCTATCATCGCCCTCGGCTCGCAGGTCGACTATATAGCAGGCGGTGACAGCGGCCACCGCAGCGCCGTCGGAGTTGTCCGGGGTCTCGTCGATCAGGTGCTGCAGCATGGCGACACTCAGTTCCGGATCGATAGGGAAGGTGACCCCTAGCCAGATACCGTGGGCCAGGGCCTTGACGGCGTCCGCCTGATCCGATTGATAGAGGATGTCGCAGGCCTCTACGGCCCTTAACCAGAGGGCTTGGTTGAGGGACTGATCGAGCACGGCCTTGCCGATCTCCCAGGCCTCCTGCTGGCGATCCAGGTCGAGCAGGATGTAGGCCGATTCCAGCTGTAGCTCAAAACGCTGGTCCGCTGGGGCGTCGTCTGCCAGGGCGGCCAGTGCCTCCTGTTTTTCATCCAGTTTGATCTCGAGAAGCTTGCTCGATTTGATCGCGTCTTCCGCGCTGTCGTTGTCGCCGATGAAGGCTTCTGATTCTAAATACTTCACAGTAGATCTCAGTTAGGTAAAAGTTGCTTCAAGGCGGTCTTCCCAATTCTCCGGGGTGTCAGCGAAAGGGGGTTTGACATCAATGCGAAAAAACATCTCCGTCTTCGACCGCTCCTTCACCACCTGAAGTAGTTTTTCAAAGCTGTCAGCCTCTGGATGCTGCATCATCACTTCACTCAGATAGAGCATAAATTGTCTGTCCCGATGGTCCAGCGACCGTCACAGTTAATTACTTAGTAAAACGCTCAGTTATTGTTATTGAACCTCATGTATGGGGTTCGATCAAGCCTGTTTCAACCAAGTGTATCGGTAAAACCCACCATGGTGAAAGTAAGGGAGTTATTTGAATATAAGAATTGAATAAATGACTTTAATTGATTGTTTTTTAATAATAATCATTGGTTTAGTAGTGGCGGATCTATCCGTTTTGCGTCGAAAATATATCCCAAATGGGATAGGTATAAATACCACTTTACCCCCCATCGGAAGGATATAGGTCTGCATTAGAGATCTCTAAACTTTCGCTCCAGTAGAAACAGGCCGACCGCCTGTAGTAACAGTTTCGGATTGCAGGTCTGACGGCTCGTTCTCTACGCCATTGTTTGGCGCAGCTCAAAACATCAGGCGAAGAAGTAGCTTAAAGACCTGAACAAACGACCACTGGGAGAAAGAGTGATGGCAAAACAGATGCATGATACCCCCATGCTTGATCAGCTGGAGAGCGGCCCCTGGCCCTCGTTTGTAACCGGCCTCAAGCGTCTCGCCAAAGACAACGATATGATGGTTGACCTGCTGGGTCAGCTGGAGACCTCCTACGAGACCCGTAAGGGTTATTGGAAAGGTGGCACCGTAGGTGTCATCGGTTATGGTGGCGGTATCATCCCCCGTTTCACCGAACTGAAGGGTGATGATGGCAAGGCCCTCTTCCCCGCAGCGGCTGAATTCCACACTCTGCGTATCATGCCTCCTCCTGGCATGCACTACGACACCAACACCATCCGCAAGATGTGTGATATCTGGGAGGAGTATGGTTCCGGTCTGATTGCTTTCCACGGCCAGTCTGGCGACATCATGTTCCAGGGTTGTACCACTGATAACGTTCAGCCTGCCTTTGACGCGCTGAATGAGATGGGCTTCGACCTCGGTGGTGCCGGCCCCGCTGTCCGTACCGGCATGTCCTGCGTCGGCGCGGCTCGCTGCGAGAACTCCTGCTTCGACGAAGGCCGCACCATGCGTATGCTGGTCAACAACGCCCTCGACGATATGCATCGTCCCGCACTGCCTTACAAGTTCAAGTATAAAGTTTCAGGTTGCCCCAACGACTGCATGAACTCTGTGCAGCGTGCCGACCTGGCTACCATTGGTACCTGGCGCGACGACATGAAGGTCGACCAGGACGAAGTGAAGAAATTCGTGGCTGAGAAAGGCCGCAAATATGTGATCGACAACGTCATCACCCGCTGTCCGACCCAGGCTCTGTCGCTGAATGACGACGATAGCCTGGCTGTCGACAATCCTGCCTGTGTTCGTTGTATGCACTGCATCAACGTCATGAACAAGGCGCTCTCCCCCGGCGACGACAAGGGCGTTACCCTGCTTTGCGGCGGTAAGCGTACCCTGAAGATCGGTGACCTGATGGGCACCGTGATCGTTCCTTTCCACAAGCTCGAGACCGACGAGGACTTCGAGTGGCTGGAAGAGCTGGCGACCGAGATCCTCGACTTCTTCGCTGAGAACGCGCTCGAGCATGAGCGTACCGGTGAGATGATCGAGCGTATCGGCCTGGTCAACTTCCTGGAAGGCGTCGGCCTCGAAATCGATCCCAACATGATCGAGCGTCCGCGTATGAATCCCTATGTCCGTACCGACGGCTGGGATGAAGAAGCGGCCAAGTGGGCTGAGCGTCAGGCTCAATAACAGTTCTTATATTAATGGGGGGCAACGGGTTCGCCCGATTGCCCCTTAAAACGAATCAATTACCCTATTTTTTTGGAGGTAGGTATGTCGGAACCTCGTATGCCGATCGAGAGTGGCGTCCCGGAGATGGAGCCCTACTTACACCCCGTTCTTAAGAAAAACTATGGTCAGTGGGACTGGCATGAGCGTCTGCGTCCAGGCGTGCTGCATCACGTGGCCAAGAGCGGAGACAGTGTCTGGACCGTCCGTGCTGGTACCCAGCGTCAGATGGATCTCTATACCATCCGTAAGCTGATGGATATCGCCGACGAGTTCGCTGAAGGCTATGTCCGTTTCACCATTCGTTCCAACATTGAATTCATGGTGAGCGATGCGGCCAAGGTTGAGCCCCTGATCGAGAAGCTGAACGCTGAAGGCTTCCCCATCGGCGGTACCGGTCCTTCTGTCTCCATGATCTCTCACACCCAGGGCTGGTTGCACTGCGACATCCCCGGTACTGACGCCTCCGGTGCCGTGAAGGCCCTGATGGACGATCTGTATGATGAGTTCACCAAGGAAGAGATGCCCAACCGCGTGCGTATCACCACCTCCTGCTGCCAGATCAACTGTGGTGGCCAGGGTGATATCGCGATCAACATCCAGCACACCAAGCCGCCGAAGATCGACCACACTCAGGTCGCCAACGTCTGTGAGCGTCCTTCGGTTGTAGCCCGTTGCCCGGTTGCCGCTATCCGTCCTGCGATGGTCAATGGCAAGCCTTCTCTCGAAGTTGATGAGAAGAAATGTATCTGCTGCGGCGCCTGCTTCCCGCCATGTCCGCCGATGCAGATCAACGATCCTGAGCACTCCAAGTTTGCGATCTGGGTGGGTGGTAAGAACTCCAACGCCCGTTCCAAGCCGACCTTCCACAAGCTGGTCGCTGCCGGTGTACCGAACAATCCGCCTCGTTGGCCGGAAGTCTCCACTATCGTTAAACAGATCCTCAGCGCCTATAAAGCTGACGCCAAGGACTGGGAGCGTATCGGTGAGTGGGCTGAGCGTATCGGTTGGCCGAAGTTCTTCGAGAAGACCGGTCTGCCTTTCACCAAGTATCACATCGATAACTGGCGCGGTAGCCGTAACAACCTGAATGCCTCTGCGCATATCCGTTTCTAAGGTTCGGAAACCGTTTAGGTAATAAACAGGAAGGTCTACAGATGAAATTTGCGATTCAGGTAAACGAGGGTCCGTACCAG
>JBNKMQ010000254.1:0-2207 GCA_050293225.1 Sedimenticolaceae bacterium
CTGGCCGATCCCATCAGCGCCGTCATTTCGTTGAGTATTATGTGAACCGGCATCGATTCCATCAGCGCTCGCATTCGACCCTTGTCATGAAAGGTAGCCAGAAAATCACCTTGTTTAATCCGCGGGAGCAGTTTGGGGGCGATGCCTCCACCCAGGAATACACCGCCGGTGGCCATCAGCTTGAGAGCCTGGTTGCCCGCCTCCCTCGCGTAGAGAGAGATGAATAGATCGAGGGCCTCTGTGGCAACGGGATCTGAACCGGTCAAAGCAGCATCGCTAATGGCTGGGGCGATATCGTCATCGTCAAATTTGCTTTTTAGCCAATCAGGTTCATGCAGCCCCTGATGCTGGAGAAGAAAGCGATAGATATTCTCCAGGCCGGGACCAGAGACCAGGCGTTCCCAACTGACATGGCCGAACTGTGCAGCAAGCCACTCGAAGAGTTTGAACTCCAAATCGGTTCTTGGGCTGAAATCGCTATGCCCACCCTCGGATGGAAAAGGTTGGTAGGCCTGGCCATCCCAGTAGAGACCGGCCTCACCGAGCCCGGTGCCGGCGGAGATGATGCATCTGTTGCCGCTTTTGTTGCCTTTACCTGGTGAGAGTTCGAAAAAGTCCTTGTCAGGCAGGGCCTCTATACCCCAGGCATTTGCCTCCAGGTCATTCAGAAGATAGACCGCTTCGAAATCAAAGCTGTCCTTAATTTCGGCGGCGGAGACACGCCAGGGAAGGTTGGTCGCTGCACAAACCTGATCGATCACAGGGCCTGCAATACCGAAGCAGGCGCGCGGGATTCTCTCCCCCGCCGATTGTTGGAGAAAGTGGCGAAGAATGCTCTCCAGGCCATCATACTCTTCGCTGGGATAGACCCTCTCGCGAATCTTCACGAGCTTAACTGGGGATTCGGCTCGATAGAGTGCTATCCGGGTATTGGTGCCACCGATGTCGCCCGCCACTATCTGCATACTGATGCCTCAGTAGGTGTGTTGGAAATATACCCATTCTAACGGATAAGCCTGTTAAAATGTCCGCATGGATGTCTCTCCTATTCTCGATCCCCTGAACGATGCCCAGCGCGAGGCGGTTACCGCCCCAGTGGGTACTATGCTCGTCCTGGCCGGTGCCGGCAGTGGCAAGACCCGGGTCCTGGTGCATCGCATCGCCTGGCTGATGGCGGTGGAGAACGCCTCCCCCTGGTCGGTGATGGCGGTGACTTTCACCAACAAGGCGGCAAAGGAGATGCGTACCCGTATCGAGGAGCTGCTGGGTCAGCCCATCGGAGGTATGTGGGTCGGCACCTTCCATGGTTTGGCCCACAGGCTGTTGCGGGCGCACTGGAAGGAGGCGGGTCTGCCCCAGTCTTTTCAGATTCTCGACTCCGACGACCAGTTCCGTATGCTCAAACGGCTGCTCAAGAGCCTCGACCTTGACGATGCACGCTGGCCGCCCAGGCAGATCCAGTGGTTCATCAACGGCAAGAAGGACGAGGGTCTGCGCCCGCAACACCTTGACGACGGTGGCGATCCCTATCAGCGCCAGATGATCCGGCTCTATGCAGAGTACCAAGCCGCCTGCGAACGCGGGGGGATGGTCGATTTCGCCGAACTGCTGTTGCGCGCGCATGAACTCTGGCGCGATCGACCCGATGTGCTGCAACATTACCAGGCGCGCTTTGATCATATCCTGGTGGACGAGTTTCAGGATACCAATGCGATTCAGTACGCCTGGCTGCAGCTGCTCAGCGGGCCGCGCAACAACCTCTTTGTGGTGGGTGACGACGACCAGTCGATCTACGGCTGGCGCGGGGCGAAGGTGGAGAATATCCAGAACCTGCAGAGCCACTACACCTCAACGACCTTGGTCAGACTGGAGCAGAACTACCGCTCCACCGGTAACATTCTCAATGGCGCCAACGCCCTGATCAACAACAACTCCTCCCGCCTGGGCAAGCAGCTCTGGACCGAGGATGGCGAGGGCGAGCCGATCAACCTCTACGCCGCCTTCAACGAGATCGACGAGGCCCGCTTCGTGGTGGAACGGATCCGCCAGTTCAGCGAGGAGGGGCACACTCGCAGTGAGTGTGCCATCCTCTATCGTACGACTGCCCAGTCACGGCTGTTTGAAGAGGCCCTGATCCAGGCCGCTATCCCCTACCGGGTCTATGGCGGACTGCGATTCTTCGAGCGGGCCGAGATCAAGGACGCCCT
>JBNKMQ010000255.1:0-2040 GCA_050293225.1 Sedimenticolaceae bacterium
ATTTCCTTGCGCCAACTTCTGGATCACGCCGCCGAGCACGGCTACGGTCTGCCGGCGTTCAACGTCAACAACATGGAACAGGTGCATGCCATCATGCAGGCCGCGGATGCGGTTAAAAGCCCCGTCATTCTGCAGGGCTCCGCAGGCGCCCGTTCCTATGCAGGGGAACCCTTCCTGCGTCACCTGATCATCGCTGCGACTGAGATGTATCCACACATTCCGGTCTGTATGCATCAGGATCACGGCACCAGCCCCAGCGTCTGTCTGCGTTCCATTCAGTCCGGTTTCTCATCGGTCATGATGGACGGCTCTCTGATGAGTGATGGCAAGACCCCATCCACCTATGAGTACAATGTCGAGACCACTGCCAAGGTGGTTGAGATGGCCCACGCCGGCGGTGTTTCTGTCGAAGGTGAGCTGGGTTGCCTCGGTTCTCTCGAGACCGGTCAGGCCGGTGAAGAGGACGGTATCGGTGCTGAAGGCACCCTGGATCACAGCCAGCTGCTGACCGATCCCGATGAGGCCGCTGACTTCGTCAAGAAGACCGGTGTCGATGCCCTGGCTATCGCTATCGGTACCTCCCACGGCGCCTACAAGTTCACCCGTCCGCCGACAGGTGACATCCTCGCCATTGATCGTGTGAAAGAGATCCATGCCCGTATCCCGGATACCCATCTGGTTATGCACGGCTCCTCTTCCGTACCTCAGGACTGGCTGGCGATCATCAACCAGTATGGTGGTGATATGGGCGAGACCTATGGTGTGCCGGTTGAAGAGATCGTTGAAGGCATCAAGCACGGTGTGCGTAAGGTCAACATCGATACCGATCTGCGTATGGCCTCTACCGGCTCCATCCGTCGCCATCTGAACGACAACAAGTCGAACTTCGATCCGCGTAAGTTCCTCAAAGAGGCGACCAAGGCGATGGCCGATATCTGCAAGGCCCGCTATGAGGCGTTCGGCTCTGCCGGTATGGCCGACAAGATCACTCCGATCTCTCTGGAAGGTATGCAGACACGTTACGAAAGTGGAGAGTTGGATCCCAAGATCAACTGATCACTGTTCCGTTTAGTGAGAAAAAGCCCGAGCTTGCTCGGGCTTTTTTTATGCTTCCCTCTGAATCCACTGCTGATCAGGGTTCAGATCCCGCCACTTATTCACGATGATGCAGAAGAGCCGGGCGGTCTGCTCAGTGTCATAGATGGCAGAGTGGGCCTCACTGCTATCCCATTCCAGTCCTGCAGATTGCGCCGCTTTGGCTAACACAGTCTCACCAAAAGCGAGTCCGGCAAGACTTACGGTATCGAAAGTGCTGAAAGGGTGAAAGGGGTTGCGTTTGATCCCGCTGCGCTCTACGGCCGCGTTGAGGAAGCCGAGATCGAAAAAGGCATTGTGACCTACCAGTATTGCCCTTTTACACCCGCTGGCCTTCACAGCTTTGCGGATAGGTGAGAAGAGAGATCGCAGAGCCTCGTCTTCAGGTAGCGCCTCTCGAAAGGGGTGATCGGGATCTATGCCGTTGAACTCCAGTGCCTTGGGGTCGATATTAGCCCCCTCAAAGGGCTGGACATGGTAAGCGTGGGTTTCTCCAGGATAGAGTAGGCCACTCTCATCCAGGCAAATGGTTGTGGCAGCAATCTCGAGCAGAGCATCATGCCTGGCGTCGAAGCCGCCGGTCTCAACATCGACGACCACTGGCAGATATCCGCGGAATCTATTGCCTATCGCCGGGTTATAGATTGGTTTATTCATGCTGCAAGCTTAAAGAAAGCGCGGGCTTTTTACGAATAAATGATTTTAAGCCGGCTACACAGCTTCTACCTGAACGAGGGTCGTGGGTTTTTTCTGATTTTTCCGAATCGCTGTTATGATGGCATGCCGTCTAGAGCGGATCGATAGATTGAGGAAATGCCCGGATCATGAAGTACCCTGTCTTATTCAAAGCGATTTTTGTGGTTTTGTCGCTCCTGATGTTGTCAGGCTGTGCCTCTATCAATTTGGGACACCCTTCGGATCCACTGGAAACCGTCAACCGAAAGG
>JBNKMQ010000256.1:0-21435 GCA_050293225.1 Sedimenticolaceae bacterium
TGCTCGGCACCGGTCTGCCCTACCGGGACTTCCGCTTCATGGATAACTATCTCGGTATGCTGAAAGACCTGATACCAGATACTGCCGGTGTAAGACGTCCCGGCTCCGCCGCCCTCGACTTCGCCTATGTGGCCGCCGGTAGAACCGACGGTTTCTGGGAACTGGGCCTCAGTGAATGGGATTTTGCTGCCGGCGCACTGCTGGTAAGAGAGGCCGGCGGCCTGGTGACCGATATCGCAGGCGGTGAAAAATATCTCGAGACCGGCAATGTCATCGCCGGAAGCATCAAGGTTCACAATGCGATGCTGAGACGCATCCGTCCCCATCTCGACAGTAAACTTACCGCTTAATTCCCATTCCGAGAACCGGGTTCACACAATCCATTCCAGCGAGCCGTTCGTGCTCAAGAAAGCCTTTTTCCGACCGTTATTGGGGGTAAATCAAGCAGGACTTTTTTCTCAACGGTCGAAAGAATATGAGCGAAAAATATCATCAACCTCCAGAACTTAGTGACACTGCACTGGAGCGGGTCATGCAGGATGTGCTTGGCTTGTGGCCACTAAGCGAAGAGTTGGGACTGGATGACCCGTTAGCGGAAACCAGTGAGTTGATGTCCGATCGGGATCAGTCCTGAGAAGCAACAACAGACCAGGCTGAATAACAAGGGATCTGTTACAAAACCTTCTTGCTCATCCCGGACGCTACCGGGATAACTTAAGGAACCTCTGAACAAGTCATGGACCGACATCTTGCCGCCAAAGTGCACCGCTTCGGCGTTGCAGATCTTCGCAATAGCTTGCTATTACGTGCGATCTACGCCTTGAATCGGCGCATTTTGATCGACAATCTGTTCGACCCAGACTTATTCAGAGTTACCTTAAGCATAAAGACTATTCACGGGATCGCCGGATCAGGGCGCCTCGTCAACCACCTCATCCTCTTTTTTCACCGGCATCAGATCTTCTTTACTGATACCCATCATGAGAATTGCACTACCTGCCACATAGATGGATGAGTAGGTACCGACCACCACACCGACGATCAGCGCCAAAGCAAAACCATGGATAATCTCGCCGCCAACAAAGAAGAGCGAGAGTAATACCAACAGCGTGGTCATGGAGGTGACCAGGGTGCGCGACAGGGTCTGATTCAACGAGGCGTCGATAATCGTCTGAGCATCCCCTTTACGTATCTTGCGGAAATTCTCACGGATGCGGTCGTAGACCACGATGGTATCGTTGAGGGAGTAACCGATCACCGCCAACACCGCCGCCAGCACCGGCAGATCGAACTCCACCTGCAACAACGCGAAGAGACCGATGGTAAGGATCACATCATGCACCAGGGCGACAACCGCGCCGACTGCAAAGCGATACTCGAAACGCAAACCAACATAGATCAGGATACCGATCAGGGCGTAGAGCATGGCTAGACCTCCATCCTCGGTCAGCTCATCACCCACCTGGGGACCGACAAACTCCACCCGTCGCAGATCAGCGCTGTTATCCAGTTCCTGCATGGCGCTGAATGCGCGATCACTCAACTCTGCGCTCTCGACACCTTCCTTCGGCGCGAGACGGATCAGGATATCCTTGGAGGTACCAAAGTGCTGTACCACAGCATCGTCAAAGCCTTCAGATGCGAGCCTCTCCCGCACCAGCGGCAACTCCACCGCTGAGGGAAAACCAACCTCTACCAGGGTACCGCCGGTGAAGTCGATACCGAGATTGAGCCCGCGCGTAATGATCGATCCCAGGGCGATCAGAATCAGTGACACAGAGAGTGCAATGGCCAGCTTGCGCTTGCCCATGAAGTCGATATGCATATCTTTCTTAAACATTTGCATGGCTAATTCGTCCCTTTATACCGCAAGCGTTTTGACCCGCTTGCGGCCATAGATCAGGTTGATCACTGCACGGGTACCAATGATGGCGGTAAACATGGAGGTGAGAATACCCAGCGCCAGGGTGATGGCGAAGCCCTTGATCGGTCCGGTACCGAAGCTGAACAGCACCACCGCCGCAATCAGAGTGGTGATGTTGGCGTCAATGATGGTGGAGAAGGCCTTTTCGTAACCCGCCTGGATACTCGCCTGCGGGGTGCTGCCATTCTTGATCTCCTCACGGATACGCTCAAAGATCAGTACGTTGGCATCCACCGCCATACCGACGGTAAGAACGATACCGGCGATACCCGGCAGGGTCAGGGTCGCTTGTAACAGCGATAGCAAGGCCACGATCAAAACCAGGTTCATCACCAGGGCCATATCCGCTACCAGACCGAAGACCCGATAGTAGACCGCCATGAAGACCATCACCAAAGCCAAACCGATCATGACAGATTGGAAGCCCTGATCGATGTTGTCCTGTCCCAGGCTGGGGCCGATGGTGCGCTCCTCCACGATCTCGATGGGTGCAGCCAGTGCGCCCGCTCTGAGCAGCAGGGCCAGATCATGGGCCTCTTCGCTGCTGTCCAGACCAGTGGTCTGAAAGCGGGCACCGAAGGGCTCACGGATATTGGCGATGGAGATGACCTCCTCTACCTTGATCTTCCTCTTCTCTATTTCACCATCGACCTTCTTGGTGATGGTTCGATTTTCGATGAAGACCACAGCCATGGGTTTACCAACATTCTCATTGGTCATACGCCGCATGCGTTTAGCGCCAATACCATCAAGGCTGACGAAAACGGCGGGCTGACCCGATTGCTGATCAAATCCTGACGAGGCATTGACAATCTGGTCACCGGTAACGATCACCTGCTTCTTCAGCAAGACCGGCTGTCCATTGCGTTCGTAGTAAAGGCGCGAACCCGGCGGTATACGACCGTTGAGGGCATCTTCCACACTGTGCTCGGTATCGGCCAGGCGATACTCCAGGGTCGCTGTGGCGCCCAACAGCTCTTTCACCTTGGCCGGGTCCTGGGCACCAGGGAGTTGCACCACGATTCGGCGATCACCCTGCTGTTGAATCAGCGGCTCTGAGACGCCGAGGGCGTTGACACGATTACGCAGGGTGGTGATGTTCTGCTGCAGGGCAAACTTCTTCACAGACTGGCTCTCAGTGGGCAGGAGCGTGGCTTTCACCAGATACTCATCCCCCAAGTCGATCTGTTCAACGTTCAGCGTGCGAAACTCATCATTCACGATCTCGTAGGCCTGATCCCGCTTGGTCGGATCGTTGAATTTTACAATGACCGCATCATCTTCCCGCCCGATTCGGACATAGCGCACCTTCTTTTGCCGAAGCTGGGTTCGAATGTCACTGCTGTAGCGCTCCAGCGCCTGATTCAGGGCAGACGCCATATCCACATCGATCAGTACATGGATACCGCCGCGCAGATCGAGACCGAGATACATCGGCTCAGCCCCCAGGCTCACCAACCAACCGGGCAGGTCAGGCAGGAGTGTCAGGGCCTGGGTGTAGTTCTGTCCCAGCGACGAGGCGATGGGGTCCATCGCCTTGAGCTGATCATCTGAGGAGCTAAAGCGCACCAGCAGCTTATCCCCGATCAGGCTCATGCCTTTGGCTGTGATACCTGAGCCCTGCAGAGTCTCCTCTACTTGCTTCAGGGTCGCCTGGCTGATCTCGGCATCGCGTTGCGCCGAGATCTCCATCGAGGGGTCCTGATCAAAGATATTTGGCAGCGCATAGAGGAGGCCGAGCAGCAGCACGACAACGACCAGCAGGTTCTTCCAGAGTGGATATCGGTTCATTACCTTTTCAACCGTTACAAAAACTTAACGACTCTCGGACTCAACAAGTCGCCTAGAGTTCCTTGAGTGATCCCTTGGGCAGTACAGACTCTACTGCGTGGCGGCGGAATTTAACTTCTGTGCCATCGGCGATCTCCACCATGATGAAGTTGTCACCTATATCGGTGACCTTGCCGGCCATGCCGCCATTGGTCACAACCTCGTCACCTTTGGAGAGGGCATCCACCATCTTCTTATGCTCTTTCTGCCGTTTGACCTGTGGGCGGATCATGAGGAAATAGAGCACCACACCGAAGATCACCAAAGGCAACAGGCCGGTGATGGCGTCAGCGCCGCCAGCCGCAGGAGCGGCCTCTGCAAATGCGTCAGAAATAAAGAAACTCATAAGGGTAACCCCTGATTGTGTAAAAATTGTACAGTTTCGCGCTGCTCTGCTGCAGCGGGAAAAATCAGCCGCCGATTATGACACAGAAGTCGGCAAGATACAGGGGGATAGTTGCAGTCGAAAGGGGTGGAAACCCACACCCGGCGTGGAAATCCGGCTCTGCCGTACCTCGACGAGCCCCGCTGGGGCTGATCAGTACCAGAGCGAGAGAAAGATCTTTATGACATTGGCATCGAAGCTGTAGAGAGGCTCTTCCCCCGGTGTAACACCAGATGCTGCCGTCAGATCGCGGAAGTTATCGTAATCAAAACGGATATAGTCCAGCTGCAGATTGATACTGCCCTTCTCGATAAACTGCCATTTGTCCGGCTTGAACTCATAGCTGAGACCAACACCGATGGTGTGATCCTTGAAGGTACTCATCTCCTTGTCCCGGGCCATATAGTTCTGTTCATCTTCGCGGGAGAAGAGGTCGCTGTAGAAATCAGCGGCCTCCTGGGTGTAGTAGCGGTAGTGGATGTCGAAGATCCAATCGGATTCCAAGGGGTGTGTGTAGCCAATTCGTAGATGGTTCGCATCTATACCCCAGGTATCATCAAAAAAACCGATCTCACCACTGAGTGCTGCTCGATAAGGTAGAAAATATTTGAACTGAAATGTAAGTGCATTACTGGTACGGGTTTCAGGATACTTCTCAGGAGCAAAGCCCGATGTAGAACCGTCATAGTACCGATAAGAGCGATAAGGACTCCGCAAAAAGCCCTCATCAGTAATGGTCTCGAAGTCAATTCCCAGCAAACTGTTCTTGGTCAGAATCTGGCTGAGACCCACTTTAAAGTTCTGCCGCTTTGCTGATTCGATAAATGTAGGGTCGGTATTATTTTTAATGTCATCGTTACCTACAGAATAACCAAGAGATACGGTGGTAAGGTCACCAAACATATCGTGACTGATTGAAAAACTGCCAGTCTCTGCAAGATAGTCGCTCTCGTCACTCTTTGTGTAGGAGAGATTCATCAGGGTTTTATTATTCAGATAGTCCACAGAGAGACTGGTCTCAGTCCTCTCTTCGCTGTAGGCGGAAGCGCTGGTCACCACATCAACAGAGGCACAGGATATTGAATCCACTAAATAGTTTGCCCTTACAGAGACACTCTGACCTATAGATTTCCTTACCAGGATGGACGGTCCGTCGACAGTAACGCCACCACCATCGTAACGGTGGACCATTACATCTGCACGATCCTCAGGCAATATCGCAGAGAAAAGAGGCGCGCAAACAGACAGTAAACCAGCCAGCAGGAGAAGACGGTTAATTACAGCCACAACCACCTCCGCCTGCACTACTTGCACCTCGCTTACCTTCACGAACATCGTAGACATGTTGCATATAGCTATTGGCAATAGGATCTCGGTCGGCACTCATAATCGGGTCCGCCAGATTGGCCCGCTCGTAGGGTTTCACCCAAGGCTCGATACTGCAGGCGGAGATCAATATCACCAGCAGAATAGCTGTAGCGCAGCGGAGCAAGTCTCTCCCCTTCAGTATCATTCGCGTATCAGCTCCCTCACCTGCTTCTGATAATCCTCTTCGTAACCAGGCTTGTAGCCTTTGTGCAGATAGCGCACCTTGCCATCCCGGTCGATCAGGATGGTACTGGGCATGGCTCGAACCTGATAGGTTTCGCTGACCTGATTTTTGTTGTCGTAGAGAACGGGAAAGTCTACCGGAATCTCTCTCAGTACCTTGTTGGCTGCGGCACTATCCTCTTCCACGTTAACACCCAGCAGGGTGAAACCCATCGGCTCGTAACGCTGATAGAGTTGATTCAGAATCGGCATCTCCTGACGACAGGGACCGCACCAGGAGGCCCAGAAATTGATCATCACCACCTGACCCCGCAATTCACTCAGCTTGATATTTTTTCCGCTGTTGCTTTTCAGGGTGAAATCCGGCGCAGGAGTGGACTCGCTGATGGCCTGGGCCTGAGCGGCAATCAACATCAAGGTGACTGCCGTCAGTATGAGTTTGCTTATCTGTTTAAACTGATTCTGGAACAGCATAGGGAACTCCTAGAAGAATATGGTCAGACCACTATGGATCTCAATGTTATGCGTCGTCTTCTCCTGACCCAGCAGGTCAGAGTCGAACATATGGTCCCGAACATCGAGATGCAGGCTCAACCAATCGGTGAACAGAAGGCGATATCCGGCACCGAGGTTCACGGTATATTCGTCGTTACCGGCAAAGCGGGTACTGCCGACGCCGCCGATCAGATAGAACTGGCTGTTGAAGGCATGACTGCCTCCGAGGAATACCTCTCCAGGCAGTACGTTGTAGCCAAGCGACAGGTTGTAGTAGGTAAACTCGCGCTGATCATCGGTCAATAACTGCACGTTACCGCTAAGCAACTCGAAACTGGTTTTATCCGCGTCACTGGTACCAACCGCCGCTTCCAGAAAAAAAGACTCTGTCACATGGTAGGCAAACCTCAATCCATACACGGGGTTGGTACCAAAGTCCTCAATACTGAGAAAACCGACATAGCCACCGATCTCGAAATCCTCAGTATCGATCTCGGGCTCAACAATATCTCTACGGGCGATCTCCGGCTGTACTACGGGTTCTGAACGCAGATTACCCTCGATCGCCTCCTGGGCAGACAAGGGCAGAGTCAGCAACATCAAGCTGAGGCTCAGAAAAAGAAACCGAATCCAATTTTCCACTGATCAAAATCCTCATTGTCGTCACGACTGGTAAAGACGGTGTAGTGTCTGAACTCGGCGCGGAGAAAAAAACGTCTGGTCATATAGGCGTGCAGGCCTATGCCCACATGAGCGGTCGTATCGGTTCTGTCCTCACTTTGCACCAGAGTCGTATCCGGTTTGGTGTTGATCATGCCGCCACCCAAAGTAAAAAAAGGACTGTATTTCCAGGCCGGAAATGGGTGAGAAAGCAGGTTGACATCGACCATATATTCACTGGAGAAATTACCCAATGCCTGAGAGAAAGAGAGCTCTGCTGAGAGATTTTCATTGAAGGCATAGCCGCCATAAACACTCAACGCAGAAGCTCCATCCATATCACCACCGAGAAAACCGAACTCCCAATCCCGCTGCAGAAAATCCTCTTGGGTATAGATAGGAACATTCAGCGGTGTACCTTGATCAGTCACCGAGTGCTGCATCTCTTCAGCATGCACCCAACCCAGATGATCCCGGTAAGTGCGCACCTGGTACCAATCGGTACGACGCTTGATCACCTCCACCGACTCTCCCCGCTCAATGACATAATCGACGGGATATCCCACACCGGGACCCGTATGCACCTCGACATAGGGTGCCGTTATCTCAACTTTCAGATAGCTCTGCTCTGCCCGTCCCATCAGTGGTACCAGCCATAGCAACATCAGCAGCCAACCGGGCTGAAGAACCTGCTTTAACCTCTCTTGTCTCAAACGTCAATTATCCAGTGGTGCCAGAAAGGGGTCATTGTAATACTGTGCGCCGATATCAAGCCACTCTGCAATCAGACGTTTTTCTGCATCCGTCAGATAACCCGCATGGGTTCCACCCGTATCGAACTTACTAAGAAATCTACCCGCCGATGCCGAGCCGGCCACCATAGGCGCGCCGCCTGCTACCGCTACTGGCACATCCGGCAGAGGTATGGGATTGCCATCCACGTCAAGGATCAGGTTGCCATCCACATCCGTCTCATACAGCTGATTACCATTGGCATCGGTCTGCGGCACCAGCTGATCTTCCAGCAATCCGGTATCGGGATTGACTACCTGAACATTATCCGGATAGAGCAACTCATGGTAAGCAGCGAAGTGCTCAGCTTCATCCTGCGAGGCGCCATCGGTCAGATCCAGTTGCGCAGCCGGCACTACAGCCACCCCGGCGTTATCCGGGGTATGACAACTGGTACAGGTGTGATCATCGATCACATTATTCATCGCATCCAAGACCTCTCGATTGAGACTCCAGAGGGGATGGATATGCGCCTCGTAGTGAATAATGGATCGACACAGGCTGTGCCAAGTGGCATCACAGGTCAGATCACTCATCGGTTGATCTGTCGACAAATCGTCGTACAGGTATGAGATAGGGGGATCGATTGCACGCACATTGGGATCGGTCCACTCATCGGTAAAAATCACATCCATCGTCGGATCGCAGGCGCCACCACATTGCAGACGATTCCTGGTCTGCGCCATGCTCTCACCCGGATCGGTCCAAAGCGTGGATAGCGTATTCGGGAAGGGTGCCCCACCTGCCGGCGCACCGGCATTCACACTCGGTGGCGTGGCGCTGAGACGTCCATGGGGCAAGGGGCTGGCTGCATCGTGACAGCCGTTACACTCAATCACCTCACCGGGGGTGAATGTGAGCCAGAACGAGTGATTCTGACCCAGCTTTCTACCATCTGCATCGAGCATCTCGAAACTGACCGGCACATTTGCCGGCACCTTAACCTGCACCGAACCATCGGGTTCGATGGGGGTGTAACCCACCACTTCACGCATACCGTACCGTCGTGTTCGACCATAGGCGGAATTGGAAAAGTCGAGTACGTCTTCATCCGGAATAGTCACCGGTTTGATCAATCTGAGAAATCTTGCGCTCCTGGCTGAAGCAAGAGTCTGAGCCGGATCGGCCATGGTGGCGATATCCGGTGTCGCTGAATCCAGACCATCCATGTCGTAGATGCTGCGGATGTGTAGCAGACCCACCTTTTCATCAACCAGTGTCGCATCCAACTCAGCACCGGCCTGCTTATCCAGAATCACCGTTGGAAGTGAACGACTATCCGCCGCAACCACCTCAGAGTAGATCACACCCTCCTTGGGCGCAACGATTGGCAGTTGTGTCTGGTTATCAATGTCGTAGATGAAGATACCGTAGATCGGTGGCGCCTCCACCAGATTCGGATCGGCAAGTCTGTCAGCTGTACAAGGGACAATAGCGCCATCCTCCATCAAACGGCATTGACTCCAACTGATCAGCAATCTGTTGGTACCATCGAAGAGAGGAAAGGCGCTGCTGAGACGACCACCACTGGATACCGTTCCGTCTGTAGTGACCTGATGCACGGTAGCAAAGGTTTGCGCCGGACCGGTCATCCCTGCATTGATCCAGGTAGGCTGATCGTTATCGACGAAATTGGGTGAGTCGATGCGCATCATTGCCCCACCCCAGCTGGTACCGTCAAAGGGGATCAGCAAACTCAGAAGGCTCCCATCCGGCATCTCTGTCGGACGCATGAACTGAATCGTACTGCCTCCAGTACCCGTATCGTGACTGTTAACCCCGTAGAGCAGTTCCAGCTCAGTACCATCAGGATTCATCGTATACATGTGGATGGCATTCTGCCCATCCGCATTATCCCATCGACTGAACACGATTTTGCCATTGTCGAGCACACTGGGGGAGAAGTCATGGCTGCGATTGAGAGAGATCTGCTTGATATTCTGCCCATCCTCATCCATGACGTGCAGGACCATGGCCGGTTCGTCTACCGCCGTCTCCATCGCCAGATATTGCGACTTACCTTCATCCAACAACCTTGCCTTGGCCTGGCGCTGACGAGTGGAGGAGAAGACAATGCGATCATCGGGTAGATAGTGGGGAAAGCGATCCTGTCCATCTTCCGCCCTGATATCAGAGCTGATAACCCGCCTGAGACTACTTGTCGCTATGTTGTACTCCCAGATATTCCAGGTCGGCTGATCCTCGGGTTCGGCACCTTCAATCAGCGGCAGGCGCAGGGAGAAAAGTAATTTTGTGCCGTCGAAAGAGACAGAGATATCCCTCACATCTCCCAAGCCACCAGTAATGCCGCCGGTGATATTGTACTCATTAGCGGTGGGAGAGGCCCTGTCTCTGAGATAGAGATCACCTCCCTCCTCAAATGCCTGGGTCACTCTGATATCCGTTGTAGCCTGATCATTGACTGGTCGCTTCACATAGGCGATGGGCTTATCAACCACTACAGGATCAGGCTCATCACTGCTACTACCTGCGCCACAACCGGTCAGTATGAGATTAAAACAGACGGCACTGATAATGGTCGCCGTTTTAAATTGCTGAATATTCATTCACAGATGGTTCCTTCAGGTCTGACCGCAAGTAATTCGTACCGGTGATTATCGGTTACGAATTAGCTTCGTATATCGTCAAGTAAATCATGGAGTTGAAAGTCTACGCCAAGAAGCAATCCAATCAGTGCCCCAGTTCACAACCTGAAAAGACTGAGATCACCTTTTACGAGCTTAGTGTTGACAATAAAGGGGGGTCATATAGAAAGCATGAGTATAGATCGCGTTCTCCACGCAGGCGTTTAATTCCTATTTTCGTGGAGACCCAATTAAACATGGAACAGAGGCACTCTGGCATGTCATCAATGAAGTTGAATCACCAGCTAATTAAGAAAACTGTAACCCTGCTTTCACTAGCAATACTGTTTGCTTTCAGCGCAAACGCACTCAGTGGCGCCCGAGAGCAGGCCAAGCGGATGCATGATCGTTTGGCAGGTGTACCACCGACAGAGTCGACGCTGCAGCAGATGGAGACTCTCATCAACAGCGGAGATCCTTTGGCTGCCGCCATGATCGCGGTGGAACATGATGACTTCTATAACGTCACGCTGAAAAACTGGGTCACTCCCTGGACCAACGAAGAGAAGAGCATCTTCGCTCCGCTGAATGACTATACCGCCACGGTCATTGGCATCATTCGCGACGAAGCGGACTTCAGACAGATTCTCTACGATGACGTCATCTATACAGGAGCGGATATCTCTGACTTCTCCAACAGCAATAACGTTCACTACGAGAACCTGGAAAATCAGAATGCCAATCTCAAAGATGTTCTGACCCGGAGAACCCAGTCCGGCCCTCCCGTTAACCTGCCCTTCGAAGGCACTGCCGGTGTCGTTTCCTCACGTGCCTCATCTCGTGCATTTTTTATCGACGGCACCAACCGGGCAATGTTCAGCTTCGTCATGCTGAATCATCTCTGCAGGGATCTTGAGATGATCAAAGACCCAACCCGATCCGCCGACCGAGTACGTCAGGATGTCTCCCACAGTCCCGGCGGCGACAGCCGGGTCTACTTCAACAACTGTCTCGGCTGTCACGCCGGCATGGAGCCCCTGGCTGAGGCCTACGCCTACTACGACTGGCAATACACCGAAGGTAATGAAGATGGCGGACAACTCAACTATATCGGCCCCGGATCAACAAATTACACTCCTGGCGTAGTGCATCCGAAATATCTGATCAACGAGAATAACTTCAATGATGGTTACATCACCGTCGACGACAGTTGGATCAACTATTGGCGCGAAGGGCCCAACTCGGTATTGGGTTGGGATACGACCCTGCCGGATCGAGGTTTTGGCGCAAAATCCATGGGTATTGAATTGGCTAACAGTCATGCATTTGCAGAATGTCAGGTAACAAAAGCGTTTGAAGCCGTCTGCCTGAGAGAGCCGGGAAATGATCCAGACAGAACCAAGATAAACGAGATGGTTTCCAGCTTCAAAACCAACTACAACATGAAGCAGGTCTTTGCAGAATCAGCCGTCTACTGCAGAGGGGAGTGAGCAGATGTCAACCGAGAGCGTCAATATGCCAGCCAGAAAAAAGACTACTCAGGGATGGGCCAGGTATCTGCTCCCCATCAGCCTCATCGCACTATCCACGATGGCCCTTCAGGGTTGTCAGGATGGCGTCTCCACAGAATCACAGCCGATAACCAACAACACCCCGGTCAGTACCTACAGTGGACCAGCCGCAAGAACCACCGATATCCAGAACTTCCGCGTCAGTTTGTGGGAGCCTCTGCGTGCAGAGAACCGATGCGGTGGCTGCCACGGCACAGGTGGACAGGCTCCCCTTTTCGTACGCAGTGACGATGTGAATCTCGCCTATGAGGCGACCAACCCCTACATCAACCGGACAGACCCTGATCAATCGTCCCTGGTGACCAAAGTTGCCAACGGACACAACTGCTGGCAGGCGAGCGACAGCGCCTGTGCATCCATCATCACCACCTACATCGAAAACTGGGTGGGTACCGGGGCGACTACCGGTCGCGAGATCGAACTTGAGGCTCCCAATGACAGCATCGTGGGCGAAAGCAAGCAGTTCCCGGACGACTCCACCCTCTTCGCCACCTATGTACACCCACTCTTGAACCAATACTGTGTCGAGTGTCATATCGAAACCGCAACTTCACCCCAGTCGCCCTACTTTGCCGATAGTGATGTGGACTCGGCTTACGCTGCAGTGAAGAACTCCATCGACCTGGACACACCGTCAAACTCCAGGCTGGTGCAGCGACTGGTGGAACTGCACAACTGTTGGGACGACTGCCCCAGCAACGCCACCGAGATGGAGGACGCCATTACCCAGATGGCCAGCGGTATATTGCCTACACCGGTTGATCCGAATCTCGTCGTCAGTCGCGCTCTGAGCCTGCCAAACGGCATCGTCGCCAGCGGTGGTAGCCGACATGAGACCGATCTTATCGCGCTCTACGAGTTTAAAACCGGCAGCGGCAATATCGCCTACGATACCAGTGGTGTCGATCCTGCAATCAATCTGACCATGAGCAATAGTGGCGTCAGCTGGGTCAAAGGCTGGGGACTGGAGTTCACCACCGGCAAGGCCCAGGGCGTAACCGGTGACAGCAGCAAGCTGTCGGATTTAATCAAAGCCACGGGCGAATACTCTATCGAAGCCTGGGTGGTTCCCGCCAACGTCACCCAGGAGGGACCAGCACGAATCATCAGCTACTCTGCTGGCGCCAATGACCGTAACTTCACCCTGGGACAGACCCTCTACAACTACAACTTCATGCACCGTTCAAGCACCACTGATGCCAATGGCGAACCTGCACTCAGTACCGCTGATGCCGACGAAGATCTCCAGGCCTCGGAACAGCATGTGGTGATCACCTACGATCCTGCCAGTGGCGGCCGTAGTATCTATGTGAATGGAATCCACACCGGCGACATAGACGCCACCGAAGCCGGCAATCTGAGTGACTGGGATGACACCTATGCCCTGGTGCTCGGCAGTGAGCCCTCTGGCGAACATCAGTGGGCTGGCAAGATCCGCCTGCTGGCAATCCACAATCGTGCCCTCACCCAGGGACAGATTACGCAAAACTTCGAAGCTGGTGTGGGAGAAAAATACTTCCTCCTTTTCGATGTCAGCTCGCTGGTCAACCTGAACCAGAGTTACATCATGTTCGAGGTCAGCCTGTTCGACAACTACAGCTACCGTTTCCGCGATGCCCGCTTCATCAGCCTAGATGAGACAGTCACCCCTGGCTCGATTCCATTGGAAGGCATGCGCATCGGCATCAATGGCAAAGAGGCGGCCATGGGCCAAGCCTATGACCAACTGATCACTACCATCAACGCAACAGACTACACGCCTAACGGCCAGTCACTCTCTCGTATAGGCACGACTATTCCATTGGAGAAGGGTGAAGCGTCGGATCAGTTCTTCCTCACATTCGAGCGCTTGGGAGATCACACCCACGTGTTTACAGAACCAGCGATCCCCATCCCGGCGACCCCGGCTGATAACGATCCTGTTTCTCAGATTGGTCTGCGCACCTTCGAGGAGATCAATGCCAGCATGTCGGCGTTGACCGGTGTCCCACGCACCAATAGTGCAGTCACGACCACCTACGAGACGATCAGACAACAACTGCCCTCCTCTGAGGCCATTAACGGATTCCTATCCTCACATCAGGTCGCGGTCTCCCAGCTGGCGATTGAATACTGCAGCGAACTGGTGGACGACACATCGTTGAGAGCCAGCTTCTTCCCTGGTTTCAATTTCTCGGCCAATGCAAATGACATCACCGATGCCACCTGGCAAACAGAAGTAGTGGATCCGATTATCGACACTTTCCTCGGTCAAAATATCGGAACCCAACCCTTACCGGCGGATGTCAGAGCAGAGCTAATGCTCTTATTGACCGACACCAATGATCTTAAGCCCTATGACAATAACGGCACCTCTACCCCGGACGGCTTGCCTGATGGCTTGGCCCGCTGCGGCGGAGCTTGTGCTTCGGATCGAACCACCATCGTGACCAAGGCCGCATGTGCCTCGGTTCTCGGCAGTGCCGCTCTGCTTTTGCAGTAAAGCCACTTGGGTATACATTCAGACGGAATAAAGACTATGCGCAGAAAAGTGAAAGACCTATCGCCGGATGCCCCCCTTCTTCATGGGGACCACCCACGCCCTGTGACCCGGCGTGATTTCATCCGCCAAGGATTGATGACGGGTATGGCCACGGTTACCGCCCCCAGTCTGTTCAGTCTTTTCGCCAACCCCCGGGATGCCTATGCGGCTCTCTCACCCGATCTACAGGCCCTTAAGCTGCCAGCTCACTGTGACATCAGCACCCTTGGTGGCGGTAAAATCCCTTTCATCTGTTTCGACCTGGCCGGGGGAGCAAACATTGCCGGCTCCAATGTTCTTGTCGGACAAGCCAGTCAGATGGATTTCCTTACCACAGCCGGTTATAACCGACTGGGTCTGCCAGGGGATATGATTCCGCCCATCGTCAATCCCACTACCGGTCTGAGTGACTACATCGATTCCGATCTGGGGCTGGCCTTTCACTCAGATAGTGCCTTCCTCAGAGGCATCAAAGAGAGATTCGGCACAGTAAATTGGGCTATGACCAATGGTGCTGTGATCCCTGCCCGCTCAGAGAACGATACCGGTAACAATCCACACAATCCCATGTACGCCATCAACCGTTGTGGAGCCGATGGTGAGCTCCTCACTCTGATCGGCTCTCGCAACTCGGATTCCGGTGGTAACTCCCTGGCTCCCGCAGACATGATCGACCTGACTGTGCGACCGACCAAAATCGATCGCCCCAGTGATGTCTCCGGCCTGGTGGACACAGGTAAGCTGGTGGGTCTGTTGAATCAATCTGACGCTGTGGCAGTCATGGAAGCGATCCAGCGCATCTCCGACATGAAGCTGGCCAATGTCGATACTGGACTGACCACTGACGCTGTGGTCAAAGAGCTGGTTCGTTGCGGCTATGTAAAGAGTGCCGACCTGGTCGACAGATACGGCAATCCGGCAGAGCTGGATGTCACCCAGGACACCGATATTGTCAGCGACGCCGGTGGCATCTTCACCCAGGCCGAGTTTGATGGAGACTCCGAGTTCCGCAAGGCCGCCTCGGTGATGAAGCTGGTAATCAACGGCTATGCCGGCGCCGGCACCATTACCATGGGTGGGTTTGACTATCACACAGGTGATCGCGCTGTTGGAGAGATTCGCGATCTGCGCGCCGGTCGCTGCATGGGCGCCTGCCTGGAATATGCCGCACGCAAAGGCACACCGCTGATGCTCTATGTCTTCAGTGACGGCTCCGTCGCAAGCAACGGCACCGTCGATAACTCAACAGATGGCAGAGGCAAGGGTGTCTGGACCGGAGACAACCAGTCCACCGCCGCCTCATTCTTCCTGGTCTACAACCCTGGCGGTCAACCAACGCTGGTCAATGACGACATCCTGCGCCAGCAGATCGGTTCCTTTTCAGCAGACGGCTCCGTCAACAACGCGTCCAGCCCCGCAGCAAACAATGTCAATCTGTTAGTACAGACTGTGGCGCTTAACTATCTGGCCCTACATGGTGAACAGGGTAATTTCACCAGCCTTTTCGGCACCAGTTTGGGCAACAGCGCCATGCTCGACAGCCTGACAGTGTTCAATCAGGTCCAATAGATGATGCTTGGCAAGCTTGCCTGCCAGATCCTTAATCAGAAGTGTTTGTGGTAGGCAAGATTGATCATGAAATCCGGGGTGGCATCCGTCATCAGGTTCTCACCAATGGCAATATCAATGGCGCTGTGACTGTCATCCAAGGGTATGGTGCCACCCACTGTCAACAGTGTTGAGCGACGACCTAACTGAGCCAAGTCACTATCATAGAATGCATCATTCAAGTCGACCTGACACTTGATAATAATGCCGTCCAAGCCCCCCCAATGGAGGCCAAAACCGGCAAACCAGACCGCATCTCGCTGCACTTCGCTAAGAATATCCGCCTCATCCATAGCCAATATACCCAGTTGGGCATAACCACCCAATCTCTGTTCCCGCCACAGGTTCGGCATAGCGCCGCTGATCCAAAAGGCGAGGTCGGTGGCGCCACTACCCATTAGCCTGTCAGCATCACCAGTGGGTAGTTTCAGCCCCGCATGCAGGGCCCAAACCCTATCCGAGTGGACGTCTCCCAACTGCTTCGATACAACAAAGCGGATATCCCCCACCCCATTGGCGCCGCTGGATAGCTCATTGTGTGTGACGCCATCTCTCGCATAACGATAGAGCAAACGATTTTTTGGACCGGGATCCCTGTCCCTGTTTGAGAAACCAAAAAGGTCGTGCCAACCCTCGATAAAGTTATCCATCACACCATTGTGATGGGCGATCAAGGGTAACTCAGCACCAATCTGCCAGCCATTATCCAGCCCACGCTTCCAGATCAATCTGGCCCGATAGGTCTCGCCATCAAGGGTGATTGCTTCTCTAGCTGTTTCTGATGCGATGGAGTTATTGGTGATATCGAACTGAAATTGAAAACTGCTGCTGCCAGCGTTCAGTAGTGAAGCCTCCTCCATCACCGGCAAGCCGTGAATGATAATGAAGGGATTGGTATTCGTGACCGCGAACGGCGCCGTCAAATGAGAGTTGCCAGACTCATCCGCTGAGATGCAAGTAGAAATCAATAGAAGCAGAAAGCCCCAAATTTTCCTGCCGAGCACAGACACCCCCCCGATAGACATAAAAATCAATTCTGCATATCAAATGCAGACATTAAACAAACTCAACAACGCCTGACACCCCAAAAAAGGCAAAAAATCACTCGTCAAATATAGGTGAATTCGATGACGGGAATACTCCATATTTCGTAATGAATAAGGCTGGTTTTTTAGATGTTATCTGGATTGCCCCCATCCACGTCATCTTCTCGGACAGCGGAGAAAGCCTCAGGTTCATCACAGTTGACTATGGGGCAGAATTTAACCATTCGTGGCGATAGGAATCCACTTCCGCTATGATTCCTGTTTTGGGAATTGAGAACCAAATTCAAGTACCAAGCTGTGACTATGATCGCAAACGCAAAGCCTTAATTAATATAGATTTATAAGCCCTGGATCAGACGTATCACCAATTCGGAAATCAGCATCTTGAAGACCTTCGCACGTATCTTTTTTTCCTGCCTGCTCATCCTGGCCATCTCCACCACCTGGGCGGAATCGGGTAATCAGCAGGGACAGGCCCTGGACAAACAGGTGGAAGACCTGAAAAAGTCGGTACTCGAACTCAATCGGGAGCTCTTCATATTAGAAGAGGAGCTGCTCTTTCCCGGTAACACCCAGGTCTCGGTCTTTCTCTCCATGGATATCGGCAAATACTTCAAGCTCGATTCCGTGCAGCTGCAGATCGATGGCAAGGAGTTGACCAATCACCTCTACACCGAGCGAGAGATCATGGCCTTGCATCGCGGGGGCGTTCAACGCCTCTACCTGGGTAACCTGAAGTCCGGCGAGCACGAGCTGGTCGCATTTTTTACCGGAGTCGGCCCCAAAGGCAGAGACTACAAAAGAGGCGCCACAGTAACCTTCGCCAAGGGCATAGGCCCCAAGTACCTGGAGCTAAAGATTGTCGACAGTATCGCAATGCAGCAGCCGGACTTCGAGGTCCGGGAATGGGAGTAATCCTTTGCGGCCCGGACTGTTTTCGCTCTTCCTGCTAGCTCTCAGCTGCTCGTTTCCTCTAACTGCCCTCAGCGCAGAAGAGAAGTCTGAGCCTGGTGAACTGCGCGACCTCCACTATGGTGAGGCCCTCTTCCAGCTCTATCAGGAGAACTACTTTCAGGCGATAGTCAATCTCCTCTCGGCAAGAAAGCAGGGATTGATGAAGGTCTATGAGGATGAACCTGAGTTACTGCTTGGAGGGCTCTATCTGGCCTATGGTATGCCGGACACCGCTGAGGATATGTTCCAGAACGTATTGGAACAGTCCGCCTCCCCCGAACTACAGAGCCGGGCCTGGTTGCAACTGGCCAAATCCCGTCACAGACGGGACGATCGCTCCTCGGCGAAAAAGGCCCTGAACCGGGTTGGCGATGCCCTGACTCCAACTGACTATGACGAAAGTCTTAACCTCCTCGGTCTTATCCAACTGCTTGACAAAGATGACGATCAGGCCCTCGAGACATTGCCGAAGCAATCCGGTGAGACCGAATGGTCCATCTACGGCGACTTCAACCAAGCCATCGCCCACATCAGAAAAGGCGAGCAGGATAAGGGTTTCAAGCTGCTGCAGGAGATCGGCAAGCACTCTTTCGAGAGCGAGGAGATGAAGGCGATAAAGGATCGGGCCAACCTGCTCATGGGCTACCTGATGCTGGAGGCGCAACAACCTGAACCCGCTCTCGAAGCACTACAACAAGTCAGATTGCGTGGCCCCTCAAGCAATCAGGCCCTGCTTGGCGCAGGCTGGGCATCATTGCAATTGAATCAACCCGCTCAGGCACTGGTCCCCTGGCAGATGCTTGCAGAACGATCAACAGATGAAGCGGCCGTCCTGGAAGTACAGCTTGCCATCCCCTACGCCTTGGCCCAGCTTGAAGCTGACCAGCAATCCCTGCAGGGTTACCGGGATGCCATCTCCCGTTTTAATAACGCTATTACCGCGCTGGATCAGGCCCTGGCGAACATCCAGCACAGCCGCTTTCCCGACAACTTATTGGAGTCTGGAAATCCCGCCAAACCCGAATCTGAGGATGAGGCGGTGGTCAGGGCCCAACTTCCCATCCTGCTTTCGAAAAATGAATTTCAGGAGCGGCTGCAGGACTATCGCGATCTGAAACTGTTGGAGCGCAACCTGCACGACTGGCAGAAAAAGATCGCCTCTTACCAGGACATGTTGGAAGTCCGTATTGCCGCCTATGAAAAGCAGCAAGAAAAGGTAGATGAGTTTTTACAAGGAGATGCGGTAGCCCAGCTTGAAAAAGAGCGCAATCAACTCCAGGCACTGTATGAAAAAGCCGCCTCTCCCGAAGAGCCCCCCTTCATTCTTACCACAGAGGATGAGAAGAGTTGGCTCAAGCGACTGGATAAGATCGATAACCTGATCGGCAAATATAACCAGGGCGGCCGTCTGGCCAGCCAGCAGGAGGGGGCCAGACTGATGCAGGGCATCCTCGTCTGGCGGACTGTTACCGGGCACCCCGCCCGGCTCTGGGAACTGAAAAAGCAGATGCGCGATCTCGACCTGAGCCTGGAGAAGACCCGCAAACTGATTGCCGACCTGAGACTCGCCCGGAAACAGACCAAAGGTCGCTTCAAGGACTTCTCCCAACGCATCCGGCAACTCGAACGGGCCATCCCCTCACTGATCGAAAAGGTCAGCCGTCTGCGTAGCAAGGAGTCCGAACTGCTGCAGCTGATGGCAGCCAATGTTCTGGAAGAGCGCAAGACCCTGCTGCACGACTATCTGATCCAGGCAAGATTCGGTGTTGCCAGTCTGCTCGACAGTAGCAGCGAGGGAGTTGAGGAGGCGATCAAACCATGAGACGCCTGCTCCCTCTCGCAATCACCACCGCTTTGCTCAGTGGCTGCTCCTCCTTCGGCGGCTCCGACGAGCCGACACTGGCCAACCTGGAAAGCAAAGAGATCGTGATCGAAAAGCGCAAGCTTTCCGCCACCGACCGGGCGGAAGTGATCGAGAACTACCAGGCCCTCCTGAAACTCAATCCCGACCGCCGCCTGGGTAGCGAAGCCACCCGTCGTCTGGCCGACCTGCAACTGGAGCAGAGCGAGACCCGTCTTCTCGACTCCGAAGAGACCAGCGGCGCCACGCCTGCAGAGTTGGAAAAGTCGATCAAGCTCTACGAACAACTATTGAAGAAGGAGCCGGACTACCCCTCCCGCGATCTGGTGCTCTATCAGCTGGCCCGCGCCAACGAGCTGCAAGGCGATCTGGACAAGATGATGCTGGCCCTGGACGAACTGGTTGCCAAACATCCCCAGAGCCAGCACTGGCAGGAGGCCCAGTTCCGTCGTGGCGAGCGCTTTTTCGTACAGCAGCGTTTCGACCGTGCCGAAAAGGCCTATGCCGCAATCCTGGCCCAATCTGATGACTCCCCTTACTACGATCGCGCTCTGCTGAAGCATGGCTGGTCACGCTTCAAACAAAGGGATATTGAAGAGGGTCTCGACTCCTTTACCCTGTTACTCGACCGCAAACTGGGTGACGCCCCCGAAGCCAAACTGGCGGGTCTGTCGAAGGCCGACCAGGCCCTGCTGAACGAAACCCTGCGTATCATCAGCCTGACCTTCTCCGAGCTGGGTGGCACCAAACGTATCAGCAGCTACTTTGGACAGAAGGGGCATAGGAATTACGAGTATCTGGTCTACCAGGGTCTGGGTGATCTCTATCTGAAACAGGAGCGAATCCAGGATGCCGCAGAGGCCTATCTCGCCTTTGTCGACTTCAACCCGGTCCATCCCCAATCCCCCAGACTCTCGGTCAAGGTCGTAGAGATCTATGCCGAGAACGGCTTCAACGACCAGGCCCTGGAGAGCAAGAAGGCCTTCACTGAACGCTATGCGGTACACAGTGAATATCGTCAGCAACTGAATGAATCGGACCGGGCCTGGCTCAACGGCCAGCTACGTCTCTACCTCAAGGAGCTGGCGGAGTACCACCACGCCCTGGCGCAACAGAGCAGCAAACTCAAGCCCAAAGAGGCGGCAGTTGTACAAGCGCGGGAAGGCCGCGAGGCCGCCCGCTGGTACCGGCTCTATCTCGACTCCTTTCCGGAGGACCCGACAGCGGGCAGCATCAGCTTCCTTCTGGCGGAACTGCTGTTTGAGTTGAAACAGTATCCGGAAGCGGTCACCGCCTACGAAGAGAGCGCCTACAAACTGCCGGCTCACGACAAGCGTGCCGAGGCCGGTTATGCCGCCCTCCTCGCCTATGACGCCCAGGAGAAGCTGCTGCCGAAAGAGGCTCAACCCGCCTGGCGCAAGCGATCTGTGGAGAGCGCCCTGCGCTTCAGCTCGGTCTTCGCGAAAGACAAGCGCATGGCCCAGGTCCTGACCCAGGCCTCTGAACGCCTGCTGGAGATGAACGACTTCGGACGGGCCCGAGGGGCTGCCCTGCAGGTGGTCAACCTGAATCCACCTGCCAAAACATCCTTACGTCGAACCGCCTGGACCGTCGCCGCCCACGCCGCCTTTGAACAGAAGGATTACGCATCA
>JBNKMQ010000257.1:0-6978 GCA_050293225.1 Sedimenticolaceae bacterium
CCAGCTCTTCACCGGGCCGGTTCGTCCCGCCATGCAAGAGGTGGAGGATCTGAGACCGGTGGAACTGGTCGCTGCCGGCTCCCTGGCTGCCGGCACATTGATCCTGGGTTTCATGCCCGGTCCCGTGCTGGACATGGTACATGCCTCTACCGCACAGCTCGCCTTGCTGTTCAATCCTTAGGCGAAGCGGATACACGCGATGAGCAGAGAGCAGGCAAGCCACACAGATATGCGTCAGCAGATTCGAGACTCCCTCGATCATCTGGCCCATGTGTTGCCGGGTCAGGCACCGATCAAGGATTTCGTGCATCACAACACCCTGCACGGTTACCAGCACCTGCCCTTCCCCGAAGCCCTGGCCAGCTCCCGCCGACTGACCGGCGCAAGAGGCTATCTGCCGCTGGAGAGATACCGTCAGCTCTTTCGCCAAGGCCGAATCGACCGACAGGATCTGCTCACCAGCATCGATGATGACCCCGACCTCGAAGCAGATGCGGCGGTCATCGAGTCAGCAGAGAGTGATATTCGACGCAGAGAGGTCTATCTGGCGGCACTGACTCTGCCCCTGCAACCGGTTACCGGTAGCCAACTCAACTGGCGAATGGATGAGACCCATGCCCTGGACAGACTCGATGAGGCGTTGTCTGATGAGATAAGGAAGACGCTTCTCAAACGCGGTAAAACACTGGGCCTGGAGACAGAATCGGCACTGACAAGAGACCTCTGGCACGCCTGCCTGGAGGCACTGCACCTTCCCGCCAGCCAACCCCATCCCGAAGAGCTACTGGATCTGACGCCGGAGCAGGCTGAGACCATGCTGCACGATATGTTCGAGGGAGCGGCTGAGACAGAGAGTTCGTCTGCCACTCAGCTAATGAGAGAGTCGGCTAACGAGCGACTGGGCCAGCTGATGGAGCAGATCGGCAGGCAGCACAGCATACGGGACTTTCTCCTCAGCCTTACCGGAGAAGATCTGCTGGAAGAGATCCGTCCCCAACTGGTGAGACAGCTCTCCAACTTCCTCGACCAGGGCTACGCCGGATGGCGCCCCCAGGAGATCAGACAGGGCTTTTACAACTTCTGGCTGAGTCAGGTTAAGCAGGATCCCAACTGGCTCATGCAGGACATCAAGGGATGGCGACAACACCTGGAGCTGATGCATGAAGATCCCATGCAGACCATCATCAGCGAACTGGAGAGAATGGGGTTGGACCAGTCCCGTTGGTGCAGCTATCTGGAGCGGCTAGCCCTTGAGCTCCCCGGCTGGTCAGGCATGGTGCTCTGGCGGCATAACCATCCTGGATATCAAGATCTCACGGCCAAGATCGATATGCTCGACTACCTCGCCGTTCGGCTGATGCTGGAACGGATCTATGCCCACAACCTCTGCGCCCGGCTGTTTAAGATTGAATCCAGCCTCGGTATGTTGCGCTGGTACTTCCGCCATAACCACGATGAATTCACCGTGCGCGAGGCCCTCTTCAACGACCGCCTGCCGGAGTATCTGGCCAGTCGGGCGCAACGGGCCGTACGTACACCGATCCATCAATCATCCCAGACCATCGGATCCCCCTGGATACACCTCTCCCATCTAATCTGGACCTGGCGTCACAGCGGCATGCAGGAGAGAAGCGATCAACCCACCCTCTGCCAGAACGCCTGGCCGCTGTTCCTGATCGCTCAACACCTGGGCCTGATTGGAGCAGATATCCGCAACCTCGATCCGACGCAGATCGCCACCCTCTTCGATTGCCTGGATCGACTGGATGAGGACCGAGCCGGATACCTATGGCTTCAGGCCTACGAGAGACACTACCGCGAACAGGTCCTCCAAGCCTTAGCGAAAAACCGCGGGCGCGGGGCCTGGCAGCGCAGAGATGAGGCACCTCTGGCGCAGCTGGTCTTCTGCATGGATGACCGCGAGGAGGGAATCCGCCGCCATCTGGAGGAGCTGTTACCCGAGGTGGAGACCCTGGGTGCCGCTGCTCACTACAACGTACCCCACAACTGGCGGGGACTGGATGACAAGGGGGTCACACCCCTCTCCCCAGTGATTCCCGCACCGGTCATTCCGGTACATGAAGTCTGTGAACACGCCACTGCAGAAGACCAGGCAAAGGGAGAGAAACACCAGCGTCTACATGATCGCCTGGCCGGTCTGGCAGAGTTCATCCTGCAGGAGGGACGCCGCGGTCTGCTACTCCCCTCGCTGTTGGCGATGGTGGCGGCACCCTTCGCCCTGCTCCATCTGGCGGGAAAGACCCTCATACCCAAGGCCTTTGGTGAATCACTGCAGAGGGTCAAATTCTGGTTGGTGCCTTCGGTCTGCACAGAGATTGAGTTCACCGCCCCCAACGAGAGCCCCGAGGCGAGCATCGAGTCGCCCCGGGTCGGATTCACCGATATCGAACAGGCCGACCGGGTGGAGGCCTTCCTGCGCAGCACCAGTATGATCGAAGGATTCTCCCCCCTGGTCGCCATCATCGGGCACGGCTCCCGCAACCAGAACAATCCCCACGCCTCCGCCTACAACTGTGGCGCCTGCGCAGGCCACTTCAGCGGACCCAACGCCCGCCTTGTCTCGTCCATGGCCAACCGGGTGGAGGTCCGTGAGCTGCTGGCGGAGCGGGGTATCCATATCCCCGATGAGACCCGTTTTATCGGTGCAGAACGCGATACCTGCAATGACGACGTCGTCTGGTATGACGCCGACAAACTGTCAGCCCCTTTGCTCAAGAGATTGAGTCAGATTCGCATAAGTCTGCAGCAGGCCGCCAGGCTGCATGCCCAGGAGCGCTGCCGCCGTCTCGCCTCGGCGCCAACAAGGCCTGAACCAGAGAAGGCCTATGCCCATGTCGCCGGTCGCGGTCTCGACTTCTCCCAGGCCCGGCCCGAACTGGGACACGCTACCAACGCCTGCGCCTTCTTCGGTCGCCGCAGCATGAGTCGCGGCACCTTCTTCGATCGCCGCGCCTTTCTCATCTCCTATGACCCCACCCAGGACCCAACAGGCGAAATACTGGAAAACCATCTGCTGATCAATGGTGCAGTGGGTGCCGGCATCAGCCTTGAGTACTACTTCTCCACCGTGGACAACCAGGGCTACGGTTGCGGCTCCAAGGTGATGCACAACGTCACCGGGATGCTTGGCGTCATGGAGGGGGCAAACTCCGATCTGCGTACCGGCTTGCCGCAGCAGATGATCGAGATCCATGAGGCGATGCGGCTTCTTGTGGTGGTGGAGGCCAAGACCGAAATATTGACCGCGATCTACCAGCGTCAACCGCCGATCAAGGAGCTGGTGGGAAATAGCTGGGTACAGCTTGCCGCCATGGATCCCGATGACGGCGCCATCCATCTGTTCAAACCAGATAAGGGTTGGGTCAGCTGGCAGGAAGACGATCGTGCTGTGCCGGAGGTGGATCGCTCCGTCGACTGGTATCTGGGATGCAGCGAGCCCCTCTCCCCCGCTTTGATCAAGACCAGCCAGGTGGGAGGCATAGATGCTTGAGCAATACGCCTTGCTGATTCCCCTGCTACCCTGGCTCGCCGCCGCCTGGATCGGATTCGGCTATCTGCTCGGACTCAACCGGGGGGAAGCGGGAGAGAAACATACTGCGCTGATTGCTACCATCGCCACCAGTGGATCTCTTCTGCTGGTGATTGCGCTGGGCCTCCTGTCGATGATTCAGGGGATTCCAGCAGAGATCGAGTACGGCAACTGGTTTGAGAGTGGCAACTATGCCATCCCTATCAGCCTTTTGCTTGATACGCTGGGTCTCTCGATTGCCGCCATCTTCGCCTTTATTGCCCTCTTGGTAATCCGCTTCTCCGTCAACTATATGCACAGGGAAGCGGGCTTCCAGCGTTTCTTTATGCTGATGTCTCTCTTCTCCGGGGCCATGCTGTTGATCGTCCTGGCGGGAAATGCACTACTGCTTTTTATCGGTTGGGAGATCGCCGGGGTCTGCTCATTCCTCCTCATCGGCTACGCCATAGACCGGCCGACAGCGACCCGCAACGGTGTGCGCGCCTTCGTCACCAACCGTATCGGTGATGCCGGCTTCATCCTCAGCATGGCCCTGTCACTACTCTGGGTGGGTGGCCTCGACTGGAACCATCTATCTCTCAATGCTGGCAATATCGAGACCCTGGCAGCTGGGTTGGTCGCCAGCGGCTTTGTCATCGCCGCCCTGGCCAAATCGGCGCAACTACCCTTCGCGCCCTGGATCGCCCGCGCCCTGGAAGGACCGACCCCCTCCTCCGCCATCTTCTATGGCGCCCTGATGGTTCATGCCGGGGTATTTCTACTGATACGACTGGAACCGCTACTCTTGCAGGCCCATGTCGTTATGCTCGCTATCGCCCTGCTGGGTGCGTTGACGGTTCTCTACGGCTGGCTCTCCGGACTGACCCAGTCTGATGTCAAAAGTGCGCTGATGTTCTCCACTACAACTCAGGTTGGCTGGATGTTCGTCTGGTGCGGTCTCGGCTGGTTCACCCTGGCGGCGGTGCACCTGGGTCTACACGCCATCTGGCGATGCTTTCAGTTCCTCACCGCCCCGGCGCAACTCTATCAGGCGAGAGGCGCTGCCAGACCTGTACCTGCATGGCTCTCCCGCTTTGGCTGGCTGCATCGAGCGGCTCTGAGTCGTTTTTGGGTGGAGCCGTTGAGCGATGTGCTGCTGGTCAAGCCCACCCTTTCACTCTCGCGGGATGTGCAGTATTTCGATGAGCAGATCGTCACCCGTGTCGCCGGTCTCCCCGCCTATACCCGCAGCGTCTCCTCGCTGGCCCAGTGGGAGAGACTCAAGCAGCGCTCCAAACCGCATACGGGTAACATCGGCAAGGGTACCGGCCTCGCCGGCAAAGCGATGACCTGGCTGGCGGATATCCTCTACTGGTTTGAGTCCCACCTGGTCCTGAACAGGGGCGGCAAGGGGTTGATGAAAAAACTCCACCGCATTGGCGATGTCATGGATCGGCTGGAACAGCTGCTCTCCGAACCTCGCTATCTGATCGTTCTGATCGTGATAACTTTCGTGGTGATCCTGTGAGGTGCGGACGATGTTGATAGATCAGCTCCACTGGACATCACAGATCGACTATCCGATTCTGACCCTGTTGCAGATAGTACCCCTGGCCGCAGTGGCTCTGGTGTGGATCTTGAGAGACTCCCGCCTGATGCTAGCCGCCGGTATCGCAGTTGCCGGTCTGGAGTTTCTCCTCAGCATCGACCTCTGGCGTCTCTACGACGCCTCTCACAGTGGTATGCAATTTGTCGAGTCTGTCAGGATCTTCGACTATCTCCACTACCATGCCGGGGTCGATGGCGTTTCAGTGGTATTCATTCTTTTGACCGGGCTGCTGACCCTGCTTATCACCTTCTATGGCGTGCTCAGGGATCTGAGACCTTTTGATCGGCTCTACATCTTTATCTTCCTGGTCCAGTCCACCTTGATGGCTCAGTTCGTCAGCCTCAACCTGCTCTGGTTCGTGATCCTCTCAGCCATTCAGTTGGGTCTGGTCGGCTATCTGCTCTGGCGCTGGGGTAACTCAGCGGAGAAGGATCTCACCCTGCGACGCTTCTATCAGTTCATGGGGGTCAGTGTGCTACTGCTCATCGCAGGCACCATGATCATGGGCTGGAGTTACTCTGACAGCCATGGGGGCACCTGGAGTTTCGATCTGATCGAGCTTGCCACCACACCGGTGCCGGAAACATTCAGAACCGTCGCCTTCTTTCTGCTCTTCTACGGCCTCGCGATCCGCACCCCTCTCTTCCCACTGCATGGCTGGTTACCGATGGTGGCGGAGCACGGCAACGTGGCCGTGGCGCCCACCCTGTTGCTCAGCTTGAAGATCGGTATCTACGGCATGCTCAGATTCGTCCTGCCTCTGCTGCCAGAAGCGGTGATGAAGTGGCACAACTATGTCATCGCCTTCGCCTTAACGGGGATCTTCTACGCCGCCTTCCTCGCCATGCGACAGAATAATCTGCGCCGCATGCTTGCCTATGCGGTGATCTCCCACACCGGTATTCTGGTACTCGGCATCTTCACCCTCGAGCACGCCGCCTTCATGGGTAGTGTGATTCTCTCCGCCACCTTCGGCCTGGCGCTGGCGACCCTGCTCTTTACCACCGGTCTGCTCTATCGCAGGACCAGAACCACGCTACTGCACAACCTTGGCGGCCTCTTCGATATCCTGCCGTTTCTTGGCATTGCCTTCCTGATCGGCGGTCTCGCCATCATCGGTATGCCGGGAACACCAGGCTTCAATGCGGTTCATTTGATTCTGGAGTCGGCGATCCACCGCTTCGGTGCACTGGTCACCACGGCTGCGGCCCTGGGGAATGTGGTGGCTGCAGGCTTCCTGCTATGGGCCTTTCAGCGGGCATTCATTTCACCTCGTCCGGCTGGGGCGAAGCCATTTCAAGTAATTCCCGTCTCCCGCTCGGAGATCTTCGTCCTCAGCGCACTGATCCTGATACTGCTGGGTGCCGGTTTCTATATCGAACCCTGGTTGGTCCTGGTGGATAAACCCCTATCGGCCCTCAGCGCACTCTACGCAACACCTTGAGACAGCGGAAACGATGATCGGTATTGAACAGATAAATACATTGCCTCTGCTCTCATCCCTGCTGATGATGCCGCTGCTGGGTGTTGCGGCGATATGGCTGCTATCCAGGGAGAGGGCCAAGTGGGTCGCCCTGGTGGCCTTCTCACTCGGGCTAGTGGTTGCCATTGCGGTTGCCTTCTCCCTGAAGATAGACGACCCCGCCTTTCAGCTGACTGAACACTATCCCTGGATCACAGCCCTGGATGCCCATTTCCGATTTGGTGTGGACGGGATCTCAGCCCCCTTCCTGCCGCTGACCATGCTGCTCTTCATCGGCGTGACAATGGCCTCCTGGACCAGTGTTCAGTCGATGCCCAAGGTCTACTACACCCTGCTCCTGTTGTTCGCCTCGGCGAC
>JBNKMQ010000258.1:0-8432 GCA_050293225.1 Sedimenticolaceae bacterium
TTTTTACTTAAGACTTTGAGGATATTGACCATGTCTAAGATCGTGAAAATCGCAGCCGCTGCTGCCCTGATCACCGCTTCCGCTTCCGCTTCCGCCTGGTGGGGCAACCCCTGGAACAACGGCTGGGGCAACGGCAATGACTTCATGGGCGACGGCTTCGGCGACGGCGACTTCTCTTTCAACATGAGCGGTAATGCCCGCGGCGCCGGCAACGGTTACGGTCGTGGTTACAACAACTACTACAACCGTCCTTACTACGGCTACGCCCCTTACGGTGCTCCTGTTGCTCCTTACGGCGCTCCCTATGGCGCTCCCGTGGCTCCTCAGGCTCAGGCTCCCGTTGCCCCGGCCAAGTAATCACGCTCTAGTGATCGCTTGAGTGTCCGGTCACACGGGCACAGATAAAAAGGCGGACCTCGTGTCCGCCTTTTTTATTGCTCCCGGGGTTGTCGTGCAGAGCCCGGTCTGTGCAGTCGTCTCAACCGGACCGGCTGCCCGCATCCCTTACGGGTCAGTGGCTAGATACTCTGGGCAAAGCAAGAAAAAGCCCCGCATAGCGGGGCCTTACATCAGGCATCTGGGCAATGCCCATCTGCATTGCCGGTCAGAAGGGGATGTCGTCGTCGAAGTCGTTGTCCGGCACCGAGGAGGGAGCCGCAGCGGGTTGGGACCTGGGCACACCCTGGGACTGGGGAGCATCGAAGGAGGCGCTGCCGCCGCGGCTGTCGAGCATCTGCATCTCGCTGGCGACGATTTCGGTGGTGTAGCGGTCCTGGCCGTCCTGACCCTGCCACTTGCGGGTGCGCAGGCTACCCTCCACATAGACCTTTGAGCCCTTCTTCAGGTACTCGCCGGCGATCTCGCCCAGGCGGTTGAAGAAGACCACCCGGTGCCACTCGGTACGCTCCTGCTGCTCACCGGTGTTCTTGTCCTTCCAGTTCTCGGAGGTCGCCAGGGTCACGTTGGTGACGGCGCCGCCGCTGGGCATGTAGCGGGTCTCCGGGTCCTTGCCCAGGTTGCCGATCAGGATTACTTTATTGATTCCTCGAGCCATCTTCGCTTCTCTCCTGCTTAGATCCGCCCCTTCCCTAGGGCCCATTGATAAACAATGGGGCAGTCTACCCCTCTACGGCATATCCATCCAGCGCTTCTTGATCGACCTGTTTCAGATCGACCTTCAGATAGGCCACCTCGTCCTCCGGGATTATGACCACATCGGCCACCCCCTCCAGGGCACTCAGCTCAGTTCTCAACTCGTCCGCCTGTTGCCCATCCAGTTTTCCTACCTTTAACAGATAGTTACTGAGGTATTTAGGATCGGCCATACCCCAGGCCACCAGCAGCCACAAGAGGGCCATGACCAGGCAGAAGACGAAAGTCCCGTCAGCCCCATAACGGGTGTGAAACCAACCGCCCACAGCACCACCAAGAAAGGCCCCCATGAACTGCGAGCTGGAGTAGACCCCCATGGCGGTCCCCTTGCGTTCACCCGGTGCCACCTTGGCCACCAGGGACGGCAGGGTCGCCTCAAGCAGATTAAAGGCGGTGAAGTAGACGAACAGGCCAATAACCAAACCGGTCAAGGTGTTGTCGAACTCGAACAAGAGCAGACAAGCCAAGCCCAAAGCGGAAATAGCACCGAGGAAGACCGGCCGCATTCGCCGCTTCCCCTCAGCAATGATGACGAAGGGGATCATCGCCGCCATCGATAACAGCATCACCGGCAGGTAGACCATCCAGTGATGTCCGCTCTCGATACCCAGATCCCGCAATGCCAGTGGATAGGCCAGAAAGATAGCGGTAAGAGACATGTGCAGGGTGAGAATACCGAAATCGAGTCGTAGCAGTTCCGGCATACGCAACACCTTGCCGAACTGACCGGGCACCACCTCCGTATCCCGATGGAAGTGACTCTCAACCGGGTTGGGCACCACAAAGATCGCGATCACCACGCCGATCAACGCCAGCACTGCGGTAAGCCAGAAGATCCCCGGCACCCCGATCCAGTGGTTGAGAATCGGCCCCAGGACCATCGCCACCGCAAAGGCGACACCGATACTGATGCCGATGAAGGCCATGATGCGCAGACGCCTCTGTTCCCGGCTCAGATCCGCCGCCAGGGCCATGATCACCGCGGCGATGGCGCCACTCCCCTGCAGGGCGCGGCCGAAGATAATGCCATAGATGGTCTCTGCAGAAGCGGCCACCACACTACCGATAGCGAAGATCAGCAGTCCCCCGATCAACACCGGCTTGCGACCGATACGATCAGAGAGCATGCCAAAGGGAATCTGCAATAGAGCCTGGGTAAGACCGTAAGCACCGATGGCGAAACCCACCAGTAGAGGAGTCACCTCCGGCAGACCTTCGGCATAGAGGGCGAAGACCGGCAGGATCATAAACAACCCTAGCATTCGTAAGGAAAAGAGACCGGAGAGGGAGTAGGCCGCACGTCGCTCTACTGCGCTCAATCCGCCGCTGTCTCTGTTGCCTCTCGCCATCGCTGAATCATGATTTGGTCAGTTGGGAAGTGGCGTATCTTAACAGCTTGGCTCGATCCTAGGCAGTGGCTAAACCCTAAAATTAATCGGTAATCAGTCGGTACTCCTACGATCGGCCCGCTAAAGATCGAGTTTTAAGTGATTACCTTTCGCCCGCGACACACAAACGCAGATGGCCTTCTGTTGCTCTTCCGGCGTGAGACAAAGATCGCGATGATCGGGATCGCCATCCAACAGCTTGGTCTTGCAGATCGAACACTCTCCCCGCTTGCACTCATAGGGTATTGCCACCCCCTGATCCAACAGGGCATCGAGGATTGAACTCGATGCCGGCACATCAACTGTCTTGCCACTTCGTGCCAGCTCGACAGATATCTCCCTGTCGCCGGATTGTGGTGCAATGCCAAAGCTTTCGAAGTGGATCTGATCCTCAGACCACCCCTTCTGCCGAGCCAATTCCCGCACAGCGAGAATCAATCGTCGGGGCCCACAGGCATAGACATGGGCATTGGGACTGTTTTGAGAAAGTATCCGTCGCAGGTCGAGACGCGGCTCTCCACTCTCCGCAGAGGCGTAGAACCTTGCGCGCTCTGCGGCAAGTAATTCTATCTCCCGCCGAAATGCCAGATCAGAAACATGCTTGGCGCTGTAGTGCAGTTCAAAACTGCGCCCTTGGGCATTCAGTGCATAGAGCATGGATATCAGGGGCGTAATGCCTATGCCTCCCGCCAGCAGGATCAGATGATCCGCATCATCCAGCAAAGGGAAATGATTCCTTGGTCTTTTCGCCTCTAACTCCACCCCAATCTGCAAACTGTTGTGCAGATAGAGAGAACCGCCACGTCCATCCGGCTCCACTCGGACGCCAATGCGATAACGGAATCGGTCAGCGGGATTGGAGATCAGGGAGTAGTGGCGCTCTACCCAGTTTCCCAACTTATCCCTGACCTTGACCGGCAGATGGGCGCCAGCCTGAAAGGGTGGCAGTTCACGGCCATCGGACGGGACAAGCTGCAGACACCTGACTGTCTGGGTCTCCATCCATGCCCACTCAACTCTGAGCGACAGGGAGGTCTCATCATTTGCGTCAAGACCCTGGTGAACCTCGGGTAGATAAGGCGAGTAGTCGAGGAACCTCCACTCCAGCTTTATCGGCAACCGACTCTCCCGCCATGTCTCAATCTCAAACTCCCAGAAGCGGGAGGTACCACCGGTCTCTCCCCGCTCATCGACCTCATTCAACAGCACTTTTGGACGACCACTCAACTGCAGCAGTCGACCATGTTCAAAGTCGATGAAGACCAAGCCTGCGCTGGGATAGCTGACAAAATTCCCCAAGGTATTGAACATATTGTTTCCCATAAAATCCGGGATACGCAGTCGTTGGGGACTCAACACCTGAACGAAACCTGCATGCCCACCGCGATGGGAGGCATCCACCCCCTGTTCAGGATGGGCACTGGCGACAAAGAAGGTATCGGCCTGACTGATCAGGGCCTGCTGGTTCGCACTTAGATCCCTCCCCTCCCGCCACGGCTCTGCGGCATCTGTGTCAGCGATCTCTGTGATCGTCATGCGACGACGCTGGATGTACTTAGGGCAATTGGCGTATAGACGATGGGCCTCAATCTGACAGTCACCATCATCGTCAACAAAGAAACGGCCATTGACACGCAAACGCCTGCGGGAGGTGAGTTCGATCAACAACATGCCGAGCTGGGGGTTGGCCGTCAGGTTTCGCCACAGGGGATCACCTGCAGCGCTATGGCACGCGCTGCGCTGGAAGCTCAGTCTCTGCTCATCCACTGTCTTGATAAAGCCCGACTCACCAAAGAGCACCGAGGCCCAGACCCGTCCGTCATCATCAAGACTACCGACAACCGCCATCGTTTGCTGATCGATAAAGTGTGCGATCTCCGCAGGGATGGTCTGAAGCATTGCGCCGGCCAACATTTCAGCCTCGCGAGAGACTCCAACCTTAGCCTGCACTTCCAGCTCTCCCTCATGATAGATCTTTGTCGCTTTCATCGGCTTACACCTTCAGTCCCGAATCAAGGCCGGAGCAATCTTGCTCCGGCTTGTTCAGGGATCAATAGACCAGAACCTTGTAGCCCTCGCGCATCAACTGAGAGATGCTGGGCAGGCCATCGGTACCGGGAATCGGGTTATCGTTGAGGTAAGGAAACTCCGAGGCTTCGACCTCGTCGGTGGCACCGAAGACGACTGAACAGGCCTGGGAGACACCGGCAACATCATCTTTGACCAAATCGAACAGGCCATGCACCGGATTATCCGGCTTGGCCAGTTCAGCGATCCAGCGTGTGCCGGTGCCGAGGAAGAGGATTCGGACATCACCCCCCTGCTGTTTGAAATCATGGGCCACTGCCAAGGCGTTGAAGACACGTCCCAGGGCCTCTTCACCGGCCTTGGGGTCTGAATGGATGAGAATTGCTGTTTTCATAATGAACTCCTTGCTAGGTAAAAAGATGCGGCTCGGCCGCTCGATAAGGAGTCTGATTGATCAGTATGAGTAAATAAATGCACATATTTGCATTTAACTACTCCATCTTACGTACTAATCTATTGGGATGGATAAGCTGCAAGCCATGACCACCTTTGTGCAGATTGCCGAACAAGGCAGTCTGACCGCGGCTGCAAAGTCCCTGGATAGATCGCTACCCTCGGTGGTTCGCACCCTGGCGGCGCTGGAGGAGTCACTCCAGGTCCGACTCTTCAACCGAACCACAAGACGCATCGCCCTGACCGAAGAGGGCCGAACCTATCTGCAGCAGTGCCGCAAGATACTCTCCGATCTACACGAGGCGGAGCGTGCCCTGGGTCAGAAGCAGTCCGAACCCAGCGGTCTGATCACCCTGACGGCACCGGTACGTTTTGGTGAAAACCACGTAGCTCCGGCGGTAACCGGCTTTCTTCAGCGCTACCCCAAGACCCGAGTCAATCTTCTTCTGCTCGATCGAGTGGTGGACCTACTGGATGAGGGCGTAGACATCGCCGTACGTATCGCCCATCTTGCCGACTCTAGCCTGATCGCGAAGCCGATCGGCAGCGTGCGGGAGATCATCTGTGCGAGCCCCTCCCTTCTGAAGCGGATCGACACCCCCAAAACCCCTGAAGCACTGAGTGAATTGCCCTGTATCGGCTTTACCGGTCTCTCCAGCGATTCAGTCTGGGAGTTTAAAGATGGGAACAGAAATTTGGCCGTTACAATCAATCCACGCTTCGTCTGCAATCAAGCAGGTGCATCTCTACATGCCTGCAAGGAGGGTCTGGGCTTTGGTCGTTTTCTCAGCTACCAGGCGGAGCCACTGATTCGCACAGGCAAGCTGATTCGTGTTCTACAGGAATATGAACTCTCTGCATTGCCTTTGAGTCTCGTCTATCCCCATACCCGCCTGCTCTCTTCTCGGGTACGCGCCATGATCGACTGGTTGTCGGAAGCCATTCAACTCACAGACCCACCTAAGGCCTGACGTCAGTCGACAGGCAGCAGACACCCTCAGGCTTTCGGCAGGATTGTGGCCTTTTCAGACAGAAAAACAGACCCCGACAAGAGTGGCAGAGCAATCCCGATTTCCCCTTATTTTCTCCGCTTGATGCTCATCAGGCTAGCTATCATAGGCCTCGCAAGAGTGTTTTGAATCGCTTTGTCAGCCATTCGAAAGATCGCGTATAGTATTGGGTTTGCCCAATCAGATTTAGCATCACCATGGAATCGATCAGCATTCGCGGCGCCCGCACCCATAATCTTCAGAACGTCGACCTTGAACTGCCGCGGGACAAGCTGATCGTCTTCACCGGGCTGTCCGGTTCCGGCAAGTCCTCCCTCGCCTTCGACACCCTCTATGCCGAGGGACAGCGACGCTATGTAGAGTCCCTCTCAGCCTATGCGAGGCAGTTTCTCTCCCTGATGGAGAAGCCGGACGTGGACCATATCGAGGGACTCTCCCCGGCCATCTCCATTGAGCAGAAGACCACTTCCCACAACCCCCGCTCCACCGTCGGCACCATCACCGAGATCTACGACTATCTGCGTCTGCTCTTCGCCCGGGTCGGCACACCCCGCTGCCCCGAGCACGACGCCCCCCTGGAGGCTCAGAGCATCAGCCAGATGGTCGACCAGGTACTCGCCCTGCCGGAGGGGGAGCGCATGATGTTGCTGGCACCGGTAGTCAAAGAGCGCAAAGGCGAACATCACAAGCTGCTGCAGGAGCTGCACGCCCAGGGCTTCATCCGCGCCCGTATCGACGGCGAGATCTTCGAGCTCGACGACGCCCCCACCCTGGAGCTGCACAAAAAACACAACATCGAGGTGGTGGTCGACCGTTTTAAAGTCCGCGAGGATCTGTCCACCCGTCTGGCGGAGTCCTTCGAGACCGCCCTCCAACTGGCCGACGGCCTGGTGCGGGTCGCCTGGATGGAGGGTGGCAAAGAGGAGTTGGTCTTCTCATCCCGCTTCGCCTGTCCCCACTGCGGCTACAGCCTCTCCGAGCTGGAGCCGAGACTCTTCTCCTTTAACAACCCGGTGGGGGCCTGTCCCACCTGCGACGGCCTGGGAGTCGAGCAGTTCTTCGATGCCGAAAAGGTGGTCGCCCATCCCGAGCTCTCCCTCGCTGGCGGCGCGGTTCGTGGCTGGGACCGGCGCAATGCCTACTATTTTCAGATGATCGGCTCCCTGGGACGCCACTTCAAATTCGATCCGGAGACCCCCTGGGAGTCACTCACCGCCAAGGTCAGGAAGGTCATCCTGCAGGGCAGCGGCAAGGAGTCGATCGAGTTCAGTTACTACAACGAGCGAGGCCGCTCGGTGAAGAAGAGCCACCCCTTCGAGGGGATCATCCCGAATATGCAGCGGCGCTACCGGGAGACCGAATCCAATGCCGTCAGGGAGGAGCTCTCCCGCTACATATCCAGCCAGCCCTGTCCCGATTGCGGCGGCACCCGGCTCAACCAGGCGGCGCGCCATGTCTTTATCGATGGTCATACCCTGCCGGAGATCAGCGGCATGCCCATCGGCAATGCCAAGGGGTTCTTCTCCAAACTCAAGCTGCCGGGCAAACGGGGCAAGATCGCCGACAAGATTCTCAAAGAGATCGACCAGCGACTCCACTTCCTGGTCAACGTCGGTCTCGACTACCTCACCCTCGACCGCAGTGCCGAAACCCTCTCCGGCGGCGAGGCCCAGCGTATCCGCCTGGCCAGCCAGATCGGTGCCGGTCTCGTTGGTGTCATGTATGTACTGGACGAACCCTCCATCGGCCTGCATCAGCGGGACAACGAGCGCCTGCTCGAAACCCTGATCTATCTGCGCGATCTGGGTAACACCGTCATCGTGGTGGAGCATGACGAGGAGGCGATCCGTAGCGCCGACCATGTGGTCGATATCGGCCCAGGTGCCGGCGTACACGGCGGAAAAATCATCGCCCAGGGTACGGCAAAACAGATCGCCAGAACCAAGGGCTCTCTTACCGGTGACTACCTCAGTGGCAAGCGCGCCATCGAGACCCCCGCAAGAACCACGGAGATCGATCCGACCCGACTATTGGAGTTACGTGGAGCCACAGGTAACAATCTGAAATCGGTGGACCTGCAGATTCCGGTAGGCAGTTTTTGCTGTATCACCGGCGTCTCAGGCTCGGGCAAATCGACCCTGATCAACGACACCCTCTACCCGATTACCGCCTCTGCTCTGAACAAGGCCAACACCTCACCGGCACCCTACGAAGAGGTCCGCGGTCTGGACTACTACGACAAAGTGGTCGACATCGACCAGAGTCCCATCGGCCGTACCCCCCGCTCCAATCCGGCCACCTATACCGGTCTCTTCACGCCTATCCGGGAGCTGTTCGCCGGCACCCACGAGGCCCGCTCCCGCGGCTACTCACCGGGACGCTTCAGCTTCAACGTCAAGGG
>JBNKMQ010000259.1:0-3017 GCA_050293225.1 Sedimenticolaceae bacterium
TCTCTATCTGGATCTTTTCCCATTTACCCCGGTGCATATGCAAGGCAGTTCGGACCTCTTCCCATCGCCAGGCTACACACTCAACCTCCTCCTTGGCCGATATCGGTTCGTTGATGATAGCGCCGGTATCGCCCAGGGGCATGGGGAGGCACATGGAACCGTCGCCGTTGAGGTCAATGTGAGGCTTCTGGGGGTGTTTGCACCACTGGCCGTGATGGTTCTTGGGTTGGCGCTGGAGGGTGTGGTAGTTGAAGGGTTCAAGACTCAGTGTGTCCAGTAGAAAATTAGCCCAGAGACCAACATGGCAATGCCCATGATTGCAGCCACAATCCCAAGGAACATCAAATTGGCATACTTGTTGTCGTTCGATAGATCTCTTCCATGATTACCCACATCCCATTCCGGGTGCTTCTGCAACTGTACCAGCCAGACTGCATAAGGATCTGCCATCTCGCCTTTTTCCTGTTTTTTTCGCCAACTCTTCCAATCGCCTAACCCTGGCTCCCTGTTTGGATAGTGTTTCAAGCTGAGAATGTCGGGCAGTGGTTTGCTTTTATCCATGTACTGAATGAGAAACGACCAATAACCAAGCGGCCAATCACTATCGGCACCTTCAGTTACCATGAAGGAGCCTTTGTTCGGATGCTTAATAAGCAACATATGACGCATCAATCCCATCTGGTTTGGTGCTGATACTAAGTAGGCTTCGCTCTCCCAAAAGGGCGTTTCGTGGTATTTGCGTTTGAACCAGCCATACTCTCTGCGAACCGTGCCTTTTTCTCGATCATAGATATCAAAGCGATCACGCTTGAGCGTTTTACCGTATTTTTGCAATGGTATGGCGATAACTAGGCAGATCAGGACTACAGAAAGCGCAATAATGTCTTGGAAACGCGTTGCTGACCACCCCAGGGCCGCGCCCCCCGCAACTATATACAAACTCCCATACACAAAATGCAGTCCATCCTTGAGGCTGCTGATGCTCGCGATCACATATTGTTTGTCATCGATACGATAGGGGTGATCGTAGAAGTAGGGCCGCAGCCAGCGCTTGGGCAGGATGGTGCCGGGGATTTTTAGATGTTTCTGAACCCCTTTCATGTGATGCCAGGGGTTGTAAGACCGGCTTTGCGCCTCGTTGCCAGTGGCGGCTCCGTTAGTCATGTTTGTTCCCTTTTTTCCTGCTTGAGCCGTGCCTCGTACCGCTCTTGTTCGGCCTGGAGGGCGGCTCGTCTCCTTTCTGTCTGAATCATCTGCCATTTACCGCGGTGCATGTGCAGGACATCACGCTCTTCGACCCAGTCGTGCGCGACGCACTCCAGGTCATCTTTTGTTGGCCCTTCTTTCTCTATGGCCTTCCCGGTCTCACCTGTCGGCAATGGTAGCCACATAGAGCCGTCGCCGTGCAGGTCGAGAGATACACGCACACAGATATGCTCGATTCCTCCGTTCACATCACTCCAGATTATGGGCCATTCGACTCGGACTGTCTTGGGGCCGGAGCCTTCTCCGGTGCATAGCCTTACCTTGTCCTCTCCGGGCTTGTCCTTCAAATTTCCGTCCGAATCTGTGCGCCAGAGTTCGGCGAAGAGCAGGCTCTTGCCATCGATGAAGGAGGCCAGATCAATGCGGATCTCCAGGATATCAGGCACATCAACACGGGCGGCTCTGCGATGGTTGAGGGTGACCTTGGGTGAGAAGATGGCATCGGCCAGGGCTTTGGCCGCGCTCTGGGGGTGTTCGTACCACCAACCGTATTGGTCTTCGGGGTCGAATCCGGGGGTGTGGCCGTTGAAGCGCTGCTCATGGTTAGGTGTATTGAATTGGTTGATAAAGCCTGAGTCGATCGGGCCATCCATCTGGCCGATGGGCTGAGCCTGTCCATCCACCAAAGCCACCACCTGCCCGTCTCGTGTTTTGTGAAACATGCCATGTGGCGCGGAAATAACCTTTGTAATGCGATTTTGATTGTCGACTTGCAGCGCGCTGCCGGCAGGCCCAATCAGCAGACTCTTACCTTCCTCATTGGTGATCACTCTGTGATTGGGGTCGTCGAGTTTGCTGAAAGGCCCATGTCTCAGCCACCATTCAAGCGGGGTGTTCTCTTTGAAAACCCAAATGAGGAGTGCGGTTCCAGCGAGGATCAATAGGAGACCGATCCAGCCCCAAGGCCCGAATGCCAAACGGCCCAGCCATGCGATTTCTGATAATGTCTTAAAGGTGACAGCTACCTTTGCTCCTGCAACAGCTGTTGAAATCGCAAAGCCACTCCCCATTACAAGATAAGAGATTGTTGCATCATCGCCTTCAGTAAGGTTGACATAGACCTGGTATGCAGACATGAAAGTGCTGTAAGCATTGGCGACAACCCCCAGCCCATTGGCCCAACGCAACGAAGCGTTGAGAATCGGCTTCATCCTCCGTGCGATCTTATCCGGAGAGGCCGTGATTTTCGGCGATGCCTCTATCAGTGCGCTGCGCTCTGCTACGGCACGCTTGACGAATTCGTCGCGAAACATGCCGGCTGTCGCAGCCAGACCGCCAACGGCCTCACCGAATTTTGCCCAGGCAAAACCCTCCCCGGATTTGCCCCACTTTGATGACAAAGCACTATATGCCGCCGCCATATTCCATACCTCCAACAACGCGATGCCCCCCAGGACACTGGTGTTGACCACTGGGCTGCGCTTGAGCTTCTGCGCCAGCGACAGTTTGAAGGCCGGTACGCGCAGGCGGATTTTTGCCAGATCCGCCTTGGGGTCCGGGTCACGCGCCCAGCTGGTGCTGCTGGCGGCGCTGCCGTTGCGCAGGTTCTCGATTTTGGTGCTGCCGATGTAGGTGGCGCCGTCGAGTTGGTAGATGCCGATGGGTAGCCTGGCCCTTTTGACGCCCGCCTTATTCTCGGCGAACTTGGCGTAGTGCTCCGCCAGTTGGCGGCTGATCGGGTCGCGCGTATCGATCAGGATTTCGCCCGCCAGGGCGTAGCCGAGCTTTTCCAGGTGACCTTCGATGAGTTC
>JBNKMQ010000260.1:0-5667 GCA_050293225.1 Sedimenticolaceae bacterium
GAGATGATCGACATTGTAGTCACTGAGATTCAGGCCTTCCGCATCGGCGTTGGACAACCAGGTATAGAGCTGGCGGCCACTTTCATTCAACTGATCCCCATCGTGCCAGGCAAAACGACCATTTCTGCCATCATAGAAGCGCTCAAGCTCATCCCAGTTGAGGGAGTAGTCGTGAATCGGATCATCCGCCAGCGGCACCGCAAAGTCGCCCGGAAGTGGCTGAGAAACATTGGCATGGACACTACCCAATGAGAACGACAGCACCAAGGCGATCAATCCAATTATTTTTCCTATTCTTAACATGCCCTTTTCCCGCCGGCGCAAAACCGTGATCCGTTTCACAATTATACTTGTGATTCTAGCTCCCTGGATGCAGATGGTTAACCCATTCCCACCCGGAGAGACCCCTTAATTCTTAGTCTAATGGCTTCCAAGGGGTGATTTTTTAAACAAATGTTAAACCAAGCAAAAAACTAAGAAATAGGAGATGTTCTGAGATTTTTATTCCTTAAACGGTCTCTGTGTCTGCCTATAGGAATGGCAATCTGACTGGGGAAGCGGGGGATTTACGACTCAAGCCCGGAGAAAGTCGAATGTAAGCAGACGCCGGATATCGTCACCGCCAGTGAGATGGAGCAGCAGCCGGTCTATCCCCATCGCCACACCGGCACAGTCCGGCATCCCGGCGGAGAGTGCATCCAGCAGCGACTCATCCATCTGCACCTGGGGCAGACCCAGCTCCCGGCGATCATGGTTCTCTTTGTTGAAGCGCCTTCTCTGTTCATCACTGTCGATGAGTTCGTGAAAGCCGTTGGCGATCTCCGTACCCGAGAGATAGAGCTCGAAACGCTCCGCCACCGGCGGCGAGTCCTGCCGCACTTTAGCGAGGGCCGCCTGGGAGGCGGGATAGTCGTAGAGAAAGGTCATCCCGGATTGCCCCAGCTTCGGCTCTATCAGATGACTGAGAAGCAGATCGAGCCAGCCATCCCGGGTTTCCAATGGAAGATCATCGGCACCGGGAATCCCCCGATCAATGGCACAGGCCTGCAGCTCAGCCATCGATGCCTGGTGGGGGTCGATCTGCAGATGACGCTGAAAGGCCTGGGCGTAGCTGATCTTCTCCACCGCCAGCGGTGACTCAAGCAGGCAGTTGACCAGATCAGCAACATCATCCATCAGCCTGTGGTGATCGAAGCCGGGACGATACCACTCCAACAGGGTGAACTCAGGATTGTGTCGTCTGCCCAGCTCCCCCTGGCGGAAGACCTTGCAGATCTGATAGATAGGCCCACTGCCGGCAGCCAGTAGCCGTTTCATGGCAAATTCAGGGGAGGTCTGCAGGTAACGCATCTCACCCTGGGCAGCCGCCGGTCCCTGATATTGAGTGGTAAAGCTCTCGATGGCAGGATCGGTGGTGCCGCTACGGGAGAGGAGCGGGGTCTCCACCTCGAGCACCCCGGTCTGTTTGAAATAGTCCCGAATCCGCACAAGCAGATCGGCCCTCGCCCGGATCATCTCCAGGGAGGCAGAGGGCCGCCAGTCGGGACGTTCAGTCATCTCTGCAAATAGGGAGAGGGATCAATCCTCTTTCGCGCGGGAGACATACTCGGCGGAACGGGTATCGACCTTGATCGCCTCGCCGATCTGCACAAACAGGGGCACCCGCACCACAGCGCCGGTCTCCAGGGTGGCCGGTTTGCCGCCACTGCCTGAGGTATCCCCTTTCAGGCCAGGATCGGTATCCGACACCGTCAGCACCACAAACTTCGGTGGCTCGACGATGATAGGCGCGCCATTCCATAGGGTGACGGTGCACATATCCTGCTCCTTCATCCATTTGACGTTGTCGCCTACGGCGGCGGCATCGGCACTGACCTGCTCGAAGCTGTCAGGATCCATGAAGTGCCAGAACTCCCCATCAGCATAGAGATACTGCATATCGGTCTCGTGCACGTCGGCGGCTTCTACCGATTCACCGGACTTGAAGGTCTTCTCCAGCACGCGACCGGTCTTCAAATTGCGGATCTTCACCCGATTGAAGGCCTGGCCTTTGCCCGGCTTGACGAATTCATTTTCAATTATGGAACAGGGGTCGCCATCCAGTATGATCTTTAACCCACCCTTAAACTCATTGGTGCTATAACTAGCCATGTCTTCCTCACGAAACAGATCGATTGCGGCGCACATCATACCTGAGTGTGGCGCAAGTTTGCAGACACCCGGATGGCAACAGGCCCTCAGCGAGGCCTTTACCGACCTCCCCTCACTGCTGGAATACCTCCATCTAAAGGAAAACGATCTGTCTGAGATGAATCTGGCACTGGCAGGTTTTAGCCTGCGTGTACCTCGGGAGTTCGCTGCTCTCATGCGCCCTGGTGACGCAAACGACCCCTTGCTGCGGCAGGTATTGCCAACAGGCCTGGAACTGGCGCCCCTACCAGGATTCATCGAAAATCCAGTCGGTGACCGGGAGGCGGAGGTACAACCCGGCCTGCTGCATAAATACCACGGCCGGGCGCTGATCATCGCCACCGGGGCCTGCGGTGTGCACTGTCGCTACTGCTTCCGGCGCCACTATCCCTATGAGAAGGGATCCGCATCCCCCAAGCAGTGGGCCTCGATCCTCACTCACCTGGAGCAGGATGAGAGTATCAGTGAGGTCATCCTCAGTGGTGGCGACCCCCTGATGATGAGCGATGAGAAGCTGAAGGGTTGGATATCAGACCTCGCCACTATCCCCCATCTGAAGCGGCTGAGGATTCATACCCGCCTGCCGGTGGTGCTACCTCAACGAGTCACCCCCGAATTGCAGGAGGCGCTCATATCGAGCCGCTTGAAAAGCATCTTGATCATCCACGCCAACCATCCCAACGAGCTCTCCCCCCAGGTTGGCGAAGCCATGGCAATGTTGAAACAGAGAGGTGTCACCCTACTCAACCAGTCAGTGCTCCTCAAAGGGGTGAATAACACACCTGAGACCTTGATAAAACTCAGCCAGAGACTCTTCGAAATTGATGTACTGCCCTACTACCTGCATCTACTCGACCGGGTCGCCGGTGCCGCCCATTTTGAAGTCGAAGAGACTCAGGCTCGCTATTTACAAAAGAAGATGCAGGCTGCGCTACCCGGGTATCTGGCGCCAAAGATGGTGCGGGAATTTGCGGGTGAAACAGCCAAGATTCCGATATAAGCGGGAGATTCAGGATCAACGGGGCAACACAATACGACCCTTAACCCCTGCTGCTGGGCTGAGGTTCCCCAAACATCAACTCAATTCAGACTCCACCACTGTGCGATCGCGCCCTTGCGACTTGGCGACATACAAACACTTGTCTGCCCGGCATAATATTTCATGTATGGATTCATGACCCCGTGCGACCGCAATGCCAACACTGGCGGTGATGTTGAAATGCCCATTGGGGGTCTTGATCGTGTGATGATTGATAGAGGCCCGGATGTGTTCGGCGATATCTCTGCAGACCGCTTCAGAAGCGCTGCTCAAGAGCACAAACTCTTCCCTGCCATATCGAAACGCCATCTCATTAGGCCTGAGACGGCTACTTAGGCGCAACTCGAAGAGCTGGGACTGTTTTTCCGCCCAGCGGCGTTATACCCAAAACACTCGCTACGCTCGCGGGGCAGGCTCTCATTCGCTCATGTAGCTGAACTACACCAAGCTCATTCTGCCTAGCTGGGCACAAAAACAGTCCCAGCAGGGGGCACCCCAAGGGCACTGCTCTGATTAACTAACATACAGTCATCACGGCGAATGCCTGGATCCAATAAAATCAAAAGCATTGATTCCGGCCTTTGCCGAAATGACGAATTAATCAGAGCTTGCTTAGTTTTATCAGACCCTGACATAACGATATGCCCTACACTTATTTGCAATAATTACAGACATGGCCCACATCTGGCGTAAATAGAACGTTCAGCGACGCCATGAACCAATCAATTTTAGAGGGAGCTGAGACCTTTGCGAAATTACTATAAAAGCACAGGACTAAATCGTCGGCATGTTGCAGCTGTTCTCATGGCAATCATGCTCATTGCAATCAGCGCCAATAGTGCAGTACACATGGTTGAGCAGCGTTATCAACATACCGTGGGAGAGACGCTGAGTACCGTGCTGGAGACCATGACAGAGGCCCTCGAACTCTGGGAACAAGACCAAAGACTAACGGCACAAAATCTAGCCAAAAGTCCGGCCGTACGCAGTGCGGCTAAAAAGCTACTAGCACTACCACGTAATCAGGAGTCCTTGCTCGACGCCGATACACAACGGCAACTGCGGCAACAGATGCAACCTGTCCTCGACCATTATCGTGGCTATTTTATCATCGCACCGGACAACATCAGCCTGGCATCGTCCCGGGACGCCAACATTGGCACCCCAAATCTGCTAAACAAATATCCTGATATTATGGCGGATATCTGGGGTGGTAAAACTCGATTAACGCCAGTGCAAAGTTCCGATGTCCCCCTATCTACAGTGGTTGGTAAACAGCCCCAGCCAGGCAACGAAACCCTATTTATTGCCACTCCGATCAGGGACGAAAACGGTAAGATAATTGCACTGTTTACCCTGCGGATAGACCCCTATAAGTCACTCTTTACCATTACTAACAAAGGCAGGCTGGGCAACACTGGCGAAAGCTATCTCTTCGACAGTAATGGGCTACTGCTCAGTCGCAGCCGCTTCGATGACCAGCTTGTTCGAATCGGCTTGCTGGCCCCTGGACAATCCAGCGCCACAAATCTGCGCATTGCAGATCCAGGTGTCGCTCTGACCGAGCAAGAACTGCCCCATGTAATAATCGCTGACCTGCCCCTAACCAGGATGGCGGCCGATGCGATCGAGGGCAAAAGTGGTATTGATGTTGTGGGATACCGTGACTATCGCGGTGTCCCGGTGGTGGGCGCGTGGGACTGGGACGAGCATCTGGATATAGGCATAGTTACCGAACAGGATGTCTCCGAGGCCTATGAACTTTTCTATTTTGTTCGGGAATTAATCTACGGTGGCGGCGCGATAGCCGCCGTAATACTCCTGGCGCTGGCAGGGGTCTTTACATCAGGGAAACGGCAACTGGCACAACTACAGATTCGGTTGCAGGGCATTGTGGAAACCGCCAACGATGGTATCGTAACAATCGATGACCAGGGCATTATCCAGACGATAAATCCCGCTATGGAGGTGATATTCGGCTATAGCGCCCAAGAGATGATCGGTAGCAACATCAGCATGTTGATGCCTGAGCCATACCATAGCGATCATGACGGCTATCTCCAACGGTATCTGCGTACAGGCGAGAGCGCTATTATCGGTATTGGACGAGAGGTAGAGGGTAAGCGCAAGGACGGCACTGTTTTCCCCATGGACTTGAGCGTAAGCCAGCTGCAGCTATCCAGTGGGATACACTTTTCCGGTGTTATACGCGATATTAGCGATCGCAAGGAGGCGGAAAACAGCCTCCTCAAGGCACGGGAGGAAGCTGAAGCAGCAAACCGTGCCAAGTCCACCTTCCTGGCCACCATGAGCCATGAGATCCGCACCCCCCTCAATGGCGTGGTCGGCACCATTGATATGCTGACGCACACCAGCCTACTCCCGCCGCAACAGGATCTGGTAGAGACCGCCCAAGACTCCGCCATGCTGCTGCAGGG
>JBNKMQ010000261.1:0-1757 GCA_050293225.1 Sedimenticolaceae bacterium
ATGGCTGGCGGTCTCGGAGAACGAACTGCTCTACGGTCTGGCTCGGGCTCGCGCCGTACTGGTGTTCGGCCGGCCTTACGATCTGCAAGCCTGTCAGCAGGATGGCCACTCCGGCCTGGCGGTGATGGAGAGGCGACTGGCGCAAAGTGACTGGTTGGCGGGCCCCGATGTCACCATTGCGGATATCGCCTGCTATCCCTATGTATCGCTGGCTTCGGAAGGGGAGGTCTCCCTACAGCCCTATCCTGCGGTTGGCAAGTGGCTTGAACGGGTTGAGGCTCTACCCGGTTGGGTACCTTTTCTGAGCGAGTGAATGGCGCTTCCTACCGGCCTACTTGAAGTCGTGAATTTGGCCTTGTATGGTGCATCCTGAACCACCTGCATTGATATGGAGCGGATTTGGAGCAATATATCGTTGAGTTGAGCGATCAGTTGCTGGGTAAGATAAACAGCGTCTACTCGGTATTCGACTACTTCGTACTGGGTGTCAACGCCCTGATCTTTCTCTTCTCATCGAGGATCGTCTCAAAGCTGGGTTATGCCCAGGGTGACCGCAACTACAACTCATCCGTGTGGATGCTGCGCAGTGTCAACCTGACCCTGTTTGTGCTCTACTTTCTCGCGGTCTTCTTCACCGACAAGGCGCGCCCGCTCTCGATCACGGGCTTGACGCTGCTCTGCGCCTACCTGCTGTCGCATCTGTTTCAGCTGCATGCTTTGAGACGCTATGGCCGGACCCGCGAGATCGCCGGTTCCGAGGCCCTGTCGCATACCTATCAGTCGGAGGTCATCGGTCTGATCGGCTGGGCCGTCGCCGCCCTGATCTCTTTTCTCATCATCATCAATGTATGGGACATGACCAGCTGGCTGCAGACCACCTCGGTGCTGGGCGCGGTGGTGCTGATCGTCTACTCGACCAAGGATGTCTGGGCGCCGGACAACATCAACGGACTGATCATGCTCTACAACAACGATGTGGAGCCGGGTTCTGTTGTCCAGGTTAAGGAGATCGACCTGCTGGCAGTGGTGGTACGCACCTCGCTTACCCAGACCGTCTTCAAGGACCTGCGCAGGAAGTACAAAATCCTCCTGCCCAACTCCCGCTTCCGCGCCTGTAAGATCGAGATCCTGACCAGCGACTCGAACGACAATCTGGACTGTTTCGCCGATTTCAAGATCGGATACGGATTCAGCGGTGAGCAGATCGAATCGTTCCTGACCCAGGTCTGGCAGCGGGTCGTCGACGGGAGTTCATTGATCAACGAGGAGCGAGCGCCCAAGGTGCGTATCGTCGAGAATGGCGACCATGCGGTGGTGTGGCGGCTCTCCTACCGGATCAACAGCGCCTACCGGCTCATCGAGGCTGAGTTCCTGATCAACAGGGCGGCCTATGATCTCTCCTTCGAACTGGGGATTGGCCTGAATACACCATTGACCCACAGCCTGGAGCAGGTCTCCGGGATCATACCGGTCAATACCGGGAGCCAATGAAAAACGATCCTTTGAAATACCATCATTAACCAGGATATTGCATCCCCAAAGGATTGTGATAGCCACAGGTCTGGCAGTGTAAATCAGAAAAGCCTAATATAAGAAGATTAGCGTATTCCATATTAAGGCGCAATTTTTCAAAGGTTATTGATTCATGCTGGATCCCACCACCCATTCCGACAGCGACCTGGGTCGCGTCGAGGTCAAAGAGACCACCTGCTACATGTGCGCCTGCCGTTGCGGCATCCGCGTCACCCTGCGCGACG
>JBNKMQ010000262.1:0-1725 GCA_050293225.1 Sedimenticolaceae bacterium
ACTCTGGTACGGATCACACCCCGCTGCGGAGGCTCACGCAGAGGTTTCAGTTTCGGGAGCTCCTCTGCCTGAAGGGGACCGAAGTGTTTCTTTGCCATCTGCAACACCCACTCTGGCTTTACGTCTCCTACCACCACCAAAGTGGCATTATTGGGGGCGTACCAGCGCCGATACCAACCACTCAGATCCTGCACCTGCATATTATCCAGATCGTTCATCCAACCGATCACCGGATGGGCATAGGGAAGACTGCGGAAAGAAGCGGCGTTGAACTGTTCGTAGGTAAGGGCGTTGGGGTTATCGTCGGTGCGCATGCGGCGCTCCTCCTTTACCACCCGCAGCTCTTTAGCGAACTGCTCTGCCGACAACAGCAGATGGCGCATCCGGTCCGCCTCCAGTTTAAAGGAGATCTCCATACGATCGGCCGCCATCATCTGAAAATAGGCGGTGTAATCGCGGCTGGTGAAGGCGTTCTCCTTGCCACCGTTCTCCGCGATGATGCGGGAAAACTCCCCCGGAGCCAGGTTCTCGGTACCGTTGAACATCATGTGTTCCAGGGCGTGGGAGATACCGGTAATACCCGCTGGCTCATAGCTGGAACCGACCTTATACCAGACCTGAGAGACGGCGATGGGGGCGCGGTGATCCTCTTTCACGATCACCTTCAGACCGTTGTCGAGTTTATATTCGGTGACCTCACCCCCCTGGACAGCGGGATCATCCGCCGCAAATGCCGGCAGGGTAAACAACAGGACGAGCAGATGGGCAAATCTCATTTTTGTTCCTTACTGCGTAAAGTAATCATAAATGCCGGTAGAACTTATGGCCGATACAAGCGAGAATGCATTCTTCCAGATCTGGATCGGCAAATCCAACCATCTGCCGGGACACGGCAGGTAAAGATCCAGATTAGCAGAGATTACCCATGCTAAGGCCATGCGCTTTGCATGGATATGCATTTACCCGCTATCTGGATATGAATGACAAACAGACAGATTGATGGTTCCAATATGTTCGGATTCGGCAAAAAAGATAACAGCAAGATAGATCCTTCCGCGACGGCTGACAACTCGGATGATCAAGGCTTAATCAGACAACTCAAGCAGCGTCTGACCCGCACCAGGCAAAACCTTACCGCGGGGATCAGCAGCCTCCTGCTGGGTCAGAAGGAGATAGACGCAGACCTTCTGGAAGAGCTGGAAACACTCATGCTGACAGCGGATGTGGGCGTGGACGCCACCCGACGCATCATCGATAGCATCTCAGAGAAGGTCCGGCGCAAAGAGCTGTCCGACCCGGCAGTGCTAAACGGCGTACTGAAACAGGAACTGCAACAGATACTGAAACAGTGCGACCAGCCGGTCGTAGCCCCCGAGGACGGCCATCCTCAGGTAATACTCATGGTGGGGATAAACGGCGCCGGCAAGACCACCACCATAGGCAAGCTGGCCAAAAGATTACAGCAGGATGGGCAAAGCGTGATGCTGGCGGCAGGCGATACCTTCCGCGCCGCCGCAGTAGAGCAACTCCAGACCTGGGGAGAGCGCAACAACATACCTGTGATCGCCCAGCACACCGGGGCCGACTCCGCCTCGGTGATATTCGACGCCCTGCAGGCCGCCACCGCCCGCAACATCGATGTATTGATCGCTGATACAGCGGGGCGTCTTCACACCAAGACTAACCTAATGGACGAACTCAGCAAGATCGCCAGAGTGATGAAAA
>JBNKMQ010000263.1:0-1976 GCA_050293225.1 Sedimenticolaceae bacterium
CTGGTAAGGTACGGCAGGTGACGCCGATTCAGTTTCAGCCCGTTGCTGTGACCGCTTCTCTGGCATCGAATGTTCGTCGTCTGATTACGCTATCGCCAACATCTATCCAGGCGGCCAGTTCATGATACGCCCCCCCAGAAGATGCATGTGGATATGGAACACGCTCTGGCCTGCATCCTTGTTGCAATTGATCACCATGCGGTACCCATCCCTCTCTATGCCCTCATCTCTGGCGATTTTTTGTGCCGCCAGGGTGAGTTTACCCATCAGCGCCTCATCATCGGGCTGGAGTTCGTTGAGGGTGGAAATATGCCTTTTGGGGATAATCAGAATGTGGGTCGGCGCCTGCGGATTGATGTCCCTGAAGGCAAACAGATCTTCATCCTCGAATACCTTGTCGGGTTCGATCTCACCGTTGACAAACTTACAAAAAAGACAGTCGCTCATACTCTCTCCTCATAACTCGGACCGCCCGCGAAAGGCGTGGGCCAGGGTTGCACCATCCACATACTCCAACTCACCGCCCATCGGAACACCCTGGGCGATACGGGTTGTCTTTATCCCCCGGGCTGCAGCCATGTCATGGATATATTGGGCCGTGGCGTCTCCTTCGATTGTCGGATTGGTGGCTAGGATTACCTCTTTGACAACAGCCTCGCCGAAGCGCTCATCCAGATGGTCGAGTCCTATCTCCTTGGGTCCTATGCCGTCCAAAGGCGAGAGATGCCCCCCTAACACGAAATAACCGCCCCGGTAGTCGATGGCCTGTTCGATCATGGCCTGATCGGCCGGCGTCTCCACGACACAGAGTTGTGTCGGGTCCCGCTCGGGATTGGCACACAATTGACATAGTTCGGTTTCACTCAGAGTACGGCAGCGGGCACAGTGACCGATTCTCTCCATGGCCTGCGCCAATATTCTCGATAACTCCCTGCCCCCCTCACGATCCCGTTCCAACAGATGATATGCCATGCGTTGAGCACTCTTGGTTCCTACCCCGGGTAGGCACCTGAGGGCAGAGATCAACTGCTGAAGCAGAGAGCGACTAGGCATGCGGAACCGGAGCTCACTCAGAATGGTAGCTTCATGCCTGGCGGCAATCCCAAACCGGCGGTCAACCCGCTCATGCTATCCTGCATTTTCTGGCCCACCCGTTGAGCAGCATCGTTGAGCGCCGCGGCAACCAGATCCTCCAACATCTCCTTATCATCCGACATCAGGCTATCGTCGATCTCCACCCGCCGCACTTCATGTCTGCCGTTCATGATGATCTTGACCAGGCCTCCGCCGGATTCGCCAGTAACCTCCTCCTGTGCCAGACGCTCTTGCGCCTGCTGTAATTCGGCCTGCATCTTCTGGGCCTGCTTCATCAGATTGCCTATACCACCTTTCATGGAATTAACCTCATCTCAAACTGCCGCAACCCCCCGTTTCAACCTCGGGGTCACGATCTGCATGAACAAAAACGGAATCGAGAAATCACTTGAAGATATCTATTAATAGATAAATATATCAGTATATTACTGCGCTATTCTCAGAATCCGCCAAACCAAATACTTCTCAATTTGCCGGTTGTACTCACTTCCCTCGCTCATCCATGGGCTTGATGGAATCGGTCACAAGTCGTGCCGAAAAACGCTCCTCCATCTCACGCACCAAGGGATCGCTCATCATCACCGCTTCAGCCTCTCTTTGACGCTCCCGCTGTTCCCGTTTGTGCTGCATTGCAGGAGTTTCCTCGTCGGGAATCGCCTCGGTAATCAGTAGCTTGACATCACTTCCCAGAATCCGAGCTATGCTCTCCAGCAGACGCTTCTCAGACTGCCCCACCCGCAACTGCTTCATCGATGCGTCGAGAGTCAGACGCAGTGTCGTACCATCCCACCCGCTGAAGGCGCAGTGACGTGCCAGCTGGCTGGTGATTCCACCCAGATTCAATGCATCCACAAAGGCGCCCCAGTCGGAGGGATCAAGCG
>JBNKMQ010000264.1:0-1514 GCA_050293225.1 Sedimenticolaceae bacterium
CAGCAGGTCGCCACTGTCCATCTGGTGATTGACCCCACTGTTGCAGAAGATCAGATCCTGCCCCAACTCCAGATCCACCACCCCCATAACGATCAGGTTGTAGCGTTTGTCCAGATGCAGATCGTCCAACAGGGTGCCTGACAGAGCCGACTGTGCCGGGATCTCAATCTCTGCGATATCCACATGTTTACCGAAGATGGTAGTCTCCAGCATCTCGACCAGATAGGGGCGTGAAATCAGCTCATGTACCCGTTGGCCGCTGATCTCGTAGGGGTCGATCACTTTGCTGGCTCCCGCCGTAATCAGCTTATCGCCCGAAGTCACCGACTCACAGACGCAGATGATCTTCAGATCGGCATCCAAGGCACGAGCCGACAGCGTTAGAAAGAGGTTTTGCGGCTCATCATGGAACAGGCAGAAGATTGTCTGCACCCAGTCACCAATGCCGATCTCCCGCAGTTTGTCATCGTCCGTATGGTCGACTACCGCGGCGTCCAGACCCTTAGCCTGAGTGCTAGCAACCTCGTCTTCATCGTTGCTATAGAGGCAGGCATCAACACCTCTCTCCTCCAGCTGTACCGCAACTTCCTGCCCCATGGCGCCGCAGCCGAAAATCAGTGTCTTCCAGTGCGCCATCAGAGTTTTCCTCCTTGCAGACAGTCGCGGAAGTGGACCACGCTGTACTCATGCCCGAAGAGGACCAGCATATCCTCGGCCTGAAAGATGAAATCATCCCCTGGATTAAAGTAGAAACAGCGATCCTGCAAGATAAAGCTGGTCACCCCCGCCACCTCTTCACAACGCCCCGGTCGGATTACACCAAAGGGGATCAGCCGGCGCTGACGGAAATCGATGCTGTCCATGCGACGCCCCTCCATCACCGAACCCTGCTTGACAACCACCGCCTCGATACCCTCTTCCGACTGCCCGGCCAGCAGCTCATAGACCGCTTCAAAGGCAACCGGTTGGCCCGCATATTCGGCAGCTATCAAACCGACCACCTGATTGGGCGCTACACAGTGGCTGGCGCCGGCGCGGTAGAGCTTGTCAATGTTTTCACGATGGTTGGCGCGGGAGATGATCTCTACCTGCGGATTGAACTGACGCGCCGTGAGGGTAATGTAGACGTTGACCACGTCATCGCCAGTGAGGCAAAGCAGCCGCTTAATCCGGTTTTCGATGCCTAGACTCAACAGTAAATCGTTGTTCTCACCGTCGCCTTGTACCGCCAGATAACCCCGTTCCCTGGCCAACTCCACATGCTTCTCTACCGGGTCGACCACCACGAAATGACGTTTATCCCGGGTCAAGCGCTCGGCCACCACCTCGCCAACTCGGCCAAAGCCGCAGATCAGGGTATCCACCCGCTTGCGCTCCACTTCGGAGATGACCCGATGGGTGCGAATCTCGTGAATCTTCTCGCCAAAGGCAGAGACGATGATCGAAGTAAAGAAAGAGATTACCCCCAAACCGGCAATGATCAGCGTCAACGCCACTAACCTGCCTTCGGTGGT
>JBNKMQ010000265.1:0-13961 GCA_050293225.1 Sedimenticolaceae bacterium
GGCCTCGGTCAGCTCCCGCACCACATACTCGGGCATCAGCTCACGCGCTTGCAGCAACAGCAGGACCTGCTGGATGGGACGAATCTGCAGATCTTTGTCCCGCCCGCCGCGGATCAGCTGAAAGGCCTGGCCGATGAACTCGATCTCGCGGATACCGCCGGGACCCAGCTTGATATTCGCCTCCATCCCCTTCTTGTGCAGCTCATTACTGATCATCTGCTTCATATCCCGCAACGACTCGATGGCGCTGAAGTCGAGATAGCGGCGATAGACGAAGGGACGTAGCATCGCCATCAACTCCGCACCAACCTCTTGATCGCCAGCCACCACTCGCGCCTTGATCATTGCGTAGCGTTCCCACTCCCGCGCCTGGGAGCCGTAGTAGCTCTCCATGGCAGCAAAGTTCATCGCCAGGGGACCCACATTACCGAAAGGACGCAGGCGGGTATCGACCCGGAAGACGAAGCCCTCAGCGGTGTGGTTATCCAGGGCCTGCACCAGCCGTTGGCAGAGGCGGATGAAGAACTGCTCGTTGGTACGACTGCGGGGGCCATCGGTCTGGCCCGCCTCGGGATAGGCGAAGATGAGATCGATATCGGAGGAGAGATTGAGCTCCCGCGCCCCCAGCTTGCCCATGCCAAGCACGACCAATGGTTGCTTTTCACCGGCCTCGTTCAGGGGGCTACCCATCTCCTGACAAGTCCAACCATAGAGCAGCTTGAGGGCCTGATCGATAGCGGCGTCCGCCAGGGCGGAGAGATCTTCCAGGGTCTCATCCAGTGAGGCCGAACGGGTGATATCCCGCCAGATAATCCTAACCATCTGTTGCCGACGAAACCGGCGCAAGGCCACCAAGAGGGCGGCTTCATCCCCGATCGACTCCAGTGACTGGGAGAGCCTATCCGCCATCTCATGCTCGGCATAGGCGCGATCCAAATCCCCTTGTTCAGAAAGATCGAGAAGTAACTCAGGGTAACGAATCGCCGCCTGGGCGACATAGTCGCTCGCCTCCCAGACCTGCAGCAGGGTCTCGCGGAACTCACTCCCCTCCGGCGCTGACAGCCCGGCCTCGCTCAGCCCCTCAAGCCACTGCTGCCACTGTTTCTCGCTCTCTTGCCGCAGTTCGGTTTCTAAAGTCATCGATTCTGATTATTCTCACTCAGGACATTACAAGCGGATCTTGACTCGGCATGGAGAGAAGATTCGCCATCCAGAACTCATTTGCTGACGATCGTCGTAATCTCACCCAGTCTACCAGCAAAAATCTTCGTTGGGTCCAGGATTGCCAAGCCATCGGAATTCGCATAGGGTTGCCGCAGGTTCCCGCCGAACAACCCTATGATCAAACTAGAATCCATCAGCTTCAGCTATCCCAACCAGGCAGAGCTATTCGATAAGCTCGATCTGCAGATTCCTAAGGGCAGTCTGTTCGGTCTGTTGGGTCCCAATGGGGCGGGCAAGACTACCCTTATCTCGGTGATGACCGGTCAGATCAAACCAAAATCGGGCAAGGTCTCCATCGACGGCGCGAGCTACGGCGACAAGCGATCCACGATCTTGCAGAAGCTGGCACAGATCCCCCAGGAGTACGCCTTCTACCCCCAGCTGACGGCGCAGGAGAACCTTGAGTTCTTCGCCAGCCTCTACCCCGGCGTAAACGACAAGCCTGAACGCATCCGCCAGGCCATCGAACTCACGGGACTGGAAGAGCATGCCCAACGGACGGCGGGACAGTTCTCCGGCGGCCTCAAACGACGCCTCAATCTCGCCATCGGCCTGCTCAACCGGCCTAAACTGATCTTTCTCGATGAGCCCACCGTGGGCATAGATCCCCAGTCACGCCACTTCATCCTGCAATCGATCCGGCAGCTGAATAAAGAGGGGGCGACCATCGTCTACACCAGCCACTACATGGAGGAGATCGAGCAGCTCTGCGATCGGGTGGCGATCATGGATCACGGCCGCATTCTGGTGCAGGGCCCCATGGGGGAGATTCTGGAAGAGAAGTCGGCCCTGCAACTGGAAATTGATCTGAGCCGGCATCAACACAAACGCTCAGAACTGATGCCAAAGATTGAACAGATGGGCCTCTCCCTCGCCGGGCAGACCATTACCGGCAAACCGAACGACCCCAGCGAGATCAACAATTTGATCGGGCTGCTGAACCAGGCGGAGATCCCGATCCTCAACCTCTCCTACGGTAAACATACCCTGGAGACCCTCTTCTTCGAACTGACCCAGACCCATCTGCGGGATTGAGCCCATATGTTGTACGCAATCATCAAAAAGGAGCTTCGCCTGGTCACCCGGGATGTACACGCCTTGATGGTGCTCTTCCTGATGCCGCTGGTCTTCATCCTGATCATGTCCCTGGCGCTGCAGGACCGTATGGGCGGTGACAGCGATGACAATCCCCGGGTCGGACTCTGGCTTGCGTCTGCGGCAGACCAGGATGAGGCCTTGATCTCGAAGTTCTCCGACCTGCAGGGCCTTCAGGTAGAACAGGCAGCCACAGAGGAAGAGCTGCTGGATAAGCTCGACAAGGGTGAGATCCTCGCCGCCATTCTGATCCCGCAGAACTTCACCGAATCGATCCAGACCCCGGTCTCCGAGGATGAGGACAAGCTGCAGATCCTCTACGCCGACACCCTGCCCGCCTCCCTGCGCCGATCGATCCTCGGCACGGTGCGGGAGTCCCTGGGCGAGTATCAGATCGCCGCCCTCTTCCAGCAGGATGAGCTGAGTGAGGAGGAGCGCCAGCTGCGCATCGACCACCTGCTGGGTCGATCCCTGGTACTCACCCGCAGCCGCAACGCTGGCAATGGTCAGGCGGAACAGCCCAACTCTGTACAGCAGAGCGTGCCTTCCTGGCTGATCTTCTCCATGTTTTTTGTCGTCATCCCCATCTCCACCACCTTATTGACCGAGAAACAACAGGGCACCCTGCAACGGCTGCAGACCCTGCCGGTACCCACCAGCTATCTGCTGATCGGCAAGCTGATCCCCTATCTCGGTATCAACCTGATTCAGGTAGTGTTGATGCTGCTGGTGGGCACCCATCTGCTGCCGCTGATCTCCGGCGAAGGGCTGGTACTGCAGGGTGAGATCTGGCTCCTGCTCCCCCTGACCCTGGCGATCAGTCTCTGTGCCATCAGCTTTGCTCTGCTTATCGCCACCCTGGCCAAGAGCATGGAGCAGGCCACCACCTTCGGCGGCATCAGCAATCTAATCCTGGCGGCTATTGGTGGTATCATGGTGCCCACATTTGTGATGCCGGCGCTGATGCAGGCCATCGCCGGACTCTCGCCGATGAACTGGGCCCTGGAGGGCTTCTTCTCCATCCTGCTGCGGCAGGGGGGATGGGCCATGGTGGCGCCTGAGATCGGCAAACTGGTACTGCTGGCAGTGGCGCTCTTTTCACTCAGCATTTATTACTACAAGAGATTGACGGACAAAGGAAGATGAAGGGATCGGAAGACAATCAGTTCAAGCTGGAGCTGAAAAAGATGATCGTGGAAGAGTGCCGCTTGGACGAGATCTCTCCTGAGGAGATCACCGACACCGAATATCTCGCCGGTCCCGAGTCACGTCTGGGGCTCGACTCCATCGATATGCTGCAGGTGATCGTGACGATCAAGAACCGCTACGGCGTGCATATCCAGAACGACGCCGAGTCAAGGGAGATCCTCGCCACCATCAACAACCTGGCGGATCACCTGCATCCCGAGTAGCGCGCATTGCACGCACCTAGAGTCCCCATTCTCAGTTCCGCCTCGATCTCCGCCCTGGGAGATGACCCTGGCAGATCCCTATTGCTAAAGCCCGGGGAGGAGAACCTCCTACCCGGCTCGATCGACCTGGAATCGATCGAGCTCAAAGTCCCCTACTACGGGCTGCGCGGCGGCCCCGACAAGGGCGGCGAGATCGCTGCCACTCTCTACCAAACCGTCGACAAGGCGCTCGCGAAGAGTGGTTTGAACCGCCAGGAGATCCAACAGGCAGGGGTCTTCATCGGCTCATCCTCCTACGACCTGCGCCTGAGCGAAACCACCTATAGCCAGCAGTTGAAGCAGGGCGATCCCGATCCCCTGCCCCTACCCCATACCGGCTATCACCGGCTGGGGGACGGACTCTGCCAACGGCTGCAGATCACCGCTGACGCCTTCAATATCAATACCGCCTGCACCTCCAGCGCCAACGCCCTGCTCTTAGCCCACAAGATGATCCGCCAGGGCCGGCTCAAGCACGCCATCGTTATCGGCCTGGAGCGCTATAACGAGACCACCATCAGCGGTTTCTACAGCCTGCAGCTTCTGGCACAGCAACGTATCGCCCCCTTCGATACAGCGCGGGACGGCATCATCCTGGGGGAGGCCTGCTCCGTGATGGTATTGGGACCGGAGTCGTCCACCGCCGGGACCTATCTGCTCGGCGGAGAGACCAGCCTGGACCCCTATGGCGTCACCACCGCAAACCCGGACGGCTCATCCATCGCCCAGGTGATAGAGAGGGCCCTGCAGCAGACCGGCACGCATAAAACCGAAGTGCGCGGGATCAAGGCCCACGGCACCGCCACCCGTTTGAATGACGCCTCAGAAGCCAACGGCATCAGCAAAGCCTTTGCCGAGACAACCCCACCGATCACCGCTTTCAAGCCCTATGTAGGACACACCCTGGGGGCCTGCGGCGTACTGGAGACAGCCCTCTTTGCCGAGGCGATTGAACAGGGAGTAATTCCGGCGACACCCAATACGACAACCGCCGACCCGGAGCTGGACCTGATGCCCGTCACTTCACCACAAGAAGCTCCAGAGGGCAGATACCTGCTCAACTTCTTCGGCTTCGGCGGTAGCAATACTGTGCTGGTCATGGAGAAGGGATGATGCAACTCGACCTACCGATCATCGCCATTGGCGGCTATAGCCATCGGCTGGAGGAGAGGCTCCCCGATCTGACATCCATTCTCAAGACATCGCCCCTGAAGACGCCAAGACGAGCTGACCGACTGACCCAGCTGAGCCTTGCCGGTCTGGCCCAGTTTCCTGCTGTGAATTCATTATCCCAAGAGACGCGGCTGATCCTCGCCAGCGGCGACGCCAATCTCGAGAGTACGATCAGCATCTGCGAACAGATATTCGCCCATGAATTGAGCCCCAACCCGATCAGCTTCATCAACAGCGTCAACAATGTCACCGCCTTCCATGTCAGTGCGACCCTGGGCATTCGGGGAGAGAACATCAGCCTCTCTCGCGGACGATGCTCCCTGGAAGCGGCCTGGCAGCTGGCGGACTCCCTGCTGCAGGACGAGCAGAGCCCGATTCTGTTAGGGACAGTGGATGAGATCCCCGGCAATCCCACTCAACACCGTCAACGAATGAAACTGCCGGAAGAGACGCCGTTGGGAGAGGGTAGTCACTGGTTTCTCTGCGGTAATAGCCCTGCAGAAGAGACACCAATCGCCCGGGTAAGATATTGTGGCGCAGTGGAAGATATGGATGCCGCAGTGGAGATCTTTGAAGGATACGCCATCTCTCACCTGCTCAACCTGACCGATCTGCCACCGCCATCCCTGAAGCAGTCGACGGAACTCGTCAGCCCTCTTGAGAGAAGCCACTACCCCACGCAGAACGCAGAAGACATCATCCATTGGCTATCGAAAAATTCAGGTCAGCAATGTCTAGGCATGCTCAACCGCAACCCGCATCGCAGCAGCCTGACGGTCAGTATTATCGAAGGGTTTTAAGGCGCTCGAAGAGGGCCGCTTCCCGATCTGAGATCTGCTCCAGCTGCTCGGCGATGCTGTGAAAGGTATCGTCGTATCTCGCCTTGCTCTTGCGCGCACACATCAGGGCAAAGAGCCGCCATTCGTCACCGATCTTGGACATCTCCTCCGCCGCATCGGAGAGCAGTGAGGAGCCGAGCTTCTCCCCCGCCTCCTGCAGGAAGCTGGCATACATGAAGCGGAAACCACCGCCACCTGTGCCTATCTCCTCCTGCATGCGCACGATATGTCCCAGATAGAGGTGGGCACGGCGCTCGTCTTTCTCGTTCTCGAGCTGGCGTATCTTCTTCGCCACCATGCGAATGCCCTTGACCCCGGCGATGGGTACCGGCGAGGCGGCGCTGTTGATCTTGGCGCTGAATCTAATCGCCTTGGGCAGCACCTTGGAAAAATCGATCTCTGCGGGTACCGCCTGCGCATAGTAGAGCATCCCCTTGGGCGCCAGGGCCCCTTTGGCGAAGCGAGCTTTGGTCAGACTCGGACGATCAACGGTAAGGACATGGGAGAAGACCGGATCGCTGACCTGGTAGTCGCCATTCTCACGTCCATAGACCAGCAGGTTGTGGGCATTGAAGTGGAAGCGCATATCTTCCGGAAAATAGGGCAGAAAGAAGACCGAAGTCTGCATGCCGACAACCTTGCCCTCATCCAGCAGACGCTCCAACGCCTGCTCGCCATCTTCAGGACGCTTGAACTTTCTGAACGTCATCTGCAGGCCGTCGATACGCCTCGACAGGGCGCGAATGATCATCCGCGGCGGTGTGCGATAGGCGATCAATGGCAGGTTGTTGATCTTCACCAGGGGGATGTAGGCGAAGGTGATTCCGCTGGCGAGGCCGAAGGCCATGGGCTCGGAGACATCCAGACCGTGATAGCGCAGCATGTTGGACATGACGCCGGTCTCGCAGTGAGCGGCGTGGTGGTGGGGAAAGGGGTCAGTCATAGTCTTCCGGCAGACGCTTCAGGCTATCGATATCCAGACCCATTACGTCTGCATAGCGGGAGAGCTTCTCATCCGACAAGCGGGCGAATCTGTTGGCGTCGAAATCCCGCTTCACCATCCATTGGAAACGTCCCGTGGCCTGGGCCAGCATGGGCAGATCCATGCGCTGGTTGTACATATGGAACTCCAGGGGAGAGGTCTTACCGGCTGCGGCTCTGACATAAGCCGCTTTGGCCAGACGATGGATCTCGTCCAAAGCCTGGTCCAGCACCTGCTCCTCCACCTCCCAGCCGGTGGTCTGGGCAATCTCGATGCGTCCGGAGTCGGACTCGGCATAGATCACCTTGGTCTCGCCACCCAGAGCGCTGGCGTTGTCCTGTGGGATATCCTTGATCTTCATACCACGGTCATGTGCATGAATGAGCTGGAGAAGCGCCCGCTCTCCGGCACGAAGCAGAGCAGACGATCCCCCGATTTCAGGCGTCCCGACTTGAGCAGTTCGTCTACCATGATAAAGATAGAGGCGGCACCGGTATTGCCCTTGCTGGTCAGATTGGTGAACCAGCGCTCACGGGGGATCTCAAAATCGAGGGCCACCAGGGCATCATAGACCTTCTCGTAGAAGAACATCGAGGAGATGTGAGGCAGGAAGTAGTCCACGTCATCGGCCTTGATCCCACGCTTCTTGATAATGCGCTTGAGGGTCTCGGTCACCGCCGCATCGACGATATTGGCGTTGAGCAGTTTCACATCCTGCTTCACCGACATTACTGAGCGGTCGAGCAACTCCTGCTGGGTATATTGATTCCAGCCCTTGACCTTGCCGTCTGCCAACTTCTCCGCACCGGCATACATACAGGTCTCGAGTTCGTGGGCATAGGAGAAGATCTCCACCCAGTCGATCTCCAGTACGGGTTGATCGCCCCTCGGCTCAGGCTGGTCTTGCATCAGAAAGGCGCCGGCGCCATCAGAGAGCATCCAGCGCAGGAAGTCCTTTTCGAAGGCGATCTCCGGATGTTTTTTCAACTCGTCGATCTGATACAGGGACTCGGCGGAAAAGTTCTTCGCCCGCAACAGGGGTGAAGCCAGCTCCGATGCGGTAGAGACAGCGGTCTTGAACTCGCCACACTTGAGACCCAGGTAGGCATACTTCAGCGCCGCTACCCCGCTCAGACAGATACCCGAGGTGGAAGCCACTTCGCAGGCAGGATTACCCAGCTCCCCGTGTACCATCAGACCATGCCCCGGCATCAGCTGATCGGCAATCGAGGTGCCGGCAGCCAGGCAGTCGATCGACTCCAGGCCCTGTTTGTCCGGGAAAAGCTTATTGATGCAGGCTGCCGCGAGTTGGGCATTGCTATGACTGGTCTCGCCGGTCTCGGGATCGATGGCATAGTAGCGCTGCTTGATGCCATTGCTTCTCAGCACCAGACGCTTGGCTCGGGATGGACGTCCACCCACCATGCCAAGCATATCCTCGATATGGTCGTTATCGACAGGCTGATGCGGCAGGTAGGCCGCTGTGTTAGTGATATATACCCTCATTTTCCGCAATCAAAGAGTTTCATTCGTTCCTCGCCCGAACCGGACGGTGCCTCATAGTATCTTTTCGCCTCGGCATGCCGCTTCTGCATCAGCGGCGCCAGCAGGGCCTTCAATATCATCGACAGGGGCACTACCGCAATAATCATCAGGATGAGAAACACCAGATAGACTATCAGTACCGGTTTGCGCCCTGGATCCCCCTGCCTGCCGATACGGTGCAATAGTTTACCCCAGATCATGAAGCTGCGGTGGCCGGCTTTTTCAGATTGGATCTGGCTCATATCAGCCTTCACCGCCTGCAATCCGTGTAGCAGGGGTTGATCGCCCTTTTCCAGATCCTGGGCAAGCGCCTCTGTCAGCGCCTCGCCGAAACGACAACAATCCGTAATAGCAGGATCCGACACCCCGGCTGGCGGGAAGCCCCAAAAGGCCTCCTTCTTGCCGGACAGCAGCCAGCGGGGGGTGGTGATAAATGAGGCTAATGCCGAACCCTGGTCTATCAGCACCACATTATCCAGCAGGCGTCCGCCGCAGTCGCTAATCAGGCCTTTCATGGTCTCCTGGGCACGACTCCACATATTTCGACAGCCGATCAGGGTGATGACCGGTTTGTCCTTGAGCAGGCGTTTCGCATCATCGCCAAGCATAAATGCAGTAACTGGCAGAGAGGGGGCGAGAAACCAGACCTGGTAGGCGATAACCACGAGATCAAATTCCGCCTGAGGATCTATTTCCAGCGGTTCTATCGGCGGCGGATCGAGCAACACGCATTCAGGAAAGACATCGAGAAAGTCAAAAAACGGCCAGGGGTAAGGATAGGCTTGTTGCGGCTTTAGGGTCTCAACTGTCAGCTCGACATCGGGTGAGGACTGCAACGGTGCAGAAAAGGCCTTGGCGATCCCAGTGAGCTGGCCGGTCTGGGAATATTGAACGAGCAGAATTTTCTTCATTTCAGGCTATCAGGGAGCAGGCGTCGACTTCCAGTGTTTACACCCCAAGGGGACATCAGCATCAACTCCGTGGGGCTTCGCCCCAGCAGGCCTGGCCATGCTCGAAGGATGAGAAACGAATACGCTTTGGCAACAAACAATGTATAGAGCGGTTAAATCTCGATTCTACACTAACCAATCATCCAGTCTGCCTAGCGATATAGATCCTGTCAATCCGGCCTTAATACAGAAATCAATTGAGTCAGATCTTTTTCACCTGAACGAAAAAGGCGGCGCCCTTTGGCGCCGCCTCACCTTCACAATCAGCAAGCCTGATCAGTCGGTAATTTTACTCTGAATGGCCTGCATCAGAGCAACAATCTTCTCAGACAGAGGACCTACCTCATGATAGGCCTGTTCCGCTGCCTGCTGATCTCCTCGCTGCTTCAGCTGGGCGATTCGCTCAATCAACTGATGCAGTTCACGGTGCGGACCTTCGATCTCCTTAATCTCACTGATATGTGAGAAATTACGCACCCCCACGCTCTCATACCACTTACCAAAACCACAGGCCGCGTGATCAAAGGCCACCCGCTCATCCAAAGACCCCTTGCCATCGAGGAAACCACGTACTTTTGTCTTCCAACTCAAATGAGCCGCAATAGCCTGCTGCAGTTGCTGATAGTCGGCATCCCCGGTATTGAACTCGGCCAGCAGCTGATTCAGCTGGTCGACCTCTTTCGACATCTGCACACTGTTCTCGTAGCTCTCGTTCGCATCCTTTGCGGTCTCTTCCGCCACCTGAGTGATATCGACGATATTGCGGTTGATATCTTCAGCAACTGCGCTCTGCTCTTCCGCAGCTGTGGCAATCTGAGCACTCATCTGGGAGATACCATCCACCACCTGAGTGATCTCTTCCAGGGCCTGATGTGCCCGATCTGCCTGCTTAACGCTCTCTGCCGCCTGCTGCTGACTGATCTCCATCACGCTGACTGTCTGCTTGACGCCTGACTGGAGACTTTCAATCATCTCCTGGATCTCTTCGGTCGAATCCTGGGTCCGTTTGGCCAAGGTCCTGACCTCATCAGCTACGACGGCAAATCCACGTCCCTGTTCGCCGGCTCTCGCAGCCTCAATAGCCGCATTCAATGCCAGCAGATTTGTCTGATCCGCGATGCCACGTATCACATCCAAAACGGATCCGATGCGATCACTGTCATCCGCCACCATACGAACATTTTCAACTGCCTTACCCACTTCACTCGCTAAAGTATCGATGCTGCTGGTAACCTCATTAACCACTTCGCGACCTGCATTCGCCTGGGCATCCGCCTGTCTAGCCGCTTCAGCGGTCTGGGTGGTGTTCTGTGCCACTTCGTGCACCGTTGCAGACATCTCTGTCATCGCGGTTGCTACCTGGGTGGTCTGTTCGTGCTGCTTGCTGATACCTTCAGTCGTATGTTCCGAAAGCATCGCATAGTCCCCGATCTTTGCACTCAGATTTCCGGCCACCTGAGAGACATTACCGATCATCTTCTCTGTCTTTTCGGCAAAACGATTGTAGGCACGGGATAGACGGGAAACTTCATCTTTACCCCGTTCATCCATTCTCACAGTCAGATCACCATCTGCCGTGGCGATACCTTCCATCGCCTCCGCTGCGGCACTAATCGGCTTGATCACACCTTTACTGATCAACCAGACCAACAAGCCGATAGTAACCACGGAAACCAGGCTCAAGCCAATCACAAGGGAGAGCAGGGTACTGAAGGCTGATGCAAAGTGAGATCTGTCTTTGGCTAGAACAAGCACTCCGATTGGCTCACCATGAAAATTCTTCACCGAAGCCGCATAGTATGAGACTGGCTTGTCCCCCAGATGACCTTGATCGAAGAGTTCAGACCCCGGTTTCACCGTTGCCAGCTGTTGCGGAGTTAAAAGGCCATTATCTTTCATGGTAGAGGCAAACAGATCCATGACCCCGTTACGATTGATATAGAGTTCCAGATCGACATCGTGCTGGCTCGCGTAGTCATCGAAGAAGGCTTGGCCAAAGGACATACCGAACTCCACCGAACCCACATGCGCGCCTTCATAACTGACCGGGACCAGCCCCCTGACACCCAATCCGGCAACACCGACCTCGAGACCCTGTATGGGGTCTTTTTTCTTATTTGTCTCAATTACGGTGAATCGAAAAGAAGAGAGATCATCCCCGAACTTCGCCGGCTTGTGTACTCGCAGAAACGAGGTTGCCGGCGGTTCATGAAACTGAAACTGTCTGACGCCATACTCGCTCTTCAGCTTGGAGAAACCCGGCACGAAGAGATTGGATAGTGTCTCCCGGTCACGCTCGGCAAATGCCTCCTGCACATCCGGGATCCCGGCCACCAGGGCGCTCATAGCCCGGGCCAGTCGGCCTTCGGACTCCACACTGGCCACAACATTCTTATAGATTTCAGTGATTTCATTCTCTTCAGCAGAACGAAGCATATCCGTCATATAGCTGAAGGTGGTCGCTTGAGTCACTATTAAAACCAGCAGAACGGCCAGCACGGTTGCTGCAACAAAACGCAATGTAATACTAATATTTCTAAACATCTTATCCCCCAGAACCTAAAGCGGCTCCATCCTCGAATGCTACTCTGTCATCATTGGGTAACGGCTAGTTAGAAATAAAGTAAAGCGATTGACACAAAAAAACCCGCGCCTTGAAAAGACGCGGGTTTTCTACGACGCAGATGAGTCGCTGGAGGATGATTTACATCATTCCGCCCATACCACCCATGCCGCCCATGCCACCCATGTCACCCATAGCTGGAGCGGCAGCATCGTCCTTCGGCTCTTCGGCAACCATGCACTCGGTGGTAATCATCAAGCCCGCCACGGAGGAGGCGTTCTGCAGTGCGGAACGGGTCACCTTGGTAGGATCCAGGATACCCATCTCCATCATGTCGCCATACTCGTCATTGCCGGCGTTGAAACCGAAGTTGCCTTCGCCGTTACGCACCTTATCCAGTACAACGGAGGGCTCGCCACCAGCGTTGGCAACGATCTGACGCAGAGGCTCTTCCATGGAGCGACGGGCAATGGAGATACCCACGTCCTGGTCGTGGTTGTCACCCTTGATATCTTTGATCGCCTCCAGAGCGCGAACCAGGGCGACACCGCCACCAGGAACGATACCCTCTTCCACCGCAGCGCGGGTGGCGTGCAGGGCGTCTTCCACACGGGCCTTCTTCTCTTTCATCTCGACCTCAGTCGCAGCACCCACCTTGATCACGGCGACACCGCCGGCCAGCTTGGCGACACGCTCCTGCAGCTTCTCACGATCGTAGTCGGAAGAGGTCTCCTCAATCTGCGCGCGGATCTGCTCGACACGGGCCTTGATATCACCTTCGGCACCCGCACCGTCGATGAGGGTGGTCTCTTCCTTGGTGATGGTGATCTTCTTGGCAGTACCCAGATCGTCCAGGGTCGCCTTCTCCAGGGAGAGGCCGACCTCTTCAGAGATCACGGTACCACCGGTGAGGATGGCGATATCCTGCAGCATCGCCTTACGACGATCGCCGAAGCCAGGTGCCTTGACCGCAGTTACCTTAACGATACCACGCAGGTTGTTGACTACCAGGGTAGCCAGGGCCTCGCCCTCGACATCTTCAGCGATGATCAGCAGAGGCTTACCGGCTTTGGCAACGCCTTCCAGTACGGGGAGCAGATCGCGGATGTTGGAGATCTTCTTGTCGTGCAGCAGGATAAAGGGCTCATCCAGCTCAGCGGCCTGGCTCTGCTGGTTAGTCACGAAGTAGGGAGAGAGGTAGCCGCGATCGAACTGCATACCCTCAACCACGTCGAGTTCGTTCTGCAGACCAGAGCCCTCTTCCACGGTGATAACACCCTCTTTACCGACCTTCTGCATCGCCTCGGCGATGATGCTACCGATATCGGCGTCGGAGTTGGCGGAGATGGTACCGACCTGAGCGATCTCTTTGTCGTCGGAGCAGGGACGGGAGATGCTCTTCAGCTGCTCAACACCAGCGGTCACAGCCTTGTCGATGCCTCGTTTCAGATCCATTGGATTCATGCCGGCGGCAACGGCCTTGAGGCCTTCGCGCACCATGGCTTGCGCCAGTACGGTCGCAGTGGTGGTACCGTCACCGGCCACGTCGGAAGTCTGCGAAGAGACCTCTTTCACCATCTGTGCGCCCATGTTCTCCAGCTTATCGGAGAGTTCGATCTCCTTGGCTACAGAGACACCGTCTTTGGTTACGGTGGGGGCACCAAAGCTCTTCTCCAGTACGACGTTACGGCCTTTGGGACCGAGGGTTACTTTGACCGCGTTGGCCAGAGTGTTGACGCCTTTCATCATGCGTTGACGGGCGTCGTCACCAAATTTCACTTCTTTTGCGCTCATGTCTTGATTCCTTGGGAAAAATTTCGATTCGTCTAGTCAGGTGAATGTTTATAGAGAGATATGAGGAGAGGCTTAGCCTTCGATCACACCCATGATGTCCTCTTCACGCATGACGAGAACCTCTTCACCACCAACCTTCACTTCAGTGCCGGAAAACTTACCGAACAGCACCTTGTCCCCAACCTTGACGTCAAGCGGACGCGCCTCACCATTGTTGTTGATCTTACCGTTGCCGACAGCCAGAACTTCTCCCTGGATCGGCTTTTCGGTGGCTGCATCAGGTAGCACGATGCCACCCGGGCTGGTGCGCTCTTCTTCCATACGACGAACGATCACGCGATCGTG
>JBNKMQ010000266.1:0-2122 GCA_050293225.1 Sedimenticolaceae bacterium
GGCATTGATCCTCTGGAGCATCTGACCAAAGAGGGCAAGCAGATCACCAGCGAGCGCCACGACCCACTCAGTTTCGCCGCAAGCCGTACCAATCTCGCCATCCATCACGAAGTGGTGATTCAGACCAGCTGGGGTGAGTTACTGGTCAATCGACACGAGGAGCCCGTAGGACTACTCGATTCACTCTGCAATCTACTCAACCTGCGACCCACAGATCAGCAAAGCAAAACGCAACTGCACGCCTTCAGCTTCTCCAGTGTACGTGGCAGACAGATCGCACAACGAATCGCTGAACTCTTCCGGCATATCGTGCAGCGCTTTGATAGCGGTGAGCTGGACCATGGACGCTACGCCTTCCGAATGGGCACAGAATTTTTTATCGTGCAGCAAGAGGAGAATCAACAATATAACTGGCGTAGCCTGGAGTCGTTTGAGAGCCTGCTCGACGAACTGCAACAACCCCAACACCTCTATCGTCCCCTGGAGTTCGATCCGGAGATCATGGCGAAGAGCCCTTATCCTCTGATCTTTAAATACAGTAAGCCGAAGGTGATTCAGCTCTTCTTCCAGATCATGGCGCAGAAGACTGAGATCCATATCCTGGATGAGCAGGGGGCTCTGTTCAGCCAGACCCTGCCCGCCGAGAGTCCTCGCTTTCTGATGATGCAGCAGAGGCGCTTCCTCAACAGCCTGCAACAACTACACAACCTGCTACCCGGTGATGGCGGCAATCTGCTGACAGAGCCGGAGTTCCACGAGCTGAAGAGAAGTCGTAGTGGTGAATACCATTGCGAAAGACGCCGAGTGCCTTTGGTTCGTGCTGACGACTATATGGAGCTTACCCTGGTCAGCAGCGATTCCGATTCAACCGCCCAACCTGTCTCCCTCATCTGTGGCGAGCGCGAGTTCAGCTATCTCGAATACGGCGATGATCTCTATCGCGAAACAGCAGCCTATATCCAGTCACTACGAAAGGGAAATGAGCCCTACCCCATCTATCTCACCTCCCTACGCTTAAGCAGTTTTCAACCGACTGAGACACCGACAACGGTGGAGCTTCTGGCGCTGAAACGACGTGTCGAGGAGCGGCTCAACGCCAGCCTTGAAAGCGACATCACGAGCTGAAGATTCTAAGCCTATCCCATTTAGCGTTTAAACCCGGCTGACCCCTGGGGCTGCAGTGGGTATACTGCGACTTACTTTTTCACTGTCCCCAGGATACTCTCATGCACTGCTGGTCCCGCAATCTGCTATGGCTTGTCATCGCCATCCTCGGCACCCTCAACCTGATCAGTGCCTGCGGACAAAAGGGCCCGCTCTATCTTCCCCCCTCAGAAGAACCGGAGCAGACAGAGAAGCAGAGTAATCAATGAAGCTGCCATTCACTAAAATGCATGGATTGGGTAATGACTTTGTGGTCATCGACGCCACTGAAAAATCATATCCCCTAAACCCTGACCACTACCGTTTTCTTGCTGACCGGAAATTCGGTGTCGGTTGTGATCAGATTCTGCTTGTCGAGCCCCCAAGGCTTGAGAATACCGAATTCCACTACCGCATCATCAACGCCGATGGCTCCGAGGTGGAGGCTTGCGGCAACGGCGCCCGCTGCTTTGCCCGCTTTGTACGGGAGAAGGGGCTAAGTGACAGCTCGCTCATTCGTGTTGGGACTGCAGCAGGTCCAATTATCCTGAAACATCTGCCTCACGATCTCGTCGAGGTGGATATGGGTGTACCCATCCTGGAACCGGACAAGATCCCCTTTATCGCCCCGGAGAGAGCAACCAGTTATCCCTTGGAAATAGATGGCGTCAATCACACCATCAGTGCGATATCCATGGGAAACCCCCATGCTGTCCTGCAGGTACCGTCGGTGGACCAGGCTCCAGTGGAGACCCTTGGGCCTCTGCTTGAACAGCATGAGCGTTTTCCACAGCGGGTGAATGCCGGATTCATGCAGATCGAGGCCCCTAACCGCATTCGTCTGCGGGTCTATGAGCGCGGCACCGGCGAAACCCTCGCCTGCGGCACCGGCGCCTGCGCCGCCGTTGTAGCCGGCCGCCTGCTCGGACAACTTGATCCCGTGGTCAATGTAAGCCTACCTGGGGGTGATCTTGTGGTA
>JBNKMQ010000267.1:0-11145 GCA_050293225.1 Sedimenticolaceae bacterium
GCCATCGTGGTGGTGGAGAACATCGAACGCCACCTGCGGGAGGGTCGCAGCAAACTCGAGGCGGCCATGATGGGTGCCCGTGAGCTGGTGGGACCGGTCATCGCCATGACCATCACCCTGGCGGCGGTCTATATGCCCATCGCATTGCAGGGGGGTCTCACCGGCGCCCTGTTCCGTGAGTTCGCCCTCACCCTGGCGGGGACGGTGACCATCTCCGGCATCGTCGCCCTGACCCTGTCACCGATGATGTCCTCGCATATGCTGCGTAGCGCGGCAGATGAAGAGAAAGGCTTTACCGGCTGGGTCAACCACCACTTCGATCGCCTGCGCGAAGGATATGGACGACTGATTGGCAACACCCTGAATGCCAGGCCTTTTGTCTATGCGATCTGGTTTGCCGTCTCACTGGCGGCGATTCCGCTCTACAATCTTTCGCCGAAAGAGCTGGCGCCAGGCGAAGATCAGAGCGTCATCTTCGGCATCATCAACGCGCCGGCCAACGCGACGGCCAACCAGAAGGACTTCTTCGGCAAGGCGGTGGAGGATGTCTTCCTCAGCACCGAGGAGGTCGATCTGACCTTCCAGATCCTGCTCGCCCCCGCTGTCGGCGCCCTGTATGACACAGACGGCTTCTCCGGCATGGTGGTGAAACCCTGGAAAGATCCCCGTGAGCGAACGGTGTTCGAGATCCTGCCGGAGGTCCAGGGCAAGCTCTCCCAGATCCCCGGCTTCCAGATCTTCGCCACCACACCGCCGGCACTGCCAGGCGGCAGCAACTTCCCGGTGGAGTTCATCATCTCCTCCACCGCCGATGCGAAACAGCTGCTCGAATTCGCCAAGCAGATACAGGGCAAGGCGATGGCCAGCGGTAAGTTCACGTTTCCACCACTGATCGATCTGAAGTATGACCAACCCCAGGCAAAGGTGGTACTCGATCGGGATAAGATCGCCGTGCTCGGTCTGAGCCTGAACCAGGTGGGTAGCGACATGGCGGCGGCTCTGGGTGGCGACTATGTCAACCGCTTCAACATCGCCGGTCGCAGCTATAAGGTGATTCCGCAGATCGAACGCGCCCAGCGGCTCAATCCGGATCAGTTGACCAACATCTATATCGATGGACCCGACGGGCAGATGATTCCGCTGAGTAGTGTCGCGCATATCGAGAACACCACGGTGCCCCGCTCGCTTAATCGTTTCCAACAGCTAAACTCGGTGAAGCTCTCGGGTATGACCAATCGCACCCTGGACGAGGCGCTGACTGTTTTGGAAGATGCTGCTACGGAGATTCTACCCCCCGGCTACACCATGGATTACACCGGTGAGTCACGCCAGCTACGTCAGGAGGGGAACAAGTTCCTGCCCGCCTTCTCCCTCGCCATCGTACTGATCTTCCTGGCCCTGTCGGTGCAGTTCAACTCCTTCAGAGATCCGCTGATCATCCTGTTTGGATCTGTACCCATGGCCATGTTCGGCGCCCTGCTCTTCACCTTCCTGAAGATGCCGAATCCGAACATGCCCTTCTGGACCAGCGGCTGGACAACCACTCTCAACATCTACGCCCAGGTGGGACTGGTGACCCTGGTCGGTCTGATCGCCAAGAACGGCATCCTCATCGTCGAGTTTGCGAATAAGTTGCAGGAGGATGGACTATCCAAGATCGAAGCGGTGAAAGAGGCGGCCATGACTCGTTTGCGTCCGGTCCTGATGACCACTGTCGCAACGGTTGCCGGTCACTTTCCTCTGATCCTGGTTACCGGTGCCGGCGCTGCGGCACGTAACTCTATCGGGTTGGTGCTGGTGGGGGGTATGGCCATTGGTACCCTCTTCACCCTCTTTGTATTGCCTTCAATCTATGTCCTGTTGGCGAAAGATCATAGTAAGGAACAGAACAGGAAAGAGGAGCCAGCTGCACTGACCGATCCTGAACAGGCCTGAAGTCTTGATACAAACCATGATAAAGGATCAATGGGATTTTTTATCACTCAAGCAGATGAAACGCTTCGCGTACACCCTCTCCCCAACCCCTCTCCCATCAAGGGAGAGGGGGGCGTGAACCCTTAAGTAAATACCATTCGGGTCAACAATATTTTATTAACTGGGAATCAACTCAGATCTGACGAACCTTTATATTCAATGTCTGGATGCGATAACCGATCTGTCTTGGCGTCATACCCAACAACCTGGCCGCCTTGGCCTGTACCCAGCCGGCCTGCTCCAGGGCGGCGATCACCCGCTCCCGCTCATCCAGGTCGGGGTCGTCTATATCCACCTTGGCCGCAGCCGGAATATTCGAAGCCGCCGCCTGGGGAGTGCTGTCCAAGCCGGTGAGGTTGATCGCATGCTTGTCGATAATTCCCGCCTCACTCATCACGGCCGCCCGCTCGAGACAGTTCTCCAGCTCCCTGACATTTCCCGGCCAGTCGTAACGCATCAGCAGACCGATAGCACCGTCGTCGATCTGCAGCTCCCTACCCTGATTCTTGGCGATCTTGCCGACCAGGTAACGCGAGAGGTCTGAAATATCCTCTCTTCTCTCCCGCAGTGGAGGCGTCTTGATCGGCATGACATTCAGACGATAGTAGAGATCCTCGCGGAAATTTCCATCCTGCACTTCCGCTTCCAGATCCTTGTTGGTAGCGGCAACCACTCTCACATCCACGACCTGGGTCTTAACACCACCGACACGTTCAAACTCGCCCTCCTGCAAGACACGAAGCAGTTTTGCCTGAAAGGCAGGGCTGATCTCACCGATCTCATCGAGAAAGATGGTTCCTCCATGGGCCTGCTCAAAGCGTCCCTTACGTTGACTGACCGCACCGGTGAATGCCCCCTTCTCATGTCCAAAGAGTTCCGACTCAAGCAGGTTATCCGGCAAGGCGGCACAGTTGAGTTTAATAAAGGGACCATTGGCCCGGGGTGAGTTGTAGTGGATGGCGTTGGCTATCAGCTCCTTACCGGTACCCGATTCACCCCGCACCAGCACCGTGGTATTCCACTTCGCCACCTGTCTCACCTGTTCGAACACCAGTTGCATATTACGCGTGTGGCCCACCATGTTGGAGAAGCCGTGTTCACCCTTGACCTTACGCCGCAGGGAGTCACGCTCGCTCTTCAAGGCCAGCTGTTCGTCTTCGACCTTTTTCGCCAGACGTACACTCTGGCCGATCAGGTTGGCGACCATCTCAAGGAAACGTCGGTTGCGATCCAACAGACCTTGACTATCTGAGGGCTGGGCAGCTAATACGCCTGCCGTCTTATCTCCGATGGCAATGGGCACACCGACAAAGGGCAGTTCCGGATCGTAGACACCCAGGCGATCGAGAAAGCGATCCTCTTCCGAGATGCGCTCGACCACAAGAGATTCACCGCTATCCATGATCGCGCCCACAACACCTTCACCGGACTTGTATCTAACCGTATTGAAGGGCGCAGGATTCTCGTGCAACGCAGTCACCAACAGATCACCACTCTGTTCATCCAGCAGACTTATCATGCCGTGACTCATGTTGCCGTTGTCATTCAACGCCTTGAGTACCTCTTTCAGGGTCTCTCTGAAATCGAGCGAACGGCTCAGGACCTGACTCACCTGATAGAGGGCTTCCAGCTCCGACTCCATGGCCGAGCTGGTACGACTGCCTGTCGTCATATCTGAACTTTTTTCAGGAGGAACCATAGCGCTATACACCTCCCATGTTGTTTAAAGGGAGTCTTACCCTGACGCGACAACCGCCGAGAAAGTCGGGATCGATTTCGACACCACCGCCGTGTCCGATAACCACCTCCTGCGCCATGGTCAATCCCATACCGGCATGCTCCCTCGGCTGTGTCCAACCGCAGAAGAAGGGTTCAAACGCCTTCAAACGATGAGACTCCGGCACACCCGGACCATTGTCCATGACTTCGATAACCAACTCCTGCCCTTCCAATCTTGTCTCCAATCTAATTTCACGAAAATCCTGATCCGACTCACTCAACGCCTGCAGGGCGTTGTCGATGAGATATTTAAACAACCCTCTAAGGGCATTGGTTCTGCCGGTAATCCCCGGCAGTACCGGTGCCGGTCGCCAATCCACGACCACACCCCCCGCAAGCAGACTACCAGTGGATAGTTTGATGACCTCGTGCAGCACTTCGTTCACATTCACCAGAGAGGTCTGTTCGATAGTGGGACTGGGAAGTGCACTATGCAGACTCTCCATCGCCTCATCGCCACTCTCCAGGGCCTGCTTCAACACCTTGCGCAGACCGCTTTGTCCGTCTGTACTGTCGGGCATGGATAACGCCGCCTTAATCACATTCAGTGGCGCCTGTAGCTTGAAGATCGAACCCGATATCGCCTCCCGCATGGTCTGCACCATTTGCTGTTCCGCCATGCTGGCGCGAATCATATTCAAGCGTGCCTCGTTGATGCGATTGCGACTGCTGGTCGTCTCATTGGCGATCAACAGTAGACAACAACGTCCTGCATCCGCCGATTTGAAATAGTTGTGTGCCGCCTCATCCAGTTCCGCCACGCGCACGCCGGAACAGGTAAACCAGCGAGGGGAAGCGCTTCCCGGCGGATCGAGTCTGACCTCGATATTATTGAAGCCATCACCAACCTGGCAGACATTGCTCAGATCGAAGCCGATCTGTTGTTCCAGCGCTGCAAGGAAAAGATCCGCTGGCTCTGCACCACGAAAATCACCCAACAGGACCTTGTATGCATGATTATCGAGCAGGACCTTTCTATCCGCTCCCACCATCGCCATCACAATAGGTGCCGCATCCAGCGCCGCCTCGGTCAGACCCTTCTGAAACTTCAGGCGCTGTTCAAGTTGGTGCATGGATGTCACATCTCGGTGCATGCCCAGGTAGTAGGCGATCTCACCCTTGGCACTCAGAACCGGAGAGATGGTCAGCTCTGCCAGATACTCCCGCTTGTCCTTTCGATGGTTGACCAGCTTGCCCTGCCAGACCTCGAGCTTCTGAATGGTCTCCCACAGCCCCTGGTAGACCTTCACCGGGGTCGATTTACTGGAAAGCACCGATTCGTTCTTACCGATCAACTCATCCTTCGTGTAGCCGGTTAAGACCTCAAACGCTCGATTCACATAGAGAATATGGGCGGATGGATCCGTGATTGAGATCGAGATGGGGGCCTGTTCCACAGCCTCCAGAAAGAGCTTGGGTGGCAAGTGTTGCTTGGCACCAAAGACATCGAAGGCCTCTATCACCTCCGCCGGTGTCCCCTCGGGAGGAGAGGCGAGAAAATCGGAGATGACATCGACGATCTCACCATTTTGAATGCTGGACTTACGCTCTATCATGGCCACTCACTGCTCTGTATCAACTTCCCGGAATCTATTAACCATTTGCTCTATGCAATTGCCATACCATTTTAATGGGATTGATGATCAGCTCCTCCTTGGTGGCTTTTGTCGCAGAGAGAACAAAGGTTCCTTCCTCCCTTGTATCAATAACAACAAGCAGCGGGGATCCGTGACAAATAGCGCAACTGCCCTGTAAACAAAGCGCCTAAATATCAAACCAGCACACAAGGCATATTTTTCATACAAAACATTCAGTTAGTTATTCACCACCGAATCAAGAAAAGAACTCAATCTGATCAACAAGCCAGATTTGGCATATTTTTTGTTGGGTATTTGCCATCGTACGATCAACCGATGGTTTTCATGGAATATCTACTCATCATCCTCTCGACAGCGCTGGTCAACAATGTGGTCCTGGTCAAGTTCCTCGGCCTCTGCCCGCTGATGGGCGTCTCCAACAAACTCGACGCCGCAATGGGTATGGGATTGGCTACCACCTTTGTCCTGACGCTGGCGGCATTCGCAGGCTGGCTGCTTGAACACTATGTGCTGCAGCCCCTGGATCTGGGATTCCTGCGCATCCTCACCTTTATCCTGGTGATTGCCGTTGTGGTGCAGTTCACCGAGATGCTGGTGCGCAAGACCTCACCGGCGTTGTATCAGGTATTGGGTATCTTTCTGCCGTTGATCACCACCAATTGCGCCGTCCTCGGTGTTGCCCTGCTCAATGTGCAGCAGGAGAACGGCTTCTTCGACAGCCTGCTCTACGGTTTCGGTTCGGCGATTGGTTTTACTTTGGTTCTGGTAATGTTCGCCGGTCTGCGCGAGCGCCTGGCCCTGGCCAATGTTCCCGCCGTCTTCAGCGGCGCCCCTATCGCCTATGTAGTCGCCGGACTCATGTCGTTGGCCTTCATGGGCTTTGCCGGTCTGACCAGTCACTAAGGAGGTATAGTGATGATATCTGCAATCTTTATTATCACGGCTTTGGGTCTGTCCATGGGTGGACTGCTTGGATTGGCCTCGAAATATCTGGCGGTGGAAGGCAATCCCCTGCAGGCGGAAATCGAAGAGCTATTACCCGGTTCACAGTGCGGTCAGTGCGGCTATCCCGGTTGTACCCCTGCCGCTGAGGCGGTAGCCAATGGGGAGGCAGCCGTTACCATGTGTCCACCTGGTGGCAAGGCCCTGGCCGAGGCCCTGGCGGAGAAAATGGGTGTCAGCATCGATCTCAGTGCCGTTGAAGAGAAGGCACCTGCAGTTGCATTCATCCATGAGAATCTCTGTGTCGGCTGCACCAAGTGCTTCAAGCGCTGCCCCACCGACGCCATCCTCGGCGGACCGAAACAGATCCATGCCGTTTTCGCTGACGCCTGCACCGGTTGCGAAAAGTGTTTTGACGTCTGCCCCACCGAGTGCATCGAGATGCGTGAGGTGAAACCGACCCTGCAGACCTGGTATTGGCCGGAACCGGCCAGGGCGGCCTGATCATGGGTGCGGAGAACCTCTTCAAGCTGTTCAAGATCCGTGGCGGTGTTCACCCCGAGGATCGCAAACAACTGAGTGCCGAGCAGGCAATCGAAAAGCTGCCGATGCCGCCGCTGCTGCATATTCCCCTGCAGCAACATATTGGCGCGCCGGCAGAACCCCTTGTGCGCCGGGGAGACATGGTCAAGAAGGGACAGAAGCTTGCTCGCAACCAGGGCGTCATATCGGCCCCGGTACACGCCCCCACCTCGGGACGAATCATGGGTGTCGGCGGATTTCCCGCCCACCACCCCTCCGGTCTGTCGGTCAGGACCATCACCCTGCAGCCCGACGGCAAGGATGAGTGGATCGATGACCTCGACCCGGCCGATGCTCCCTTCGATCTCTCCCCCGAGGAGATCGCCCAGCGAGTCGCCAATGCCGGTATCGTCGGCATGGGCGGTGCTACTTTTCCCTCGGCGGTAAAGCTGAATCTACGTAAGCGCTACGAGCTGCATACCCTGGTCATCAACGGCGCGGAGTGCGAACCCTATCTGACCTGCGACGACCGCCTGATGCGGGAGAAGCCGTCGCAGGTCCTCGATGGTGTGCGCCTGATGGCGCGAGCGCTTGGGGTCAATCGCATCCTCATCGGCATCGAGAACAACAAACCCGAGGCCCAGGCGAGTATGCGCCAGGCTGCAGAGGGACTTGACCAAGTGACCGTCGTCGGACTGCCGACCCGCTACCCCATGGGTTCGGAGAAGCACCTGGTACAGACACTGATCGGCAAGGAGACCCCCGCCCGTGGTCTCACCGCCGACATGGGCGTGGTCGTACACAATGTGGCGACAGCCCTGGCGGTACACGACGCCCTCTTCCACGGCTGGCCCCTGGTCTCCCGGGTGATGACCGTCAGCGGCGGTGCCATCAAGCAACCGAAAAATCTGTTGGTTCCCCTCGGCACCCCCCTCAAACACCTGGTCGACTACTGTGGTGGATTCAACTCCGAACCTGAACGTCTGATCAGCGGTGGCCCGATGATGGGCCAACCCCTGCCCAGCACCCGGGTGCCCGCGGTGAAGGGTAGCAATGGCCTGCTCGCACTGACCCCGGAAGAGACCCAGGATGGCGATGAGATGCCCTGCATCCGCTGCGCCAGCTGTGTCGGCGCCTGCCCCTGCGGCCTGGTGCCCCTGGAGATGGCGATGCATATCCGCGCCGGCAACCTGGACAACTCGGTCAAGCTGGGACTGCTCGACTGTATCGCCTGCGGCTCCTGCTCCTATGTCTGTCCTTCGCATATCTCCCTGGTGCAGTACTTCAACTACGCCAAGGGCGAACTGGCGTCGAGACAGCGGGCACAACACAAACAGGGCGAGACCAAACGTCTTGCCGAGTCACGCACCCAGCGGATGGAGGCGATTAAAAAGGCCAAACGTGAAGCGATGATGAAGCGTAAAAAAGAGATGGAAGAGAAGAAGAAACAGGAAGCGGCAGCCAAGGCCGCGGAGGCTGAGACTGAGTCATGATTGAAGAGACCCCTGTCGCTGGCCCCTATACCCACGCCAAGGCGAGCATCAGCCGCACCATGGGGCTGGTTATGCTCGCCCTCCTGCCCGCTACCCTCTTCAGCCTCTACCAGTTCGGCTGGCCGGCGATCTTTCTCTTTCTCGTCACCACCGCCGCCTGCCTGTTGCTTGAGGCCTTCTCCCTGCGCATAGCGGGTAAACCGGCCAAGGTCTTTCTCATGGATGGCTCTGCCCTCCTCACCGGCTGGCTGCTGGCGATGACCCTGCCCCCCTGGGCGCCCTGGTGGATCGGCGTAGTCGGTGCCTTTCTCGCCATCGTCATCGGCAAGCAGGTCTTCGGTGGTATCGGACAGAATCTCTTCAACCCGGCGATGGTGGCCAGGGTGGCGCTATTGATCTCATTTCCTTTGGAGATGACACTATTCACCTCTCCCACGCCCCTCTTCTCTGCCGCGGCGCCCGGTCTGCTGGAGAGCCTTGGCATCACCTTCGGTGCCTCCACACAGATTGACGCGGTCAGCAGTGCCACCACCCTGGGGCATTTGAAGACTGAGCTTGGTCGCGGCATTCCGCTGGAGACCGCCAGCAGTGGTGCCGACGGTCTCTGGCAGCTCTCCCTGGGCACCGCCTCTGGCAGCCTGGGTGAGACCTCCGGCCTGTTGCTCTTGGCGGGTGGGCTCTTCCTCATCTGGAAACGCATCATCACCTGGCACATCCCCCTGGCGATGCTCGGCACCCTGGGTCTGCTGGCGGGTATATTCCATCTCATCAATCCCCAGGCCTATGTGGGACCGCTGACCCATCTGATGTCGGGGGCGGCGATCATGGGCGCCTTCTTCATCGCCACCGATCTGGTCACCTCGCCGGTCTCCATCCGGGGACAGTTGCTGTTCGGCGCCGGTTGCGGACTCTTGGTCTTCGCTATCCGCACTTGGGCAGGTTACCCGGAAGGTGTCGCCTTTGCGGTGATGCTGATGAACGCCTGTACACCGCTGATCGATCACTATCTGAAACCCCGCATCTACGGCCGCGACCGCAAAGGCGAGCCGTTGAACTACGCGGATAGCGGGGGAGACGCCTGATGGGTACACCGAAAGAGCCAAAATATCGCAAGCGAATCGGCTATCAGTCGGTACTTCTGGGGGGATTCTCCACCCTGGCGACCGCATTGCTTGTTGCGGGCAACATCGCCACCAAGGATGCCATTCAGGAGCGACATAAAGAGGATCTTCTAGAGTCCCTCAGCCAAGTCGTACCGGCACAACACTATGACAACGACCTGCTGGCCCATCCGCTGATGGTGAAGGATGAGTCCGGCAAGGCGACCAAGATCTATCGCGGCACCTTCGGCAACGATGTCTCCGCCCTCGCCTGGGAGGTCAGCGGCCAGGGCTATGCCGGTGAGGTTCGTCTGATCCTGGGACTGGATGCCAAGGGAGAGATCCTCGGTGTGCGGGTCCTCTCCCATGCGGAGACCCCAGGACTGGGAGACAAGATCGAAGTGGCCAAGGATGACTGGATACTGGCGTTTAACGGCCTCTCCCTGGGAAATCCCACAGCGGATCTCTGGGGGGTGAAAAAAGATGGCGGACAGTTCGACCAGTTCAGTGGCGCCACCATCACCCCGCGGGCGGTGGTAGGGGCAATCAAGGGTGGGCTTGAGTTCTACAAGGCCCACCGAACCGAGCTGCTCAATCCACCCGCCATCACCACCGAGACGGTAAAAAGTGAACCGGTTGAGGGGATCGACAGATGAGCAATGAATTTAAACGCATCGCCAAAGACGGCTTCTGGGATAACAACATCGTCCTCGCCCAGGCCCTGGGACTCTGTCCCCTGCTTGCAGTTACCGGTACCGCCACCAATGGTCTCGGTATGGGGCTCGCCTCCACCGTGGTGATGGTCTTGTCAGGGCTTTTGATATCCCTCTTTCGCGGCATCATCACACCGCAGGTCCGTATCCCGGTCTTCGTACTGATCATCGCCGTACTGGTGACCCTGGTGGATATGTCGATGAACGCCTGGGTCCACGATCTACATAAGGTGTTGGGATTGTTCATACCATTGATTGTTACCAACTGCGCCATCCTCGGTCGGGCGGAGTCCTTCGCCTCAAGGAATAACGTACTGCCCTCCATCTTCGACGGCCTGATGATGGGACTTGGTTTTACCTTTGCTTTAGTGCTGCTCGGTGCAACCCGTGAAATCCTTGGTAGCGGCACCCTGTTTGCCAATGCTGCACTGATGCTGGGTTCCTGGGCACATTTCCTCGAACTGGTACTGATTCCCGAATACAAAGGCTTCCTGTTGATCATTCTGCCCCCTGGCGGCTTTCTGGTACTCGGATTCATCCTCGCGGGTAAACGCCTGGTCGACCGATCCCTGGAGCAGCGCGCCAGCGCCCTTGAAGCCGCCAATGCCGAACCATCGAGTAGCTAAAGGAGCCGACTGAGATGAATGTAGGTGTCGCCTATGCAGACAAATTCAAACAGGTCTGGCTGAAGCTGGAGGTTCCCGATGAGAGCACGGTGCGTCAGGCCATCGAACACTCGGGTCTTTTGGATCAGTTTCCGGAGATAGATCTGGATAATCAGAAGGTAGGCATCTTCGGCAAACTGACCAAACTCGACGCCAAACTGGATGAAGGGGCACGCATCGAGATCTATCGCCCGATCACCGCCGACCCGGAACTGGTTGAACGTCGCGACAGGGATGATGACGAGTAACTTTTTTCTGTTGAGCTGGATTATTCGAAAGAGTTAGTAAAGGTTTTTTGAGTTTTTAGTGTTGAGTTGTGGCGTTCGCTCCGCTCAAATTCCTTTCAAATTCCTTATACC
>JBNKMQ010000268.1:0-1917 GCA_050293225.1 Sedimenticolaceae bacterium
TTTGATTGGTTTGCCACAGAGGGCACAGAGAACACGGAGTGTTATTACCGCGGCATCGAAAAGCACTTGTGGGAGCCGCTACCTCGCGGCGATGCGGAGTCCGAGCAGATCGCCCTCGGGAGAGGGCTCCTACAGGTGGCCGAATAGAACTCTGTGTAGGAGATTCTATGTCACCCCGCAAGCCCTGATTCGGCTCTTGGCTGATAAGTTGATTGATTTTTGAGCAAGGCAAAGGCGACCCGAGCCAGTTTTCTGGCGAGCACGACCAATGCCTGAATCTTCGACAGCCCCCGGTCGAGATGGCGCTGATAGAACCCTTGCCACGATGGGGTCCGACACGCCCGCATAGCGGCGAGATAGAGCAAGCGCCGCAGCTCCGGGTCTCCCTGTTTGGTGAGCTTACGCCTGCCTCGGCAGGTACCGGAATCCCGCACCCGCACATCCAGCCCTAGAAAAGCGATGAAGGCATCGCTGCTGCGAAACTGCCCTCGCTGGTACGCCATGGTCAGGGCCATGGACGTAATTGGACCGATGCCCTCAATCCCTTGGCAACGGACGACATCCGCCGCCCATTGATGTTGGCGGACGACCTGCTGCATACGCCGCTGAAGGAGGGTATCCAGCCGGGCAAACTGCCGACGCAGACCAGCGGCAGCGGATTTGAGCTCAGGCATCCCCTTCAAGCTCTGCTCCAAGGCCACCCTGGTGCGCACGAGTACGGCACGACGGCGAAGCAGTTGCTGTAGGCTGCGATACCCCTTGGAGGGCGGTGTCCAGGGCCGCAAATCGGCCCGCTCCCGGTCGAGATAGCGCCAAAGCAGCCGGGCGTCACTGGCGTCGGTCTTGGCCCGTCCGCCGATACTCTGGCGGTAACGATTGAGGCGGAAACCGTCGATCACATACACCGTATGGCCGAGCTGATGGGCCTGATCGACCAGTTCCAGGTGATAGGTATTGGTGGCCTCTACCGCCAGGCAAAGGGGGACGTCATCTAGGCCCCGGAGCCAATCGCCGATGGCTTTGGGCTCATTATCCAGCACTACAAGGGGTGAATCCGGATGCTGACAGATGACTAGCTCCGCTTTGCTGACATCAGCTCCAACGAGATGGGGTTGTACAGACATTGCCATTGTTGCTTCTCCCGACTAAGGTGGATCGTGCTTGTCGGGGCTCACCTGGCGCTGGCTTGCCTAAATCGTCGGTCTTGAGCCGATAGATTCCTTATAGGCGCTTTAGGGTGAGGGGCGGGACGATATCTCCTACAGTCTGTGCCTTTGGCCAGATGCCCTGTTCGTCCCTCCACCCCGACAAGTCCTTTTTGACCTGCCGGGGTGGAACATACAAGCACTGTCCCCAGGGCGATCTGCTCAGACTCCGTATCGCCCTGGGGACAGAGTTCCTACACAAAGGTCTCTTCCAGCAACATCACTATCTGAAACCAATTTGACTCCGGCACCTGTCTTTATCGATTCAACCGCAGATTGCCCTGTTCATCCACACCGCACTCCCAGCCAGGTGCGATCCAGGTGGTGGCCACCGTTTCCGTGACCAGGGCCGGTCCTTTGATACGCTGCCCCGTACCCAGTTGATCGCGCTCATAGACCGGCACTTCGCCGTCAATGCCGTAGAGTACCGCCCTTTGAGTGGGGGCCGTTTCCGCCACCTGTCCCGTTGACACCAGATCCAATTGCGCCGCCTGACCCCGCAGGGAGACCCGCAGGTTCACCAACTCCAGGTCTACCTCCATGCGATGCCCGTAACGTTGTTCATGCCGATCTTCAAACAGTGCGTGAGATGCATCGATACCGCACCATGGCACCTGAAGGGTGGAGGATTGACCGCGGTATCGCAGGTCGAGAGAAAACTCCGTCTCGATCTCCGTATCTGGGACCCCCTCCGCCTCTAACTCTCCCTGCC
>JBNKMQ010000269.1:0-7441 GCA_050293225.1 Sedimenticolaceae bacterium
GATGCCAAAGAAGAGGTTGGGTTTGCCCAGCTGACGGAAGGCCTCTGCACTGCTCCAGTCGGGCTGGGCGATGATCCCCACCCGGAATCCCTGGGACTCCAGCAACCGACCGATCAGCGCCATGCCAAAGCTGGGATGGTCCACATAGGCATCGCCGGTGACGATGATGATGTCGCAGCTATCCCAGCCCATCTCATCCATCTCCGCCCGGCTCATGGGCAGCACCGGCGCCACACCAAAGCGGGCGGCCCAGTAGGGACGATGGGAGAAGAGGGGGGCAGGCGTAGACATGGGAGCGGATTATAGCCTGTATTAGGGTCCAGAGAGACCCTAATCGGAGAGATGAATTAGGCCTGTTAATTAGTGTTGAGAGACCCAGGCCGAGAATCACACAGAATTTTGGATCACCTGAGTGATATGGGTAACGGGTTTTTATTGAATGTTGTCAAGTAAGGGATCAGGTTTTCGATTTTTTCTTATGCCTGAAAAAGCTCTCGGTTTAGTGGCGGAAGATCTAGCTTAGGAAGCAAATTCCAGTCTCGGGATGGTTAAATTTACAACTAGTTGAGCGATAGCAACTGAGAGGGAAATATGAGATGTTGAGTGCTAAATAGCTGCATATAATAAAAATCACAGAAAGGGAGAATCGTGAAAATGCCGTACGAGCAGGGAGCGCTGGAATGGAGGAGGGCTCCTGAAAGTTCCCACAAAAATAAGTCATTCCTCTATCTAGCGATACTAATATTCAGTGGATTTACCCAATCAGCGCTTTGTCAGGTAAATAACAGCGCTCTCCCACCTATCGATCTCTCTCTATCAGAGCAAGAGAAGCAGTGGATCGAATCCCATCCCAGAGTTTATTTTACCGGAGATCCTAATTGGCTCCCCTACGAAGCCTTTGACGAGAATGGCAACTACATTGGTGTTGTTGCCGATCATCTTGATCTGATCTCACACTACACCGGTCTTGTATTTATTCCGCGTCGGACAAAATCGTGGAGTCACTCTTTGGATGTGGCGATGGCGGGGGATGTGGATATCATCTCCGGGGATATGGCTGATGCGATATTGAATCGAGGTTTTAATCCCGTTGCCGCCTACAGTCGTAATCCCATCGTTATTATCATGGACACCAACCAGAACTACGTGGAGGACCTGAAGCAGTTAAAAGGGCGAAAAATAGCCATTATCAAAGACTACGGATATACCTCAGATATCTATGCGACCTATCCGGATTTTGGCTTTATCGAAGTGGAGAACATCCAAGAGGGTCTCATCGGTGTTGTCGAGAAGAGATTCGATGCCATGCTGGCGACGATGGCGTTGGCAAGCTACCACATGGCGGAAATGGGTCTGTATAACATCAAAGTGGTGGGCAAGACACCTGTCACTATGCAACTGACCCTGTTTGTAGATAAAGAGGAGACGATTCTCCATTCAATTATTAGTAAAACGCTACAGGCATTACCCCGCACTTATACCCAGGATATCTTACAGAATTGGATTACAAGAGATTATGTAGAGAAGACTGATTACCGCTTATTTGTACAAATGTTGGCGGGGATAGCCCTGCTCTTAACCTTTGTCATGTGGTGGATCTATCGCTTGCAGCAAGAGATTTATACCCGCAGAGAAGTCGAGAGCCTCTTGCGTGAGAGTGAGCATCGTTATGACTTGGCCATGTCTGTGGCCAATGACGGCATCTGGGACTGGGACCTTGAGAATAATCAGGTCATGTTTGATGTGCGCTACTACACCATGGCGGGATATCATCCATTTGAATTTCCCCAGATGCTCAGCGAATGGGAGATGCGCATACATCCTCAGGATATCAGTGAGACCAAAATTAAACTTGAGAATTATCTGCTAGGCTCCTCACCCAAGTTCGATGCCGAGCTTCGCTTTTTGCGAAAGCAGGGAGACTACATGTGGATACAAGCCCGCGGCAAGATTGTGGAGTGGGATCTGCATGGTAAACCAAAGCGTGTAGTGGGCACCCACTCCGATATTTCACAAAAGAAGGCCTACGAACAGCAACTCAAGCATATCGCCCACTTTGACTCGCTGACTAATCTGCCAAACAGAGTCTTACTGATAGATCGCTTGAATCAGGCGATGTATCAGGCGCAGAGACGAGGCAAGAGATTGGCGGTCATCTACCTGGATCTGGACGGGTTCAAGGCGATCAATGATGACAACGACCACGAGACGGGAGATCGCTTTTTACAAAAAATCGCCCGTCGCATGCAGGAGGCGCTACGCAAAGGGGATACCTTGTCCCGTCTGGGTGGGGATGAGTTTGTAGCGGTTCTGGTGGATCTGCCCAGCACGGATGAGAGCATGCCGCTGGTCAGGCGTCTGCTGGATGCCGCTGCGATGCCGATATCGGTGGACAAACTCTTTCTCAAAGTTTCGGCCAGTATCGGTGTTACCTTCTTTCCACAAGAGAAGGTTGTGGATGCGGAGCAGTTGATCCGCCAGGCCGATCACTCCATGTATCAGGCGAAGATGCAGGGCAAAAACCGTTTCCACGTTTTCGATTTTGAATATGACAGCAACCTCGTCAATCAGAGGAAGAATCTGGAGAGTGCCTGGGAGGCATTCGAGAGGCAGGAGTACACAGTCTACTATCAGCCAAAGGTAAACATGCGAACTGGTGAGGTGGTTGGTTTTGAGGCGCTGATTAGATGGAAACACCCAAGAATGGGCGTTTTAACTCCGGCCAGTTTTCTTTCCTATATCGAAAACTCCGAGCTCGAGATTAAGCTGGGAGAGTGGGTAATTACTACTGTGCTGCAGCAACTGTCAGAGTGGCTTGAGCTGGGAAATTTTCCACCGGTTAGTATTAACGTCGGTTCAATGCACCTGCAACAGAAGGACTTTGTTGAGAGGATGGGCTGCTTGCTTGAGATGTTTCCCGATGTCTCTCCACAGAGCATTGAGCTTGAAGTTTTGGAATCAAATGCGCTGGATGATATGGGGCACGTTTCTGGCGTCATCGAGGCGTGTGGGAAGCTGGGTGTGAAGTTTGCTTTAGACGATTTTGGTACAGGCTATTCATCGTTGACCTATTTAAAGCAGTTGCCTGCAGCAACGTTAAAAATCGATCAGAATTTTATCAGAGATATGCTCGATGACCCGGAAGATATAGCTATTCTAGAGGGCGTGATTGGTATCGCTGCCGCTTTCAACAGGGAGGTTATCGCTGAAGGGGTGGAGACAGTTGAACAGGGTGAGTTGCTATTGAAAATGGGGTGTGAGCTGGCCCAGGGCTATCAAATAGCTCGACCAATGTCTGCCGAGAAAGTGACCTCCTGGATGAAATATTGGCAACCCTGTCAGTCGTGGCAGCATCAACAGGCGTACCCGCGAGAGGACTATTCGATTCTATTCGCAGGTGTTGAGCATCGTGCGTGGCTAAAGAATCTTGAGAAATTTCTCTACTGGGAGACAGAGGAGTTGCCAATCAGGGATTACACTCAGTGCTCATTTGGTGGCTGGTTGCAGGGTGAGGGTAAAAACAGGTTTGGTAATAATTCGATCTTTCCGGATCTGGAACGGCTACATGTTGAAATACATGAGTTGGCCGAAAGCCTTATTCTGCTTCACGATAAGGGTGATCAGGAACGGGCAAAAGCAGGTATAGACGACCTGCATAGCATGCGTGATCGTTTAATTGAATATTTGGAGGCTCTTGTTGCTGATCGTAATCGGGATGCCTCTGGTTGATGTTTTATATTAGCCGGTGTAAAGGTTTTCAGCCCTTACGACAATACTGCTGTCTATTGCTGTTCACTTAACAACTGTTCCCGTTTTAAGGTTTCTATCTATCAGGGATTGAGTTCAGGTAGGGGGGAGTCGTTAGATGATCTTCTTGCTAGCAGACTCTTCGGCAATAATCTCAGACTCGGTCTGATCTCGTGTTTAAAGGCGCCCTTCCATGTGTCGAAGTCGATTTCGTGGTGGCCATATACCGACTCCTCCAATTCATGAATCAGACGATGGATCACCTCAGGTTTTGCCTTGGGATGAAAGGCAAGAATATGCTTGCCGATAGTGCTGAATGGTGCATTCAAAGGCAGCCCCATATGTTTGTTGGCGAGAAACCTCAGGGTAAAGCCCCAGACTTCCGGATCCTCCTCTTCATCCACGAAACGCACACAGAACCAGAAGCGGACAGATAACGGCAACATGCCCACCAGGTGCCGACGCCATCGGTGCCAGCGGTCAACAGGATTAATGCTGCGACCCGCACTCAGCAGTTTCTGTTTCAGCGGAGAGAAGGCCGGCGCCATCTTGCGCATGGGTCGCTGAAGAAAGACGACCAGTGGTTCTAGGGGTGAGTGGGGTGAGTCACCTTTTCGCTTGTGAGAGACCCAGATGGCGATCCAGTAACCAAAGATAATCCCGAAGACGATGGAGAGGGGGATCCAGAAGGCCGATGCCGAACCCGCTGGAAAGAGTGTGTGCTCTTCGTCTGCATGAATAGGATTTTTGTAACCACGGTTGCCGCTGACTGCGATGGGCTGCAGGGGGAATGAGGTCCGTTGCGCCATAGCGGTACGGGTGTTCCACCAGTTGATATGTAATGCCGGTAGATTCAAGTCTCCGCCATACTGCGGTACCAGAATGAAGGTCTCAGTCCGCTTACCGGAGATTTTTTCGTAGTTTGTATTCAGGCTGGTTGAATACCGGCTCTCTTCGCGGTAGACACGAAAGGCATCGCTTTTCAGTTGCTGTTCAAGACTGGGTAGTTGATTGCCTCCCAGGCCCAGTGCGGTGAGCTCAATCTTAACCGGCAGTGGTTTGCCCGCACTGGCCTGATAGTTCTTGGGTAGAATCACAACCAGGCCCAGATGTTCCAGCGGTAACCAGGGTTTTAGATCAGGGTTTGCTTCACTGATCTTCAGTTTCAGAGGTTTGCTGTTAGCAACATCAAAGGGGATTTTATTCCGCTTGTATGCGGTTACCTGTTCCCACTCTCCACTGACATGTATTGGCGCGAGCTCCAGTGAACCGGCTTTAAGTGGTGTCAGTTGATAAAAGAAATCATTGACGATCTCACGCTTTCCCTTGCGGTTTCTTGAGTAGGCCTTTGGACCCTCAAGGAGGCGGACGACGTAATGATCACTTTGTGGAATCCTCGGGGTGGCTTTGGTCAGGTTCTGCTGGCTGACTATGCTGACTTTTAGTACGACAGCCTGTTGCACATAGGGGGTAGTGATTGAGAGTTCTGTCTCAAGGTAGGGCTTGGATGCTTGAGTAGTCGTCTGCTGCTGTCGGTTATAACCGGGTTGCTGCGGTGTCGGCCAACGCTGATAAGAGGGCGTTGTCTGCTGATTGGAAGGTGGCGCTGTCTGCTGCCCTGCTGGAGGTGCATATCGCCATTGCCAGGGATTATGCGTCGCATAGGGATTGGCAGAGAGAGGCGCAACTGACATATAGAGACAGATCGCCATCAGGCCGAGTCCTACTGAACGCCAGCTTCTCTCCATTCTGCCTCCTGTTTGTACAATCATTCTCGACGCAGCCTGTTGCATAGAGACTGCACATTTTTTGAATTATCTCTGTCGATTACCAGGGTCTTGTCTCCCGGGCATTGCCGCCCTGGTTGCGAAGATAGCGATACTCTTCCAGGCGGAATTGTTGCTGCATGAGTTGCGCCGGGTCACCCTCTATCTGTTCGAGCCACTGTTCCATCAGTGCCTCTCCGCCACTGAGTGGCAGTCGCTCTTCGCTGCCGCCGGCGATGGCCATTTGAGGATTATCAGGTGAAGATTCGCCACTCTGATCGACCTGCTCGACGGCTTCGCTGGGAGCTGTTTCCGGTGAAGGCAGTTGACTCTCTCTATCCGCTTGTCCCGGCTTTGTCTGGCCCTGGATATGGGTTTCACCGCCCTCTTTTTCTTCTTCGGCCCCTTCGAGGTTAGCAGAGTTTTCCTCTCTCTGTTCCTGATCCCCGGCGCTGGGAATCTCATCCTGCTCTTCTCCTGAGGCCCCTTCAGGCGCCTCTTTCTGTTCATCACCGCCTAGGGATTGCTGTTGATCCTGTTTGCCATCTTGCTGTTCTGAAGTGGTTTGCTCGTCACCGCTATCGGACTGCTGTGAATCCTCCTCTTCATCGCCGTCCGGTTGTTTTTCGTCGCTGGAGGTCTCTCCCGATGAAGCGTCAGACTGGCTGCTGTCGTCTTGATCCCCCTGCTGATCATCTTGCTCTGAACTCTCTCCCTGTTGGGCGCTGTCAGACGCCTCACCATGATCCTGCTGCTGGTCTCCGGATTCGCTCTGCTCTTCCTGCTGTTGATCGCCGGACTGGGACTCTTGTTGCTCCTGCTGATCCCCCTCGGATTGCTCTTCATCACTCTCCGAGTCACCGGATTCTTGTTGTTCTTGCTGCTGTTGATCAGCGGAATCAGATTCGCTCTGCTCCTCTTTATCTCCTTCTTCCTCTTTCTCTTTCTCCTGCTCTTGTTCTTCTTCCTTCTTCTCTTCCTGTTGCTCTTTGCTGGCAGCTTCCTCTTGAGCCAATTTCTTCTTTGCCAGCGCCAGGTTGAATCTGGCGTCAGCGTGATCAGGATCGTCCTTGAGCACCTCTTCATAGGCCTCAATGGCGCCTTCGAAGTCATCCAGATGGTAGCGGCTGTTGCCCAGGTTATAGCGGGCATCGAGTTTTACCGACTCCCTCTCTACCTGACTGAAATCCTCTATGGCCCCTGCATAGTCGCCGGTTCGATAGCGGGCGACTCCTCTGCGATAGGGGTCTTCGAAGGCCTTTGCAGCCTCTTCGTAGTGGCCCTGGTTGTAGGCGTCAGCGGCCTGCTGCTCCTGGTTGAGAAACCAGTCCGCCATCGCTGTAGCGGAGTGGATGAAGAGCACCAGTGTGAGTAACAGCCTTCTCATGTCCTGGCGGCCTTGCGGGTGGTTCTGAAGTAGGGCAGGAGTAGTAGCATCAGCGGCAACAACAGCCAGTAGAAGCGCTCATTCCAGACCCGGGTCTTCTCTTGGGTGGCAGTGGGTGTGCTCAGATCCCCTGTGGCCAGTTCGAGAATGGCCCGGCTGTCTGCGTCGCGGTAATCGGCTCTCAGGTATTGGCCATTGCCTGCCTCGGCCAGACGGGTCAGTGTGTTCTCATTCAGTCTTGATTCTATGATGCTGCCGTTGGGGCTGCGCATCAGGTCGCTCTGTCCAATCTCAGCAGGGACAGGTCCCCCTTCCGGGGTGCCTATGCCCAGGGTAAGTAGTCGTATGCCCTTATCGGCCAGTTGGCGGATGGTGTCGCTCAATCCCGGTTCGTCGAAATCCCCGTCGCTGATCAGGAGGATAGAACGTCCAGCGGTGTTACTGGCCTCTCCGAGCAGTTGTGCAGCCCGCTCCAGTGCGGCATTCAGTCGACTGCCCTTGAGGTTCGCCAGGTCGGTGGAGATCGCAGGCAGGGCATTCA
>JBNKMQ010000270.1:0-5958 GCA_050293225.1 Sedimenticolaceae bacterium
GCTCGACGACCAGGGCTTCGAGATCGAGGGCAACCCGGCTGAGGGCAACCTGGCCATCAAGCACCCCTGGCCATCGATGATGCGCACCGTCTACGGCGATCATAAGCGCTTCTTCGAGACCTACTTCGCCATGTACCCCGGCTACTACTTCACCGGTGACGGCGCCCGTCGCGACGAAGACGGCTACTACTGGATCACCGGCCGTGTGGACGACGTGCTCAACGTCTCCGGTCACCGCCTCGGCACCGCCGAGATCGAGTCGGCCCTGGTGCTCCACGACTCGGTGGCGGAAGCCGCCGTGGTGGGTTATCCCCACGACCTCACCGGTCAGGGCATCTACGCCTATGTCACCCTGATGGCCGGCACCGAAGGTACCGATGAGCTGAAGGCCGATCTGGTCAAGCTGGTGCGCAGCGAGATCGGACCCATCGCCAAGGTCAATATCATCCAGTGGGCTCCCGGCCTGCCGAAGACCCGCTCCGGCAAGATCATGCGCCGTATCCTGCGTAAGATCGCCGCCAATGAGCTGGACACCCTGGGTGATACCTCCACCCTGGCCGATCCCAGCGTGGTGGACAACCTGATCGACAACCGGGAAAACCGATAGTCGTTTAAGACTGTTAGGATGGGGAGCGGTTTCCCAAGGGAGCCGCTCCCTTTTTTCGGTCGATTTGAAATTATTAATTTTGAGTTTTGAACTACCAAGCCTTAGGGTGTGTGAGCAAAGCACTCAAAATTAATAGTTAAGACTCTCTGGCAGATATAAAATTGAAACTCAATCCTCTGTATAAACGCCTGTTGGCGCTGGTAATCGTCATCGGGCCTATCTTCTGGCTGGTCTTCACCGAAGACGGCCAACGTCGCACCGACTCTGTGGTGCTCTTTCTCTGGGGAGAGGATGAGATCAATCTCAATCTGGAAGCCCTGGATGATCAGTTCACTGAGACCCAGCTGAAAGAGGTCTTTCCCGACATCGAATGGAAATGTGAAGCTGAGGTATCCAGCTTTGGCAACCGGCTCTGCGCCTCACATATTGGCATCTTCAACAGCATCCCTGCCCGTTACATCACGGTCTTCTTTCACGACCAGTGGGTCAATGGCGTCAAGGTGGTCTACCGCGGCATCTATCACGACCAGCTGATCCAACAACTCTTTCAACAGATGGGCAACCCCATCACTGAAAACAGCAGCGGCGCAGAGGCCCCACAAACCGATGCAATCCTGCGTTGGAATACCGGCAAGGGCAACGTCATACTGAAACGCAAACTGAATGATGGGGAGGAGCCCGCCCTCATCTGGTTGCCACAATCGGTCATGCCGCTTGGCGGCTAGGGCCTGTTAACACTAATCCGATAGGCCCTAGATCAAAGTAGGTCTGCAAACAGACGCTGCGCTTTATCAATGATCACATATGCATAAGCCGCTAGGGTGAATCTATTTGGAGATCACCCCATGAACCTTGATCGTGGCACAAAAATCTATGCGGTCGTGCTTGGTAGTCTTCTGCTGCTTGGCCTGCTGATCTGGCTCTTTAACCTCGACTTCCGTCTGGGTGAGATCGAAGATATGTTGCAGCAGGATCCTGAGCTTGCCGCCTACCCTTATCAGTTCAAGGCTCTCTCCATTCAGGGCAGAACGGCTATCATGTCGACGCCCCGCTCCACCCAGGTGCCGGCAGTGACCTTCCTCGGCATGATCAAACCCAGTCTGGCCAACAAGTCTGAGCAGGACCCATCCGTCATCGCGGCACAGAAGGAGTTGGGTGGACTCCAGTCAAAGGTACGTAAGCTGGTGCAGTCCCGTGAGGACATCGACAATGTCCGCTGGCGTATCGATAAGGAGTGGTATTCCAGCCGAGGGATCATGGTTGATTGAAGCCGGACAGGTGCCTTTAGGGTTGAGTAAAACACACAAAACCAGACACAATATTTTGCTTTACTTTTGAAGCATAATTGACATAAATCAACCATATTGATTCAATTTTGAAGCATTTTTATTGACAACTACACTACAATGACTAATATTTGATGCATATCGTCTATATTGTGCCGATTATGCGTCAGTTATGAATACCAAGACAGATTTCTCAATCGCCTCCAGCAGCGCCATCGCCGCAGCACTCTGCAAGCGCCTGGAGACTATTCGCCTGAGTCAAAACATCTCCCAGGCAGAGCTGGCCAAACAGGCCGGCGTCTCCCGCAGCACCATGACCCGCATCGCCGATGGTAAGAGCATCTCCCTCGACTCATTCATTCGTGTCATCAAGGCACTGGGGCTTTCGGATCACCTTGCCGCCCTGCTGCCCAACCCCAATGTCAGACCGGTGGAGATGGCAGCCAATGAAGGTCAGCATCGCCGACGGGCGAGCAGTAAGCGCAAGACAACCCAGCCCTGGTCATGGAAAGATGAGGAAGATACCTAATGAGTACCATTGCCAGAGTTATACTCTGGGGTCGTGATATCGGTGCCGTCACCTGGCAAGAAGATCGGCAACTGGCGGTATTCCAATACACTGCGGAATTCGCCTCCTCCAAAATTGAGGTCGCCCCTCTGACCATGCCCTTGAGGGAAGCACCTTATGAATTCCCCGCCCTCGACCGTGAGGCCTTCTACGGCCTGCCCGGCCTGCTGGCCGACTCGCTGCCGGACAAGTTCGGTAATCGCCTGATCGATGCCTGGCTCGCCAGCCAGGGCAGGTCGCCCGGTAGTATGAATCCAGTGGAACGTCTCTGTTATACCGGCAGCCGCGGCATGGGAGCGCTTGAGTTCAAACCCAGCATCAAAGAGCTCTCCTCCAAGAGACACAAACTGGAGATCGAAGCACTGGTGGATCTTGCCAACCGAGTCCTCGACGAACGCATCAGCTTGCAGGGTAAGTTTTCCGCACAAGACGACCGGCACAGCATAGAGGACATCCTACATGTAGGGACCTCTGCCGGTGGCGCCAGGGCGAAGGCAGTTCTGGCCTGGAATCCTGATAGCGGCGAGTTCCGTTCGGGCCAAGCCCCGGCGAGCGAGGGATTCAGTCACTGGATCATGAAGTTCGACGGCATACACGGCAACAGTGACAAAGAGCTGGCTGATCCTCAGGGATTCGGGCGTATCGAATACGCCTACTCGTTAATGGCCAAGCAAGCCGGCATTGAAATGGAGGAGTGTCGATTGCACGAAGAGGGGGGACGCGCCCACTTCATGACCAGACGCTTCGACCGCACCGCCACTGGCGGCAAACTGCATATGCAATCCCTTGGCGCGATACGTCACTACGACTTCAATCAGGCAGGCACCTATGCTTACGAACAAGCGATAGAAACCATCCAACGACTTTCATCGCTTGTCACCGAAGATATCGAGCAACAGGTACGTCGCAGCATCTTCAATATCCTCGCCCGCAATCACGACGACCACGTAAAAAACATCGCTTTCCTCATGAACAAGCGGGGCGAGTGGCGCCTCTCCCCCGCCTTCGATATCGCCTACGCCTATAATCCGACAGGTGCGTGGACCAGCCGCCATCAGATGAGCTTGAATGGTAAACGTGATGATTTTACCTACGAGGATCTCATCTCATTTACACAAAGAGCGGATCTAAAAAGAGCCAAGGCGGATAAAATCATTAAAGAGATCGCATCTGCGATTAGTCGCTGGCAAAGCTACGCCAACCAATCCGGCATCAACCCCGAAGACAGCAACCGTATAGAGAGAACATTCAGACTAAGCATGCTCAGCCGGTAGAAATGTAACAAATGTTCCAGACACCATCTTCTCTGCATGGATAATTCCCTCATCGACGACAATCCTGTCGTAGGTAATATTATTTTCAGGAGATTATCAGTATGTCTGTTGAACGCATTACATTCGCTATTGTCGGTATTTTAGTCATGGCAACTGTTGGCGCATACCTCGCCACATCCAATATCTATTTTCTCTACGCCACAATCTTTGTCGGCTTTATGGTTTTCCAAGCACCACTCACTAAGTTCTGCCCTCTACCACTAATACTGAAAATGATGGGACTGAAAACTGGTAGTGTGTTTTAGAGAGCAGCCTGTTATATCGTGGTGTGTCAACCTGACACACCCATAAACACTACTTCACAAACAGTACGCCATCCAAAAGCAAAAACGCATATTGACGCAAGAGTAAAAGATTCCTGGAGATTTTTTTTCAGAGAGAGAGAAGTTTGAAATACGATATATCGTCACTCTTCCCCAGATCGACCAAATGCCTTTATTTTTCCCAGCAAAGAGTTTCGACGCGCCTCTTCCCGCTCTTCCTGCTCCCTTTGAATCGCTGACGCCAACTCTGCCTCCCGCTGCCTTTTCGCCGCTTCCAGTTGTTCACGAATTGCAGCCTTATTGCTTTCGTCTATCTCCAATTCATAAATATTCTTTCTACGACGAATAAGGTAATTTCCCAGGTTATCCAGCCAAGTCTCATCAACTCTTTCCGGCGGTATAACACTCTTTTCCACCTTGAAATTGTGAAAATTTGAGATCAACAGAGTAATGACTCCTTGATCCATATCCACCTTGAAAATGAAATTGACATTCACCTTGACTGCCAGCTGAAAATTGAGTCCCACAACCCCCTGTCTCGGATCGCGTATCGGCCACTCCGCATAACGCATACTCTGGGCCTCAAGAAAATCACGGGTCTCATCCGCTGCTGATTTTGGTTTTACCGCATATTCATGCTCATTTTCTTCACTGCACGTAAAGCGAAGCCGAACGACTTTAGTATTTTCAGTACTGTCAGCATTGACCACATACTCGCCTTGATGTAGACCTTTCAATTCGCCAATTCCCGGGAGCGTGTAGTCGGGTCTCACATCAGGATCGACCAGTTTAAGTTGAGCCGTCAACTCTGAGAGATAGTTGAGAATGGAGAGCATGGCAGGTTTGACCCGCTCCTGATAACGCGCTTCACGGCGTGCCTGCAGCTCATCGACATCATTGGCCGCTTGTTGTGCTGCTGCTTCCTTTTTTAGATCATCCAATAGTGACATGACGCGTCCCGCATCGACTCAAAATAACGACAGGCAAAGTCTATTCGAGTGAACTCAACTCAGCAATGTTTTCTTCTACCGACTCAGTAAGTAGGAAAATCGTTCCTTTAAAAGGCGTAAAGGGCAGCAATCTCATCCGCCCAAATCGTTTCGTCAATGGTCTCCAACACCATGGGGATATCATCAAAACGCTCATCCTTCATGATGTAGCGAAACACCTCCCATCCAAGCTTCCCCTGTCCCAGGCTGTGGTGGCGATCGACCCTGGCCCCGAGGTCAGGCTTGCTGTCGTTGAGATGCATACCACTGAGAAATTCAAAGCCGACAATTGACTCAAATTGATCGAAGGTCTCGTCGCAGGTCTGCTTTGTGCGCATGTCATATCCGGCGACAAAGGTGTGACAGGTATCGAGACAGACACCGACCCGGGTTTTATCCTCCACCCCTTCGATGATCTCTGCCAACTGTTCAAAACGGTAACCCAGAGTACTGCCCTGCCCGGCGGTATTCTCAATTACGGCAGTAACCCCCTGGGTCTGATCAAGCACCCAGTTTATCGAGTCTGCCACCAGTCTCAGACTCTCGGTTTCACTGATCTTTCTCAGGGTTGCGCCGGGATGAAAGTTGAGCAATGACAGGCCCAGTTGTTCACAGCGCTGCATCTCCTCGAGAAATGCATTACGGGACTTCTCCAGTCCCTCAGGCTCAGGATGACCCAGATTGATCAGATAGCTGTCATGAGGCAGTACATGACAAGGTGCGATACCGACCTGCTGTAGATTCTCCTGAAAGGCCTCAATCGCCTCATCAGTCAAGGGTTTGGCATGCCACTGACGCTGGTTCTTGGTAAACAGAGCGAAGGCCTTGGCCCCGATCGCCTGGGCATTGAGGGGGGCATTCTGTACACCACCGGCGGCACTGACATGGGCGCCTACATATTTCATGCTAAG
>JBNKMQ010000271.1:0-5681 GCA_050293225.1 Sedimenticolaceae bacterium
AGTTTCCCCAGCGGGAGATGGGGGTGATGCTGGTCTCCGATATGCATCGGGCGATCGGTGAGGCCATCTTCAGCGTGCCCCAGTTCAACGACTGGGCCCAGGCCATCTCCGACGTCATGCTCTACGAGTAATGGACCAGGAACAGATCGAAACCAAGCTGGCTGCGGCCCGCACCAAGCTGATCCTCGATAAGCCCTTTCTCGGCGCCCTGGTGATGCGCTTACCCCTGGAAGCGACAGATGCCGACTGGTGCCCCGCCACCGCGACCGATGCACGCAAGTTCTACTACAACCCCGAATTCATCGATCAGCTGAGTCTCGATGAGACCCAGTTCATGCTGGCTCACGAGGCACTCCACTGCGCCCTCTCCCACTTCGCTCGCCGTCAACACCGCACCAAGCTGCACTGGGACATGGCCTGCGACTACGCCATCAACCCCCTGCTCATCGCCGACGGCCTGCAAGCCCCTCCCGGCTCCCTCTATCTGCCCCAGTTCGAGGGCATGACCGCGGAGGAGATCTACCCCTGTCTCGATCAGAAAGACGATGACGAACCCCTGGACAACCACCTCTACGACCAGGAGAACACCCAGAGCTCCGGCAGCAGTAAGAGCGAAAAGGATATGTCGCCGGAGGAACCGCAAGCACAAGATGGCGACGAGAGTGACAAACAAGAAGATGGTTCAGGCTCGAACGCCTCACAACCCCCTCCCCTCACACCGGACGAGGCTGAGACCCTGAATATCCAGTGGCAACAGCGCATGGCCGGCGCCGCTCAGCAGGCGATGCAGGCGGGCAAGCTGGATGGCGCATTGGCACGCATGGTGGATCATCTGCTGCAACCCCAGCTCCCCTGGCGCCTGCTGCTGGCGCGCTATATGACAGCGGTCAGTCGTGACGACTTCAGCTATATGCGCCCTTCCCGACGGGAGGGGGAGTTCATCCTGCCCAGCCTGCGCAGCAGCCAGCTGGAGCTGGTGGTGGCGCTGGATACCAGCGGCTCGATCCAGGATGAGGAGATGGGGGAGTTTCTCGCTGAGATCAACGCCCTCAAGGGACAGATACGGGCAAGGGTCACCCTGCTGGCCTGTGACTCGGAAATCGCCGAAGCGGCCCCCTGGGTATACGAGGCCTGGGAGGAGTTTGAACTACCGGCAGAGATCACCGGCGGAGGCGGCACCAGCTTTGAACCGGTCTTCGAGTGGGTGGCGGAGAGGGGATTGAGTCCCGATCTATTGGTCTACTTCACCGATGCAGTGGGAGCCTTCCCAAAACAGGAACCCAGCTACCCGGTCATCTGGCTGGTGAAGGGGAAGGAAAAAACCCCTTGGGGTCAGCGCATCCAGCTCAACTGAACACGGAGCCATCCACAAAGTACGCAATGAAGCGCAAAGATCACCAATCGATAAATTGGTGATGGCGATCATTGCGTACTTTGCGCTCTCGATTACAGAGCCTTTTTCAGGGTAAAAGCACCACGCAGGTCACCCTTCTTGAAACCGGTCGCCTTATCTTCCGGATAGAGCTCGTTCAGCTTGGCCGCTACCGGCTCTTTCAGATTGCTGCCATGGCACTTGGTGCAGACGTCAGCGGTAGGGATCGCCTTCATCATACGAAAGTATTTCCGCCCGTCCTCTTCCACGTATTCGGCCTTGCTGATCTGTTTGGGATCTTCACCCGCCGCCTTGCGGGCCTCGAACTCGTTCAATGTGGCTGTCTCCCACGCATCCGGCGCATTCTCTGGATTCCGCACCTTGAGGCTGGTTCTGCCAATCTCCCAACCACTCATCTGTGTGTGGGCCTCGGAGAGTTGCGGCGCCACTTTATTACAGGTGGAGATGGTCTTTACCGGACCATGCTCTTTCATGCCTTTAACCAGCTCTCCCTTCAGATCTCCAAAGTAGGCCTTGAGGACACCTTTACCTTCAGCCACGTGGGCCTTCATAGCATCATCGGCCAGAGCAGGGGCTGCCGCGAGGCAGGCGAGAAGCAGTGCGTTATGCATTTTCATTATTACATCTCCATGAAAAACAAAAGTTGATCGTTTAAAAAAAAAACCGGCGTAGATTAAAGCAAATCTATAGACTATGCCATGATCAACCCGTTCCCTTTGTATCCAAGATTTCAAGTAGCAGGAACTTACGCAACGAATCGTGATCCCTTAGAGAGATGAAATTCCCCTCCAGAAATCCGCTTTCTCAAATTCTACTCATCTGCACCTGCCTCTCCCTTGTGTGGACAGGCAATAGCCTTGCTGAGGGCATTAAATTGCCGGAACTGGGCTCCCCGTCAGACCAGTATCTGACCCCCAGTGATGAGAAGCGCCTTGGCAGAGAGTTCATGCTGAGCGTGAAGAAGCAAACCAAGGTCCTGGACGACCCACTGATCGAGGACTACATACAGGATCTTGGAAACAGGCTGCTCAACCACAGCGATGCCTCCGGTGAGGACTACACCTTTTTCGTTCTGGAAGATCCAAGTATCAACGCCTTTGCCGGCCCTGGAGGCTACATAGGCATCTATAGCGGATTGATCCTCGCCTCCCAGAGCGAGAGTGAGCTCGCGTCGGTGATGGCCCACGAGATCGCCCACGTAACACAGAAGCATCTACTGCGCGCCTTCGATGCCGCCAATCGTATGAGCGGGAAGACAGCGGCACTGCTGCTGGCATCCATCCTGGTCGGTGTGGCCGGAGGTGCTGACGCAGGCATCGCCATGGCCACCGGGGCCCAGGCCAGTGCCATCCAGGAGCAGATCAACTTCACCCGCAGCAACGAGGAGGAGGCAGACAGTGTCGGCATAAAGATTCTTGCCGATGCGGAGTTCGACCCCAGGGCCATGCCCCTCTTCTTCGAACGCATGACCCACGCCAACCGGCTCTACGATTCAAGCATTCCTGAGATACTACGCACCCATCCGGTGACCACAAACCGTATTGCCGATGCCCTCGGCCGGGCAGAGAAGTACGACTACCGACAATTTCCGGGCAGCCTGAGTTACCACCTGATTCGGGAAACCCTCAGGGTCAATCAATTCAAAGAGCCAGATGATGCGGTAGCTCACTTTAGTAAGGGACTGGAAGAGGGCCGTCACCTGAATGAAGAGGCCCATCGCTACGGCTATGCCCTCGCGCTTCTGGCGGCAGGTAAGTTGAAATCCGCTGAGAAGACCATCGAGGAACTGTTGAACGCCCGTCCCCAACAGATCGAATATGTCCTGACTGCGGCGGAGGTCGCAAGCCGGCGCAAACAATCCGAACGCAGCTTGAAGTTACTCCAGACCTATTATCAGCTGATGCCGGAGAACTACCCCCTTTCAGTAGCCTATATCGGCGCGCTGACCGACGCCAAGCACTATGACCAGGCCCGGTCAGTAGCATCCCGTGCCATCAGCCTCAGGACAGACGACACCAGACTTTATCGGATGGTGAGCAAGATAGAGGAGCTGGCGGGTAACCCGGCGGAATCACACCGACTTCTGGCCGAAGCCTATGTCACTGAAGGCCAACTCCATGCCGCCATTCAGCAGCTGGAAATTGCCTTGAAGAGGTCAGACAAAGAGAATTTCCAACAGACTGCTCGAATCGAATCCAGACTGAATCGCTTAAAACAAGTGGAGCAAGAGGACAAGAAGAGAGAGAAGAAATAGAGACCCAGGGTTATTGCTTCACAGAAAGAGGCTCCCTGTGATCGCTCTGCATTCAGGTAAACCCCAAGACACCCCACAACTAACCCAAGCCGGCTTTGTGGCTGGCTAGCTAATAAATCACAAATCCCTAATAAATCGACAATTTTTTACTTGATATCGCTGAATGTTTCGGTATTCTTAGCTCCTACCTGTTGTAGGTACTGAGGCGTGCCAGTGCAGGAAGAAGATAATAATAGAGAAATCAGCTAAAGCTGAACAATTATAAAAATCACAGGAGTGTGACCAAAAATAACCGCAACTTTTCCGGTTAGATAAGGTTCTAAGTCTGCAATGCTTGAGGGTGTAAACCTTAAGCTGCGCGGCAATTCAATACCGCAAAAGTCGGCAAAAATAATTATTGTATGCGCGCCACCCTGCTTGTTTGGCATCATAAAGTTCATGATGAATTCGCTTCTGCGGAACCAAGAAGCAGGCTTAAATTGACCAACGGGCTCAGTTTCACCGACTAGCCACAATCGTAAACAACCTTTCTCAGTTTTGGAGAGAATGAATGAGCACTGAAATGAAACGCAGGATCTTCCTCAAGAGATCACTCGCCGCAGGCGCAGTCGGTGTCGCAGCCGGCGCTGGTCTGCTCACACCCCAGGGGGTACTGGCTGCCTGGAATAAGGCTGCTTTCGAAGCTAAGGAGTTACCCAATGCACTGAAGGAGCTGCTGGGCACGTCTGATCACGAAGCCTCAGCGGATATCAATGTTAAAGCTCCCGATATCGCAGAGAACGGCGCCGTGGTTCCCGTCACTATCAGCACCACCATTGCCGGCGCAGAATCGATCGCATTGATCGCGTCCAACAACCCTGTTCCTCTGATCGCCAACTTCAAGCTGGGACAGGGCGCAGCTGGCTTCGCCTCTACCCGTATCAAGATGGGTAAGACCGGTGACGTGGTTGCCGTGGTCAAGGTTGGCGACAAGCTCTACAGCGCCAAGAAAGAGGTTAAAGTCACCATCGGTGGCTGTGGCGGTTAATCCGTTAACCCAATACAAAATCACAGATTTAACGAGGTAATCGCAATGGCTAACACGATCAAGATCCGCGCCAAAGAGAAAGGTGGCGAGACCACTGTAAAGGCGCTGATTTCCCATCCCATGGAGACCGGTGCCCGCAAAGACAAAAAGACCGGCAAAAAGATTCCAGCTCACTTCATCCAAGAGGTCGTCTGCAAGCACAAGGGTGCTACCGTGATGACCGCTGATTGGAGCGGCGGTGTCTCCAAGAACCCCTACATCTCCTTTAAATTTTCCGGTGGCGCCAAGGGCGACGAGCTCGAACTCTCCTGGACCGACAACAAAGGCGAAAGCGACAGCAAGACCGGTAAAATCAAGTAATAACAATAAAGAGAAGATAGCATCTATTGCTTCAAAAGGACGTCGAGTGACGTCCTTTTTTTTCGCCTGTATATCGCTTTGAATCAGGCAGTTGCAATCACTACTAAGCCATTCGTGAGCAGATCATAAGTCTCAGTTCGAGAAAAAAATCATTTCCTACAGGTTGACTTGACCGACCGGTCAATTATACTCGAGCCATGACTATCGCACCTGATACCAAAGACCGCATCCTGACCACGGCCCGGGAACTCTTCCACGGCCGTAGCTATGCCGACGTAGGCATCAAGGAGATCTGTACCCTGGCAAAGGTACAGAAGGGAAGCTTCTACCACTTCTTCCCCTCCAAGCAGGATCTGGTGATGGCGGTGATCGATGATATGGCCGATGACTGGGCTCACGGCTTTGTTGCCGAGGCCTTCGACGAGGCACTGCCTCCCATCGAGCGCCTCGAGTATATGGTGGATGCCATCTACTACTGGCAGAAGGCGGCGAAAAATCTCGAAGGCCGCATGCCGGGTTGTCTCTTCGGTAATCTGGCCCTTGAGGTCAGCACTCGGGACGAGGTGATCCGGGCCAGACTCAACGCTGTCTTCGCCAAAGCAAGCGACCGATTCCGCGAGGCCCTCGACCAAGCAGTAGAAAAAGGC
>JBNKMQ010000272.1:0-3927 GCA_050293225.1 Sedimenticolaceae bacterium
CCTGCGCCACCACCAAGTGGAATCAGGGCACCAGCTGGCCGGTGGAGTCGGGACACGGGTGCCTCGGTTGCTCCGAGCCCGACTTCTGGGATGCCGGGGGCTTCTATAACGCACTCTCCATCCCCGACAGCGACATCACCCGCCGGGTTGGATTAGTCGCCGGCGCAGGCGTCGCCCTGGGTGCCGCTGCCGGCGCGCTCAATCGCAGCACGCAGGCCAAGGCCGCCGCCAGTCACGAGAAGGTAACCATCGACGATCTGGATAAAACATCATGAGTACACCAACCGACTTTCTGTTATGGGTTAGGGGGCCGGGCTTCGACTTCGCCCTGGTGGTTTTCATCATCGGTGTCATCATTCGTCTGCTTGAGGTGTTGGTGCTTGGGCGCAAGACGGATCACGCCGAGCCCAGGGGGGGAGAGCTGGGTCCCGGCTTTCGCACCGTACTGACACGGACACTGCCGGAGAGCGGCTCCTTCAAAGGCTCACCCTTTACCGTCATCGGCGGATACATCTGGCACATCGGATTTTTGATCAGCCTGTTTCTGTTTGTGCCCCACATCGAGTTGATCCACAACATGAGTGGACTGATCTGGCCGGGTATCCCGAGCAATCTGGTGGATGCGGTGGCGGCGGTGACCATTGTCACTCTGGTGGCGATGCTCTTCAGCCGTTTGACCCATCCGGTGAAGAAGTTTCTCAGTGGGCCTGAGGACTATCTCACCTGGCTGGTGACTTTCCTGCCAATGCTCACCGGCTATCTCGCCTATCACCGCATGATCGATCCCTATCCTCTGGCGTTGGGTCTGCACATCCTCAGTGTCGAGGTGCTGATGATCGTCTTTCCGTTTACCAAGCTGATGCACGCCTTCACCTTTATCATCGCCCGTTGGTACAACGGTGCCATGGCCGGACGTAGAGGAGTTCAATCATGAGCGACGCAACCCTACATAGAGGCCTCAACGCCTTTCGTGAACAGATGAATGCACCTGTCGCCTCCTTCTTCTCCAGTTGCGTCAACTGCGGCATGTGTGCCGAGGCCTGTCTCTTCTATACCGAGACCGGTGATCCCAAATACACCCCCATCAACAAGCTGGAACCGATGCGCCGGGTGTGGGAGCAGGAGTACACCCTCTGGGGCAAGATCAAATCGATGGTCGGCCTCACCGAGCCCGTCACCAACGAGCTGCTGGCAGAGTGGGAGGAGCTGATCTACGACGGCTGCACCCTCTGTGGACGTTGCTCCATGGTCTGTCCGGTGGGTAACGACATCAGCTATATGATTCGTCGCGCGCGGGAGGGATTCGTCGCCGCCGGTTATGCGCCGGAGGGGATCAAGGCCGCCAGCAAGCGGGCCGTGACTATCGGTAGCCCAATGGGGGTCAAGCTGCCTGCACTGGAGGCGCAGATCCGCCATGTCGAGGCCGACACCGGGCTGAAGATCCCGATGGATGTGGAGGGGGCCGACTACATGGCCTTGCTCTCCTCCATGGAGATCATGAACTTCCCCGAATACCTGGAGGCCCTGGGTCGTATCTTCAAACAGGCGGGTGTCAGTTGGACCCTAAGCTCCAAGGCCTTTGAGGCGACAAACTCCGGTATCCAGATCGGTTCGTCAGACATTGCCAGGGAACTTGTCAGCCGGGTGGTCAACGCCGCTGAGGAGCTGAAGGTGAAGTATGTGATCAGCCCCGAGTGCGGTCACGCCTATACCGCCATCCGTTGGGAAGGGCCCAACCTGATCGGACGGCCCTACAACTTCAAAGTAGTGCACATCCTCGAGCTGCTGGATGAGCTGCGTGCCACGGGCCGCCTGAAGACCGAGGGTACCGAAGATGATCGCATGACCTTCCACGACCCCTGCCAGATCGTACGCAAGGGCGGGGTGCTGGAGCAGCCGCGCAATCTGCTCGAGATGGTGACCAGTGACTATGTGGATATGACCGACCATCGGGAGATGAACTGGTGTTGCGGTGGCGGTGGCGGCGTCAGCGCCAACGAGCGGGCTGAAGAGCTGCGACTCAAGGTCTTCAAAAAGAAGAAAGCTCAGCTCGACGAGCTCAACGTGGACACCCTGGTTACCGCCTGCGCCAACTGTCGTCTGATCATCGAAGAGGGTCTGGAGGAGTATCGCATGGAGATACCCGTGGTCGGCCTGACCGAGATGATCGCTGAGCATTTAGTGGAAGACAAAGAAGAGAGAGATGACAAGGCCTAATGGAGATCTAACTGGCTCGTCATCCCGGCGAAGGCCGGGATCCATAAACGTTAACCAGATGGATTCCGGTACTGGATCAAGTCCGGCACAAGCTATTCGCCGGAATGACGATGAATAAATTAATCGTGCCATCTACGGCCTTCACTGAGTAGGGCCAGTTCCTACCGATAGGAGACGAGAAAAAATGAGTGACAGAATCGTCGTTGATCCCATCACAAGAATCGAGGGACACCTGCGCATAGAGGCCCAGATGGAAGGTGACCAGATCGCCAGCGCCTACTCCTCCGGAACCATGGTTCGCGGTATCGAGGTCATCCTCAAGGGGCGTGACCCGAGAGACGCCTGGGCCTTTGCGCAACGTATCTGCGGGGTCTGCACCCTGGTTCACGGTATCGCCTCGGTGCGGTCTGTAGAGGACGCCCTGAATTATGAAATTCCGCAAAACGCCCAGCTGATCCGCAATCTGATGATCGGCGCCCAGTATATCCACGACCATGTGATGCATTTTTATCACCTACATGCGTTGGACTGGGTCGATGTGGTCTCGGCGCTCTCTGCTGATCCGGCGGCCACTGCCGAGCTTGCTCAGTCGCTGAGTAACTGGCCCAAGGCCTCTCCCGGCTACTTCGCTGATATGAAGAAGAAGCTGAAGGGTTTCGTCGATGCGGGTCAACTGGGTATTTTCGCCAAGGCCTATTGGGGACACTCGGTCTACAAATTGCCGCCGGAGGCCAACCTGATGGCGGTGGCCCACTATCTCGAGGCCCTCTCCTGGCAGCGGGATGTGGTCAAGCTGCACGCCATCTTCGGCGGCAAGAATCCCCATCCCAACTTCCTCGTCGGCGGTGTGGCATCCCCCATCGATCTCAACTCCGACTCCGCCATCAACAGCAAAAAGCTGTCGCAGGTGCAGGATGTGATCACCAGCATGCGCACCTTCACCGATCAGGTCTATGTGCCGGATACATTGGCGGTGGCCAGCTTCTACAAGGATTGGGGCGAGCGGGGCGAAGGTCTCGGCAACTTCCTCTGCTATGGTGACTTTCCGGGTACCAGCATGAACGACCCAGATAGCTTTTTCTTCCCCCAGGGTGTGATCCTGGATCGGGATATCTCCACCATCCATCCTTTGGATCTCAACAATGCCGAGGAGATACAAGAGCAGGTGGCCCACTCCTGGTACGACTACAGCGTCGGCAAGGAGACCGGACTGCATCCCTATGATGGCGAGACCAATCTCAACTACACGGGACCCGAGCCCCCCTATAAACACCTGGATGTGGACGACGCCTACTCATGGCTCAAGGCGCCGAGATGGAAGGGCAAGGCGGTCGAGGTCGGTCCACTTGCCCGGGTGCTCATGCTCTATGCCAAGGGACATGAGCAGACACAGGAGCTGGTTAATATGACCCTGAGCAAGCTCGATCTGCCGGTGCGGGCGCTCTTCTCAACCCTGGGCAGAACAGCGGCAAGAACCTTGGAGACCAAGATCCTCGCCGACGCCATGCAGGGTTGGTACGACCAGCTGATTGCCAACATCAAGGCGGGAGATACCCGGACCTTCAACGAGACCCTGTGGGACCCATCAACCTGGCCAACAAAGTGTCAGGGTGTCGGCTTTATGGAGGCCCCCCGCGGCGCACTGGGTCATTGGATCGTGATCGAGAACGGCAAGATCGCCAACTACCAGGCGGTGGTGCCGAGTACCTG
>JBNKMQ010000273.1:0-4319 GCA_050293225.1 Sedimenticolaceae bacterium
AGCCCTTGGCGTATTCGAAATTGAAGTGGGGATGGGCCATGGGGTAGAGCAGTCTGGCCGGCAGATCCCGGTTGTAGGTGGTGATGTCGCAGTCGTGCAGAGCGATTGCTTCAAGCTCTTCAATCGCCAGGGCGTAGCCCATGCAGAACCAGACGTTACGGCCCTTGCCAGGCTCCGGTGGTGAGAGTTCCCGCTGCTTCAGCTCCTCATCCAGCTCTCTTAAACGAGGGCCATCCTGCCACAGCAGGTGGGTCTTCTGCGGTAGTCGGGAGAAGAACTCCTGGGCATACTTGAACTGGGACTCATCCGCACGATCGAGACCGATGATGATATGTGAGAGATAGCTGGCGTGCTGCAACTCGTCGAGAATCTTGCTGAGGGCATCCCCTTCGAGTTCGGAGAAGAGGCTGGGCAGGATAAGTCCAAGGGGGCGTTTCTGGGAAAACTCGAAGAGCTCCCGCTCCATCTTCTCCAGCGATCTGTCGGTCAGTCGGTGCAGCGTGGTGATCTTGCTGCCCTGATAGAAATCGGCCATTAGTTATTCTTCCTCTGGGTTAGAGATCCCCATACTTATCCAACAGGAGATTGATTGCCTGGTTCCAGCCTGCCGGGCCGGGTTGGTCGGTTATGATGGCGTCGGGTCGTTCTGCGATTGATAGATGCGAACCATCGTGTTTGCGAATGATAACGGGATTGTCCACAGACATCAGCATATCTCTGTCATTCTCGCTGTCACCCAGGGCGATGGTGCGGGTGACCTGTTGGTCATGGCTTCTGAGGTGATTTACCGTATGTTTGACTGCGACGCCTTTGTCGGTATCTGCCAGCAGGTGCATAAAGCGTCCCCCCTGCAGAAGACGTAAGTGGGCGGCGTCCACTTTGTGGCGGAAGGCCCTGAGTGCCTCACTGTCTCCCCGCCAGAGGAATGGTTCAGAGGCGAGGCGCTTCATCGCCCGCTGCGCATCGCTGCGGGGTAGTCCCGTGTGCTGCATCACCTCTTCAATGCTCATGTCACCAAAACCGAAGGTGTCGTAAACCGGATTGGCGCGCAGATCGATGAGAAAATCACGGATCAGGAAATAGCCCGGTGGCGCAATTTGAATCGCCTCTCCGGGGTAGTCGATGACTGCGCCATTTTCGGCAATCGCCGGGCCGGTGAGATTCAACACCTGCCGAAGGTGCTTTAACTCTTCGAGGGTTTTGCTGGATACCGGGATGACCGGTATTTCCAGAGAAGCCAGCCGGTTAAGTGCCGGCAGTGCGGGAGTATGATCATAGCTGTGATGATCCAGTAGCGTGCCGTCAAGATCTGTGAAAACTACCCAATCCAACGTCATACCGGCCAATCAACTCCACTCTCGCCACTGTCGAATTATCGATAGGATACCTGGATATGGGGAAAAATGAACGTTGAAAAGCCACATCCCCCGTTTCTGAGGTGAACTGGAATATGGCTTAGGATGGCCTGACAGGGTCTGTTTCAAGTATGGTTAGGGTTTCTGAATCGGTGGAACGGATAGCATTTGTATGGTTCTAAACTGCATCCGGCTCGAATAGGACAGTGTGGTTGCTTGCTGCGCGAAAGGTTTATCGATATGCATAACAAATGGAGCCTGATGCTCTTTCTCTCTCTTCTGCTTCTCACGGCTGGGGCTAGCCTGAATGCGGCTGAGAAAAAGCCGCCATTGGTGATTGTTGCAGAGGTCCGTGAGAGCGATTTTGTCGATCGTATCGAGGCTCTCGGCACCCTGAAAGCCAATGAGTCAGTCTTGCTGACGGTCAATGTCACTGAGAGCGTGACAGCGATCCATTTCGATGATGGCCAGCGGGTAGAGCAGGGGGAGGTGCTGGTGGAGATGACCAGTAGTGAGGAGCACGCTCTGTTGGAGGAGGCCCGTGCGAATCTGAATGAGGCGAAGCGACAGTATCGACGAGTGAAGCAACTGCAATCTCAGGGTATCGAAGCCCAGTCTCTGCTGGATCAGAGATTGAGAGAGGTGGATACCGCCCGGGCCAGGCTCTCCGCCATCGAATCGAGATTGGCGGATCGCCTGATCAAGGCCCCGTTTGCTGGCGTCTTGGGTCTGCGCAATCTCAGTGTCGGCGCCCTGGTGGAGACCGGCGATACCATCACCACCCTGGATGATGATGGCCTGATGAAGCTGGAGTTTGCCGTTCCGTCTACCTACCTGTCGAGTCTGCGGCCTGGGTTGTCGATCCGCGCCACGACCCGTGCCTATGCTGAGCGAATCTTTGAGGGCGAGGTGACGTCGGTAGACAGTCGGGTCGATCCGATCAACCGCTCCGTCAAAGTACGTGCGGTGCTACCGAATGAAGAGCGGATGCTCAAGCCGGGTATGCTGATGACCGTCGAACTACTGCGTGATCCCCGCAAGACCCTGTCGATTCCCGAAGCCGCCCTGGTACCCAAGGGGGATGAGCAGTTTGTCTTTCTCCTCTCGGGAGAAGCGCAACTGGTGGAGAAGCGCAAGATCGTGATTGGCTCCCGCAGGCCGGGGGAGGTGGAGGTGTTGCAGGGATTGGCCGCCGGAGACCTGATCATCACCCACGGTACAGGCAAGGCAAAGGTGGGCAAGCCGGTGCGTATCAAAGGCAGAGAGGGGAGCGGCCAGCCGATCTCCGATCTGCTTAAGCCGGCGGCTGACAAGCCCCACCAGGGCGGGTCATGATTCTCTCCGATATTTCGGTCAAGCGGCCGGTCTTCGCCTCGGTCATCTCCCTGCTGCTGATTGCCTTCGGCCTGATCGCCTTCGATCAGTTGCCATTGCGGGAGTACCCCAATATCGACTCGCCGGTTGTCTCGGTGATGACCACCTATCCCGGCGCCGCCGCCAATGTGGTGGAGACCCGTATTACCCAGTTGATCGAAGACCGCATCTCCGGGGTCGAGGGTATCCGCTTCATCTCCTCCAAGAGTGAGGATGGTCGTTCGGTGGTGACCATCGAGTTCAATGTGGAGCGTGATATCGACGGCGCCGCCAACGATGTGCGTGACCGGGTCTCGGCGATTCTGGGCAATCTGCCGGTGGAGGCGGAGCCGCCGGAGATCCGCAAGGTCGATGATGATGAGAGCGTGATCATGTGGCTCAACCTGGTGAGTGATCGCCTGACCGTGCCGGAACTCTCCGACTATGCGCGCAGGAATCTGGTAGACCGTTTCTCCGTCATTAACGGTGTCGCCCGGGTGCGGGTGGGAGGTGGGCAAACATTCGCCATGCGGGTCTGGATCGACCGGCAGGCACTGGCGGCCAGAGGGCTGACCGTCTCCGATGTAGAGCAGGCGCTGCGGGCAGGTAATCTGGAACTACCCGCCGGTAGTATCGATTCTGATGAACGGATATTCACAGTGCGGGTCGATCGCAATTTCCACACCGTGGAGGATTTCTCCCGCCTGGTGTTGGCTCGGGGTGAAGACGGTTATCTGGTGCGTCTGGGAGAAGTGGCCCGGGTGGAGAAGGGGGCCGTAGAGACCCGCACCTTCTTCCGCGGTAATGGCATTCCCATGGTCGGTATCGGGATCGTCAAGGTCTCCACCGCCAATACCCTGGAGGTGGCGGAGGCGGCCAAGGCGGAGATGGCGCGAATCAATGAGACCCTGCCGGAAGGGATGGAGATCAAGCAGAGCTACGACAGTTCGGTCTTCATCAAGGGGGCGATTGATGAAGTCTACAAGACCCTCTTCATCGCCATCGCCATGGTAGTGACGGTGATCTTTCTCTTTCTCGGCAGTTTGCGCGCGATGATCGTACCGGCGGTGGCGGTGCCGGTCTCTCTGATCGCTACCTTCCTGGTTCTGCTGGTACTCGGTTTTACCATCAATATCCTCACCTTGCTGGCCCTGGTGCTGGCCATCGGCCTGGTGGTGGATGATGCCATCGTCATGCTGGAGAACATCCACCGGCGTATGGAGGAGTATGGCGAGTCGCGTCTGGTGGCGGCCTATCGGGGGGCGCGACAGGTGGCCTTTGCGGTTATCTCCACCACCGTGGTGCTGATCTCGGTGTTTGTGCCTATCGCCTTCCTGGGGGGTGATATCGGTCGGCTGTTTTCGGAGTTCTCTCTGACCATGGCCGCAGCGGTGATCTTTTCCAGTCTGGTGGCGCTCTCCCTCTCGCCCATGCTCGCTTCGCAGATTCTGCCGCAGCAACATGGCGCACGGGCCAGTCTCAGCCAGGGGGTGGATTGGCTCTTCAACCATATCCGCGATCTCTACATCCGCACCCTGCAGGCTAGCATTCGCCACTACTGGCTGATGGTGTTGCTCTTCATCGGTATCCTCGGCGCCGCCTGGTGGCTCT
>JBNKMQ010000274.1:0-1949 GCA_050293225.1 Sedimenticolaceae bacterium
AATGGCGACACCGCTCATCCAGACATTGATGCGCTTGCCGGTACGATCGCGGAACTCTTTCAGCATTTTGACCACATACTCATAGCGCTGACCGGCGAGGCGGGCATAGCCCTCTTGTCCTTTGGCATCTTCACCATGACAACTGACGCAGGTCTCTTTGAAGATCCTCTTCCCGGCTTCCAGCTTCTCAGCGATGCCGCCGCCAGAGGCCTTCATTGTCATGCTGGAGTAGTAGAGGGCGATCTTGATCTTATCTTCCTGGGAGAAGGTCTTGGCCAGACTGCTCATCCAGTAGTCGTTTCTTCTGCCATCGCCATAGCGTTGGAATTGATCGACGATGTAGACGGGGTTTTGTCCCGCCAGGTTTGGGGTCAGCGGTCGAATGGCCATACCGTCTTCACCGTGACAGGTATTGCAGAGGATGGTGCGTTCCCGGCCCTCTTTGATCATCTGCCGGTGTTTGGCCTTGTTTTTGGTGATGGAGACAATGCGCTTCTCGAGAGATTCCCGAAGTGCCAGTTCACTATCCGCTGAGTTGGCATTCACTGGCGATCCGTAAAAGATGCAAAGTGATGCAATAAAGGTTAGGAGTAGGGATTGCCAGGGCTTGACCGGGGTGCGCATTTGAACAACTCACTGTTTTATAACGACATCTCAAAGACCCTATCGGCAGGGGTTTGTGGGACTTGAGTCACACTTTTGGATTTAGGCGTTTTATGACTGAAATGAAAATCTTACCTGTATCGCGGCGAAAGTACGTTCCCTGTCTTTATTTAACGATTCGGGTAAGCTATCGCCTTTTCCCGAGAATTTAAGCTAAGAATGGCAGCAAAGAGATCAAAAGGTCGTCGCAAGAAGAGATACTCGAAAGGGCGATTCCAATGGCGGCGTTGGTTGCTGCTGTTTCTGCTTGCGATCTCTCTGGGTACGCTACTCTACACCCTCTATCTCGACCAGATCGTGCGATCCCGCTTCGAGGGACAGCGCTGGGCGATTCCCGCCAAGGTCTACGGTCGCCCGCTGGCGCTGCAGCCGGGATTGAATATCAGTCGTGAGCAGCTTGAAGAGACCCTGGAGGGGCTGGGATACAACAAGATGTCCCATCCCGATAAGCCCGGCAGCTTCGCCGTTTATAAAGGTCGTTTTCTCCTGCGAACCCGCGCCTTTCGCTTTCCCGACATGCAGCGGGGGTCTGACTACCTTGAGGTTGTAATTGAGAGGGACGCAATTAGTACTCTGCGCCGGGCAGGTAACGGCGATCCGGTGGGCTACTATCGTCTGGAGCCCAAGCTCATAGGGAGTTTGACCTCCGCTCATGGTGAGGACCGAATCCTGGTGCAGAGGGAGGAGGTGCCGGAGAGGCTGGTTTCGGCGCTGGTTGCTGTCGAGGACAGGGGCTTTTTCCACCACTTTGGTCTGGATCCCGTCGCCATCGGTCGTGCGCTCTGGGCAAATATTCGCGCCACCAGGGTGGTGCAGGGGGGAAGCACCCTGACACAACAACTGGTGAAGAACTTCTTTCTCACCAGCGAGCGTACCCTATGGCGCAAGTTCAACGAGGCCTTGATGGCGCTGATCCTCGAGGCGCGCTACAGCAAGGATGAGATCCTTGAGGCCTATATCAATGAGGTCTATCTGGGGCAGTCGGGAGGTAAGGCGATCCATGGCTTCGCCTTGGCCAGCCGCTTCTATTTCAACCGTCCTTTGCAGGAGCTTGATCTCTCGCGAACTGCGCTGCTGGTTGCCCTGGTGAGAGGACCATCGGCATACGATCCCAGACGCCATCCCGACAGAGCCCTCGCGCGCAGGGATCTGGTGCTGGAGCAGATGCTCTCTGAGGGGGCGATCGATCAGGAGGCAGTGACGGAGGCAAAATCCCACGGTCTGGGTATTGAGCAGGGAAATCTGCAGGCCTCTGGGGTGCCGGCCTTCATGGACCTGATCAAGCG
>JBNKMQ010000275.1:0-24742 GCA_050293225.1 Sedimenticolaceae bacterium
GCAGTCAGGCATGCCGCAGTTGAGGATCATAATATGATCGAGGTGGAAGTCGACCTTAACGAACTGTGCTGCCAGAAACATGCCGGTGGGTAGCAGGTCATGGAGCTTGTTGTTGATGGCATAGAGGATCTGTTGTGGCGCGAACCCCTTCGCCGTCATAGTGCGGAAAACTTCAGACGTGGGTAGCGCGCCAAGGGCAGCAGCCAAACCGTGACCGGTAAAGTCCCCGAGTAAGACATGCAGGTCATGGGAAGGGGCATAGGCGGTCAGGAGGAGATCGCCACTGAAAACACTGGCAGGCTGTAACAACGTGCGGATCTGATCCATCGCCACATTCCCCGCAACCACAGCCCCGCTGAAGACCTGTTCGGCGATCTCTTCATCTCTCTGCATGCGACTATACAGCGCTCGAGTGGCCAGATTGAGGGAGTGGATACGCTCCATCGCCTTCATCTTGGCTGAGAGCAGAGTGAAGCTGAAAGGTTTGGCGAGAAAATCATCGCCACCGGCCTCGACACATTTGGCCAGGTCTTTCTCATCGGTCATGGCAGTGAGGAAGATGATCGGAATGAAGTGATCCCCGGCCGACTCTTTTATACGGCTCGACGCCTCATAGCCATCCATCAACGGCATCATGACATCCATAAAGATGATGTCCGGTTCATGTTCGTGGAATCTTTCGATGGCCTCGAGTCCGTTCTCCGCCTCCACCACATCATAGCCTCGCTTTTTCAACAGGGCTTTGAGAAGCAGTCGGTTTGTAGGTTCATCCTCGACAACCAGTGCGAGGCCTTTTTTAATTTGGGTCATTATTCGAGCAGCTTGTTTTTGGTGGTAGGGCTATGCCTGGCATCCTGAGGGAGAATTCTTCCATCGATACGGATAGTTATAGTCTGATAGCGGCTGTAAGATTTAAAAACTTAAGACTTGACTGTCCAGTTGCTCGAAAGGAAGATGATTTTTCTTTTGTTTCGTCCGGGAATCGCCTTAGCGTGTCTGAAGATCCACTGAGCCTCTCCTTTCCATCGGCTGAAAAGGCCTTGCTCTCTCTGCAGGGGGACTGGACCTTGGATGGAGGTCAGGTCGAGTGGAGGGATATTTACCAGGCTCTGGAAGCACGAGGGGATCTGAGAGAGATTCTGCTGCAGAGTCAATCACTGGGTGAGTGGGACAGTCGTCTGCTGACACTGCTGCAAAATCTCTCCGACTATGCCGAGCAGAGAGAGATGCAGCTGGATCTCTCAAGTCTGCCGGATGGCGCCAGACAACTGCTGCAGCTCTCCCGCGCGGTACCCGAAAGGGAGGGCGCCAGCAGGAATCCATCAAATAAGCCGTGGCTGGATCGCTTGGGTGGCTCCGCACTAAGGTTCTGGGGTGAGCTGGTGGATATCACAAGCTTCATCGGTGAGCTGAGTCTATCAATAGGGCGTCTGTTGACTGGCCGTGCCAGCTTTCGCGGGGTCGATTTCGGCCGCTTTCTTCAGGCGGCAGGGCCCCAGGCACTGCCCATCGTCAGTCTGATCGGTGTACTCGTGGGCGCCGTGCTCGCCTTTGTGGGCGCCGTGCAACTACAGATGTTCGGTGCCGAGATCTATGTCGCCAACCTGGTTGGACTGGGATCGGTGCGCGAGATGGGGGCGATGATGACAGCGATCATCATGGCGGGCCGCACCGGCTCCGCCTATGCCGCACAGCTCGGCACCATGCAGGTGAATGACGAGATCGATGCCCTCAAGACCTTCGGTATCTCGGTGATCGATTTTCTGGTACTGCCGCGCACCCTGGCACTGCTGCTGATGTTACCCTTGTTGACAATCTGGGCAGATGTGCTGGCGATCATTGGCGGTATGCTGGTGGGGGTGTTGGTGCTCGATATCGGTCTCCTGGAATACTTGATACAGACCCAGGAGTCGATGACCCTGACGGATGTTACTGTCGGTCTGATCAAAAGCCTGATCTTTGCCCTGGTTATCGCCATCTCAGGTTGTATGCGGGGTCTGCAAAGTGGCAGAAACTCATCTGCAGTGGGTAATGCAACCACATCGGCTACTGTCACAGCGATTTTGTTGATTGTGGTCTGGGATACGATCACCACCATTCTTTTCAACCGTCTGGGGATCTGAATAGTTGACTCAAGTCTCGGCAAAAAGAGAGAAGGAGAGAGAGCACCATATCGAGGTCAGGGATCTGACCATGGCCTATGGTGACTTCGTCATCCAGCGGGATCTCGATTTTGTAATCTATCGTGGTGATGTCTTTATCATCATGGGAGGCAGCGGCTGCGGAAAGAGTACCCTGTTGCGTCATCTCATCGGTCTCAAGTCACCGGCGAAAGGAGAGGTGATCTATGCCGGAAAATCTCTCTGGCATCTGGCGCAGGATGAGAGAGACAACCTGTTGCGGCGAATGGGTGTGCTCTATCAGAGTGGCGCCCTCTGGACCTCCATGACATTAGCGGAGAATATCGCCCTGCCACTGCGGGAGTATACCAATCTGCCCAGTAGTCAGATCAGTGAGCTGGTCTCCTACAAACTCTCCCTGGTGGGGCTAAAGGGTTTCGAGGATTACTATCCTTCGGAGATCAGCGGTGGCATGCAGAAGCGGGCAGGTCTGGCGCGGGCGATGGCGCTGGATCCGGAACTACTCTTCTTTGATGAACCCTCGGCAGGACTTGACCCGGTCAGTGCAAGACGCCTGGATGATCTGATCATCGAGCTCAACCAGAGTCTGGGTACCACCATCGTGGTGGTTACCCACGAGTTGGCCAGTATCTTCGCGATCGGTAATAATTCAGTCTTTCTCGATCCGGAGAGCAAGCAGATGATCGCTTCCGGCGATCCCAATCAGTTACTTGAGCAATCTGAAGATCCCAAGGTCAGGAGTTTTCTGACCCGGGGTGAAGAGGACTTGAACCACTCCCAGGGAGGCAGTCTGTGAGTCAACAGGAAAAGGTCAATCCCACCCTCATCGGCGCATTTGTGCTGGGCGCCATCCTGCTGGGGCTGGCCACGGTCTTCTATCTCTCTGGTGGCGGACTCTCAGGCCAGACATCGAAGCGTTTCATCCTCTACTTCGAGGGTGACATCAAAGGCCTGCAGGTGGGGGCGCCGGTCAACTTTCGTGGCGTGAAGATCGGTCAGGTGGAGTCGATGCAGATCGCCTACGATAGTCAGACCAAGGCCTTTCGTATCCCCGTTGTGATTACTATTGATAAGGGTAAGGTTGTGTTTGACGGTGAGGATCGGGAGAGCGAGGGACTGTTCAACCACCAGGAGATGATCCAACAGGGACTCAGGGCGCGGCTTAATCTGCAGAGCCTGGTCACGGGCAAGCTGGAGATCCAGCTCGACTTCGAGCCCGATAGTGAGCTTCGGCTGGTCGGTAATGGAGAGGATAAGTATCCGGAGATACCCACCTCTCAGTCCAATCTGGAGAAGATCGCCAGCGCCATCGAAGATCTACCCATTAAACGCATCACCCAACGGGTATCGGAGATACTCGACACCATAGACCGGACCTTTGGCGGCGGCGAGATTCCAAAGATGGTGGAGAGTCTGGTGCAGGCGAGCGAGAGACTGGCCTCCTTGACGCTGCAGCTGGAAACACAAACTCCCAAGCTGGTTAGCAGCAGCCAACAGACCATGGATGAGGTAAAGCTTCTGATCAAAGAGTTGAACAAGACGACCCAGGATACCCATCAGCTGATCCTCTCTTCTGAGCAGCGATTGGACAAGGCCTTTACCAGTTGGGACGACACCATGGCCAGCGGGGAGAAGACCTTTGATCAGGTCAGGCAGGTGGCTGTCTCTGCTGATCAGATTATTAACCAGGACGCTCCCCTGATGCGGGAGATGCGTGACGCTATCAGTGAGTTTAAACAAGCAGCGCGCTCAATCCGGTTGATGACGGAGTATCTGGAGCGTCATCCGGAAGCCCTGTTGAGAGGTAAGCAGTGATGCATAAATATTCAGCTGGATTCATTCGATTGATGGCACTGGTTCTCCTTGGCACTCTCTTGGGTTGTACGGCGCCGTCTCCGCCATCCCGCTTCTACCGTCTCGATAGCCAACCAATAGGCAGCGTGATGCCACAGCATTTTCAGGCTGGTGAGAATCTGACGCTGGTGGGTGTGGGACCGGTACGCCTGGCCAGCTATCTCGACCGGCCGCAGATCGTCGAACGTCAATCTCCCCACAGACTGACTCTGCATGAGTTTGACCGCTGGGGCGGGACGCTGCAGGAGAATATGGTGCAGGTGCTGACCAATATCATGCAGAAGGAGCTGAGCCAATCCCAGGTCATAGGCTTTCCCTGGCAGGGCGGAGTTGAGCCGGACTACGAGGTCCTGCTCTATATCAGTCGCTTTGAACGTCAGGGAGGCAGGGTTCAGCTACAGGCCCGCTGGAGTCTGATGCAGAGAGAGGGGCGCAGGTTGATGCACCTCGACCAGAGCGCTATAGAGACCCAGGTCGACGGTGTCGGCATAGAATCGAGCGTAGCGGCTTCTAGCCAGGCGGTACAGACCCTGGCCCGGGAGATTGCAGCCCGGCTGCAACCTTTACTGAGCGATCAACGCTGAGGCTGAGCCGCTTCAGCAGCCGGTTTTGTTGAGGTGTCTGTTGCGGCTGCCGGTTGTTCTGTTGGCGCAATACTCTCTACTGCCGGTTTGGGATCGGGCTTAGGCGGCACATACCTCTCAGCCTGCACCAGGATGCCGAGTACGGGATGATCGATGTAGTGCAGCTTGCCACTACGCATTCGACGCTGGGTTTTCAAAGGGTAGTTAACCAGTTGGCCATCCCGGTATTGTCGTAGCTGAAGATCTGCAGCCAGATGCAGATAGCGCTTCACGCCTATTTTGATTGTGCCCTCCAGCTTGGCTGGGTTAGAGGGGCTGGCCGGTTGCCCATCTTCCGGTGGCAGGCTGATGTAGAGTGCTTTGGCCCCATCGGGATTAACCACCTGCTGACGCCAGGCGACATGGTAGAGGGGGCGATAGTTGCGAGAGTTGCGTAAACGGGTCCAGATGTTTCTCAATCGCCTCTCCTCAACAGGAAGCGGGCGATAGGCGATGGGTTTACCGTTGATCAGGGTCGCCTTGCCATTGCGGTTGAAGGGGATGGCATTATGCAGATCAAGATCGGAGACCTGTCCCGGCCAAAGTTCAGTGGAGCCTGCTCCCTGGTCGAGACGCTGAAAGATCAGAACCTCAAACTCATACCAGGGGGCTTCAGCGCCATTATTCTTCCCGGCTGCCAGCAGGCAGTTGGGGAGCAACATTGAAAGTGCAATCAGCAGGGCAGGGATTCGTCTATTCATTCCTTCATTCACTCGCTTAGGGTATCCAGAAGTTGATGCATTTTTTCAACCCGTTTGTCGGCGGCCTCCAGGTCGGCGATATAGCGTAGCTTATCACCTCCCTCAAGGCGGTAGGTATTGGGTCGGCTCTGAATCATTGCGATCAACTTGGCAGGATCGACATTGGGGGTCTCTTCGAAGTGCAGACGGGCGCCCTTGGGACCGGCCTCGATCTTGCGGATGCCGAAGGGGTGTGCACGAAGTTTGAGTTCAGTGATCTCAAACAGATTCTTGGCGGACTGGGGTAGCAGACCGAATCTGTCGATCATCTCAACCTGAAGCTCACGCAGCTCATCCTTATCGGTGGCACTGGCGATACGTTTGTAGAGTACCAGGCGGCTGTGGACATCAGGCAGATAGTCCTCCGGTAGCAGAGCGGGGAGATTGAGATCGACCTCAGTGCCGTGATCCAGTGGGCGATCGAGCTCCGGCTGGCGACCGGATTTGAGGGCGGATACCGCCCGCTCCAGGAGTTCTGTGTAGAGGGAGAAGCCGATCTCATGGATCTGACCGCTCTGCTCGTCACCCAGTAGCTCGCCGGCGCCGCGGATCTCCAAGTCGTGGGTGGCGAGGGTGAATCCTGCGCCTAGATCCTCTAAAGATTCAATGGCTTCCAGACGCTTTTTCGCGTCACTTGTCATGCTGCCTGGGGGAGGCGTCACCAGATAGGCGTAGGCCCGATGATGGGAGCGTCCCACCCGGCCGCGGATCTGATGCAGCTGAGCCAGGCCCAGCTTGTCGGCCCGGTTGATGATGATGGTATTGGCGGTGGGGACATCAATACCGCTCTCCACAATGGTGGTGCAGACCAACAGGCTGAAGCGCTGATGGTAGAAGTCCCGCATGATGCCTTCCAGCTGTCTCTCGCGCATCTGACCATGGGCCACCTGCAGGCGGATGCCGGGGAGGAGATCCTCCAGTCGCTCCGCCATGTTCTCGATGGTGCTGACCTCGTTGTGCAGGAAGTAGATCTGTCCGCCGCGTTTAAGCTCGCGTTGGCAGGCCTCGACGATGAGACCATCGTTCCACTGACTGACGAAGGTCTTCACCGGATGGCGCAGGGCGGGAGGTGTGGCGATGATGGAGAGATCGCGCATCCCCGACATAGCCATATTCAGGGTTCTCGGAATAGGGGTGGCAGTGAGGGTGAGCAGATCCACTTCACTGCGTAGCGCCTTGAGTTTCTCTTTGTGCCGGACACCAAAGCGATGCTCCTCGTCGATGATTACCAGTCCGAGGTTTTTGAAGTCGATACCGGAGGAGAGGAGTTTATGGGTGCCCACGACGATATCGATCTTGCCCTCCGCCAGGCCGTCGATCACCGACTGCTGCTGCTTGGCGGTACGGAAGCGAGAGAGGGATTCAACCCGCACCGGCCAGTCGGCGAAGCGGTCGCTGAAGTTCTGATAGTGCTGCTGCGCCAGTAGGGTGGTGGGGACCAACACCGCCACCTGCTTGTTGCCCTGGGTGGCCATGAAGGCGGCGCGCATGGCCACTTCGGTCTTGCCGAAACCGACGTCGCCGCAGACTACCCGGTCCATAGGTTGAGTGGACTCCATATCGCCGATCACTGCATCGATGGTCTGCTGTTGATCCGGCGTCTCCTCGAACTCAAAAGAGTTAGCAAAGGCCTGATACTCCGCATCCGGGGCGGGGAAGGCGATGCCCTCTCTTGCTGCACGGCGGGCGTAGATCTCGAGCAGTTCAGCAGCTACATCCCGGATCTGTTTGGCCGCTTTGCGCTTGGTCTTTTCCCACTGATCGCCACCGAGTCGATGCAGCGGGGCATTTTCTGGTGAGGCGCCGGCGTAGCGGCTGATCAGGTGGAGGGAGGCGACAGGGACATAGAGTTTGTCCCCCTTGGCGTACTCCAGGGTGAGGAACTCGGTATGCATGCCCCCGACCTCCAGGGTCTGCAAGCCCTGGTAGCGGCCGACACCGTGGTCCTCGTGCACCACCGGAGCGCCGATGTGGAGCTCGGTGAGGTTTCTGACGATCTGGTCCGGGTCCTGGCTGACTTTACGTCGACGACGCTCTTGTCTGACCCGCTCGCCATAGAGCTGGGTCTCGGTGATCAGGGCGATTTCTGCGTCGGGGATCCAGAGGGCCTGTTCCAGGGGGGCGACACAGAGTCCGATGGAGATGTCGCTGTCGAGGAAGGCTTGCCAGTCGCTGACCTGGGTTGGTTTCAGCTCAAGGTCTCTCAGTGTTCCCTGCAGCATCTCCCTTCGTCCGGCACTCTCGGCGATGAAGAGGAGGCGTAGATCCTCATTGGCGATAAACTGCTTTAGTGCTGCAGCCGGTGTTTGGCTGCGGGCCTGGAAGGCGACTGGTGGCAATGTGCGGGTGGAGAAATTGATCCCTTGGCTGTAACCCTTGCTCCGTTCGGGCGGTAGCTCGTGGTTGTTGAGTTGGACGGCGTTGCCCTGTTTCAGCCGGCTGGCCAGTTCATCGGGATTGAGATAGAGGGCGCTGGGTTGCAGGAGCGGCCGCTCGATATCGTGGCGTCTCGATTCGAATCTCGTCTCCACCTCATGCATGAAGCTCTCCGCCTGTTCGCGGGCGCCGCTCATCTCGATCAAGAGCCGGCTTTCAGGCAGATAGTCGAACAGGGTGGCGGTCTGTTCGAAGAAGAGGGGGAGATAGTATTCGATACCACTGGGCAGTTTGCCCTCGGAGACATCCTGATAGATCAGGCTCCGCTGCAGATCCCCCTCGAACTGCACCCGGTAGTTGCGCCGAAAGAGGGTGATGGCCTCCTCATCCAGGGGGAACTCCCTCGCCGGCAGCAGTTCGATGCGATCGAGTTTCTCCGCTGAACGCTGGGTCTCGGGATCGAACAGGCGGATGCTGTCGACCTCGTCGTCAAACAGATCGATGCGATAGGGCGCCTGACTGCCCATGGGGTAGATGTCGATCAGTGATCCCCTCACCGCAAACTCGCCGTGGCTGAGGACCTGGGAGACACATTGGTAACCGCTCTGCTCCAGCTTGCGCCGGGTGGCATCGATATCGAGCTGATCTCCCTTCTCCAGCATCAGACTGTTGGCATCCAGGAAGTCCTGGGGCGGTAGACGCTGCATCAGGGTGGAGATAGGGGTGACCAGCACCCCCTGTTTCATCCTCGGCAGTCGATACAGGGTCTGCAAGCGTTGGGAGATCAGCTCCGGCAGGGGAGAGAAGAGATCGTAGGGCAGGGTCTCCCAGTCGGGGAAGTTGATCACCGGAATCCCGCTGCTGTGCAGGAAGAACCCCAACTCCTGCTCTAAGCGGGAGGCCGACTGGACATCCATGGTCACCGCCAGAATCAAGCCGGCATGCTGTTTTGCCGCATTGGCGATGGCCAGTGCGCCGGCACTGCCGTAGAGGGCGCCCCACTGCAGACGCTCTTCCGCTTTGGCGGGTAGGACTGGCTCGAAAGGGGTGCTGATATTTACAGAGTTGCTCATCTGGGTACAGGGTCGATCGAAAGCGGGCGATTGTCTCACAACTGCCGTGTCAGGTCAGGTGGTTGGTCAGCGCTTTCCAGAGATGCCAGCAGAGTTTTACAAACCGTGACAACTGTCTGGAATTGATAGCATGCGATTGTCATCAAATCTGGCTAGGATAGTCATACAACAAAAATGGAGAGGGGAAATATGACTCTACGGAATAGCAAGCCTCTAGAAGGACAGAGAGCACTGGTGACCGGAGCCAACTCCGGAATCGGTGCCGCCGTCGCCAGGGGACTGGCTATGGCCGGGGCCAAGGTGGTGATCAACTATGTGGTGGATGAGCCCGCCGCCCAGGCACTGGTGAATGAGATCAAAACGGCCGGCGGCGAGGCAATGGCAATCCACGCCGATGTCAGCAGCGAGGATGATGTGCAGCGGATGTTCGCCGAGATGATCCGCATCTGGGGCAGCATCGATATCCTGGTCAACAATGCCGGCATTCAACGGGACGCCCCCTTTGTCGATATGACCCTGGCGCAGTGGAACAAGGTGATGGAGGTCAATCTCACCGGCCAGTTCCTGTGTACCCGGGAGGCGGCGAAGGAGTTCCTGCGTCGGGGGGTGGTGCCGGAGCTCTCTTGCGCAGCGGGCAAGGTGATCTGTATGTCCTCAGTGCATGAGGTGATCCCCTGGGCAGGCCATGTCAACTACGCCACCTCCAAGGGAGGGGTGTTGATGTTCATGCAGAGCGTGGCGCAGGAGCTTGCGCATCAGAAGATCCGCGTCAATGGGATAGCACCCGGTGCGATCCGCACGCCGATCAACCGGGAGGCCTGGGAGACGCCGGAAGCGGAGGCTTCGCTGCTCAACCTGATCCCTTACGAGCGTATTGGTGATCCGGCGGATATCGCCAAGGCCGCTGTCTGGCTCGCATCGGACGACTCCGACTATGTCACCGGCACCAGCCTGTTTGTGGATGGCGGTATGACCCTCTATCCCGGATTTCGCGAGGGCGGTTAGCGGTGCCTCACTCAATTCGATTCGGCAGAGAGATCTGTGGCGATCTGCAGCAGGCGGAAGCGCGCGAGTGGTGGCTGAGCAACGGCAAGGGCGGTTATGCCGGCGGCAACATCGCAAGCAGCCTGAGCCGACGCTATCACGGTCTGCTGATCTCACCGCTGACCGCTGCCCTGGACCGCCACCTGATGGTGACCAAGGCCGATGCGAGCCTCAATCTCTCCGCTCGCAACTGGCCCCTGTTCAGCAATCGCTGGTATGGGGATGTGATCGAGCCTTCTGGTTACCGCTTTCTTGAAAGCTTCGAGCTTATGGGACGAATGCCGGTCTGGCGGTATGCCATCGGTGCGGCGAATCTTGAGATAAGAGTCTGGATGGAACCGGGTCAGGCCACCACCTATGTGGCATATCGATATAGCGGCTCCGACGAAGCGGCCAACTTGAAGGTCGACCTGCTGGTCAATCGCCGCGATCACCATGGGGTTACCTCCATCAGCGAAGGGACCCCCTCGGTCTCCGCTTCCGATCATCAGCTTGAGGTCAACTGGCCCCAGGGCGAACAGCTGCGAATGATCTCTACCCCCGCGGAAGTCGAACCCTGGCAGCACTGGTACGAAGGCTTTGAGCTTAAGCAGGAGTGTCAGCGAGGGCTCTCTTGTGTGGATAACAACCTCTCTGTGGTTCGCCTGGATTATGAACTGAAAGCCGATGAATGGGTGGGTTTTGCTGTGAGCTTGGAGCCGGAGATCGATTTCGATCTGACCGCTTCCATGCAGAGATTCATAGATCGTGACCAAGCGCGTCTGGATAAGGCTAAGACTGGTCTCTTCACTGCGGCACCCGATTGGATCGGCCGGTTGTTCCTGAGCGCCGAGGATTTCCTGATTCAACGTGAGTTACCCTCGGGCAAAAGCGGTAGCTCCATCATCGCCGGCTATCCCTGGTTCGGGGACTGGGGGCGGGACAGCATGATCTCCCTTCCAGGCTTGACCCTGGCCACCGGCCGGGAGGAGATCGCCCGGGACATCCTGTTGAGCTATGCCGATCTGGTGGATCAGGGGCAACTGCCGAATCGCTTTATCGACCAGGGTGAAACGGCGGAGTACAACACCGTGGATGCAGCGCTCTGGTATATCGAGGCCTGGCGCGCCTACATGGATGTGACTGACGACCTGGAAAGTCTTGAGACTGTCTTTTCTACCCTCAGTGAGATAATTACTTGGTACCGGAAAGGCACCAGGTTTGGTATCCACATGGATCCATCGGATCATCTGATTGCGGCGGGAGAACCCGGTGTGCAACTGACCTGGATGGATGCCAAGGTGGGCAGTTGGGTGGTCACGCCACGAATCGGCAAGCCGGTGGAGATCAATGCCCTCTGGTACAACGCCCTTTGCAGCATGGCCGACTTTGCCGAGAAATTGGGGCAATCGGCGGATGAGTTTCGACAGCTTGGGCAAGAGGTCGGGAAAGGCTTCAACAGGTTCCAAAAAGATAATGGCATGGGGCTCTACGATCTACTGGATGGACCCCGGGAAGACGATGGCAGCATACGGCCGAATCAGATCTTCGCAGTCAGTCTTCACCACAGCCCGCTTAGTTCGGAGCAGTCGAGAGAAGTAGTAGATGTATGCGGCCGTGAGCTCTTGACCTCCTATGGCCTCAGGTCGCTCTCACCTCGGGACAAGGCCTTTCGCGGTCACTATGGGGGTGGCGTCGCCGATCGTGACGGTGCCTACCATCAGGGAACGGTCTGGGGATGGCTGTTGGGGCACTATGCATTGGCGGAGTATCGCGTCAGCGGCAATGCCGTATTGGCCCAGGGACGCCTCTCCCCACTGGCGGATCATCTCGCCGATGCGGGTCTGGGTCATCTCAGCGAGATCTTCGATGGCGATCCGCCACACCAGCCGAAAGGGGCTCCAGCCCAGGCCTGGTCCCTGGCCTGCACCCTGGAGGCCTGGTGGCGTCTGGAGCGGGCCAGACAAGAGGAGGGAGTTTCCCAGTGAGTCCGGATCGACAAAACCTGAATGAAGAGCGAAAGCGTCTGCAACAACAGCAGGATGGCAGTGGCGACTGGCGTCTCTGGGGTCCCTATCTCTCGGAACGCGCCTGGGGAACGGTACGGGAAGACTACAGCCCCAACGGCACCGCCTGGGAGTATTTCGACCACGATCAGGCCCGCTCCCGGGCCTATCGCTGGAACGAGGATGGCCTGGGCGGTATCTGCGATGAACAGCAGCATCTCTGTTTCGCCCTGGGGCTATGGAACGGACGCGATCCGATTCTGAAAGAGCGCGCCTTCGGTCTGACCGGTAATCAAGGCAACCGGGGTGAGGATGTAAAAGAGTACTACTTCTACACCGATGCCTTGCCGAGCCATAGCTGGTTGCGCTACCTCTATAAATATCCGATGCAGGCCTACCCGTATAGCGATCTGGTAGAAGAGAACCGCCGCCGCGGACGTCTCGATCCGCCCTATAACCTGCTGGACACCGGCGCCTTCGATGATGATCGCTACTGGGATGTGGATGTCTGCTATGCCAAGCGTTCTCCCAACTCTGTGCAGATTCGTATCACGGTCAAGAACTGCTCTGCGGAGAGTGCCGAGCTGCATCTGATTCCGCAACTCTGGTTCCGCAACAACTGGTCCTGGGGTGACCCGGTGGAAAAGCCGTTGCTTGAGGTGGATGCAGTATCGTCGCATAGCGCTTGGGCGGTGAAGGCGAGCCATCCGATCCTTGGCAGCTATCACCTGTATGGTGCAGAGCCGGCAGAGCTGATGTTTACCGAAAACGAGTCCCATGCCGAGCGATTGTGGAATGTGCCATCGGTCTCACCCTATGTGAAGGACGCCTTCAACCGGTTGATTGTCGATGGCGAGTCGGAGGTGATTAACCCGGCCAATAAGGGGACGAAATTTGGCGCCCACTATCGTCTTACCATCGAGCCGGGTGAGAGCCGTCAGGTTGACCTGTTGTTGAGTGCCGATGCCCTTGAGTCACCCTTTGTCGAGTTTGAAAAGACCTTTGCCCTGCGTCGATCCGAGGCCGATATCTTCTATGATGAGTTATTGCCGGAGGGCGGGGTGGAGGATCATCGAATCATGCGCCAGGCACTGGCCGGGATGATCTGGAGCAAACAGTTCTTCCACTTCGAGGTCCATCGCTGGCTGGATGGGGATCAGCTGCAGCCCCCTCCAGGGCGTAAGCTTGGACGCAACCACCAATGGCGCCATCTGCAGGCGGCGGATGTGATCTCCATGCCCGATGCCTGGGAGTACCCCTGGTTCGCCGCCTGGGACCTGGCCTTCCACTGTGTCGCCCTGGCGCTGGTGGATGTGGATTTCGCCAAGGAGCAGATCGAGGTGCTGCTGCGAGAGAACTATCTCCACCCCAACGGCCAGATACCCGCCTACGAGTGGGCCTTCGGTGACGTCAACCCCCCGGTGCACGCCTGGGGTACCCTGAAGGTCTATCGGGCAGAGCTGACCCAGCGGGGCGAGGGGGATAGGCATTTCCTGCAGCGGGTCTTCCATAAACTCTTGCTCAACTATGCCTGGTGGATCAACCGCAAGGACGAACAAGGACAGAACCTGTTCGAGGGCGGTTTTCTCGGACTCGACAATATCTCCGTCTACGATCGCTCCAAACCCCTGCCGCCGGGGTATGCACTGAAACAGGCGGACGCCACCGGCTGGATGGCGATGTTCGCCCTGAACATGACGGTGATGGCGCTGGAACTGGCGATTGAGGATAACGACTACGAGAACATTGCGATCCAGTGTTATAAACAGTTCCTCTCCATCGCCAAGGCGATCAACGGGGGAGATGACAATGGCCCTTCGCTGTGGGATCTGGATCAAGGCTTCTTCAAGGATCTCTTGATCACGCCCGATGGCAGTCACCACCGTATCGATGTCTACTCCTGGGTCGGTCTCATCCCGATGTTCGCCACCGAGGTGGTGGATAAGCGACTGCTGGAAAATGTACCGCGCTTCTTTGAGGTGCTGAAGGCGCACAAGAAAGGTCTCTTTCAAGGGAGTTATGTCTGCGCCTGTCCCGATTGGGAGAACGACAGGGGTGAACACCTGTTGGCCCTGGTGGATCACACCATGTTGCCGGGAATCCTGGAAAGACTATTGAATGAGGATGAATTCCTCTCTCCCTATGGGGTGCGCAGCCTCAGTAAGTTGCATGAACACTACCAGGAGTTGGGGGACCTGCCAGGTATAGGTCGAACCCGCATCCGCTACCTGCCGGGGGAGTCGGAGAGCGGACTCTTCGGCGGTAACTCCAACTGGCGGGGGCCGGTCTGGATGCCCACTAACTACGCTTTGGTGCAGGCGTTGGAGAAGTTTCACCGCTTTCTCGGCGACGGCTTTCAGTATGAAGTCCCCCATCTGCCGGGGCAGAGATTCACGCTACAGGAGATCGCCACCCTGATCTCGGAACGGTTGGTGGATCTCTATCGACGGGGTCCGGACGGCAGGATTCCCGCCCTCAGGCGGGACAGCCCTTTCCAGAGCGATGAGGATTGGAGCCATCTCAAACTCTTTTACGAATATTTCCATGCGGAGACGGGGCAGGGGCTGGGTGCGGCCCATCAGACCGGTTGGACCGGACTGTTGGCCAATCTGGTGATGCGACGCTATCGCAAGGATATCCCGGTCTTTCTCGGTTATGAAGATGAGTCTATCGCTTGAGATCAGACTCAATCCGATAGACTAGGGCCTATCGGATTAGTGCTAACAGGCCCTAAGGATTTCGATGCGACCGCTCTTGAGCGCTCTAGCCAGAGTGGGGTCATCGGTCTCGGCGCTGGCGATGAAGAGGGTTTGGTTATCCTCACCGCCGAGCATACAGGCGTAGGGGTCGCCCCAGGGCAGGATAGTACGCAGGATCTCACCGCCTTCTTGCACCAGCAGCAGTCGTGAGAGGTTGGGGGCAGCGACCCAGAGATCTCCCTTGGCTGTCATAGAGATGCCATCGGGATAGGCATCCCCCAGTTCGGCCCAGATGCGACGGTTACTCAAGCCGCCATCGGTATCAATATCGAAGGCGGTGATTCTTGAGGCGAAGGTCTCGGCCACCAGCAGTGACTTGCCGTCAGGGGTCAGGGCGCAACCATTGGGGAAGATCAGTTCATCCGCCACCACACGGGACTTGCCGTTGGGGTCGACCAATATCAGTTCTGCGGGTTTCCTCTCTTCACCGCCATGCAGATCAAAACCGAAGTTGCCCACATAGGCGCGCCCCTGGTGATCCAGCAACATGTCATTGCAGTGGAAGCTGGCGAGTTCCGAGAGATCGGCATAGAGATGCAAAGCCCCATCTTCCAACACCAGTATCTCGCGTCGTGTCATCGAGACCACCAGCAGCCTTCCGTCGGGGAGCCAGCCGAGTCCGCCGGGCAGATCATCAAGTTTGGCCAGTACTTCAGACTCTCCCTGCAGATTTACCCTGACTATCTGTTGTGCATGCTGATCAGTGAAGCATAACCAGCCGTCGCGCCAACGGGGGCCTTCGGGGAACATCAATCCGTCCAGCAAGACCCCTGTCTCATGGGAGAGGGGCTCAGGTCGTAATTGTTGTTTGATGCTGGCGACTATCTCGTCCGGGGAGAGTGCTACAGGAAGGGTGAGTGCATCATCCGGGTTCTCCAGCGCATCGAACTGACTCTGCAGTAGTTCTGGCGGCATATAGTGCCCTTGGCGCTGCTTGAGTCTCTGCAGGATCAGGTCGAAGGCGCCGTGAAGATAGACCAGGTGAACCTGTTCGGGCTCCCTCACCAGCTGTTGCCGATAACTTTTTTTCAGCGCAGAGCAGGAGAGCACTGCATCCCGTCCATTGCCAAGAAGCTTGTCGATGATGGATGAGAGTCTCTCCAGCCAGGGCTGCCGATCTGCGTCGTTCAGCGGGATGGCATTTGCCATCTTGGTCCGGTTCTCCTTTGGATGGTAGTCGTCACCTTCGACAAAACGCCAGCCCAACTCAGCGGCCAGGGCCTTGCCAACCGTTGTCTTGCCGGAGCCGGAGACTCCCATGAGGATAATGATCACGGATTTCCCTTCTCTCTGTTTTTATTAAAGGAAAGTTTATTATTTCTACTATTGTCACTTTTCAAGAGATGTTAGCACGCAGGAATAGAATACAACCCTGCTTTGTCAGAGGTGCGACAATTTAACGGGTGGTAAAATCCGTCGATAGACCCATAAGAATCTATGGGAGCCGGGTTTGCCGCCGGCAGTTGTATAGTGGTGCTCTATTTCAAGAATAAGCAGCACTGGAGTTCACATGGAGATCGGCCCCCGAGAGATCGTTAACCCTTTTCGTCCTATTCCCCTGGATGTGCCCGAGGGGATGAAACCGAATGAGTTTTTCAACAGCACGGAAAATCTCAATGATCTGATCCACAACAACGGGCTGTTGATGAACCCGGAGAATCTCCTGCTCTATCGCAAGGCATTGGGTCACAGCAACGAGTTCGATACCTCTATTATCTACAACACCTCCAAGGTGGTGCTCAACCCTTTGGGTCGGCCGGTAAGACGCACCCAGGTACCGGCGGATGTCAGGCATGTCTGGAATCGGATGAACCAGATCATCATCGACTATATGCTGGAGACCTATCCCGATCCCGCGGAACATCTGCTGCTGGCAGGGGAGGCGAGTCTCGATGCTACCTGGCCGCTGACCTCCCCTGGAGTGCCCAGTATCCGCATGCTGCATAACCACTTCATGGTATTTCCCATGCAGCAGTTGCGTCAGGCAAGTCTGGCGGATGCGAGCAATCCCAACCTGACCGATGGCGGTCAGCACAGTCTTTTTCAATCCTATATGCGGGATGTCTATCGGGAGTTTTTCGATAGCGCCCTGGAGTTGAAGGTGTTGAAACCGATCAGTTCGGACGAGTCGGGTATAGATCTGACCGGTTATCCCCAGGGGCTGCCCTGCTGGGAGATTCGTGGCGGGGCCCAGGCCCTGAAGAACATCCGTTTCTGGCATGAGTATGACGCCATCCTGGAAGGCTTTATCGATTTCTATCGCACCTTCTTCAGTCAGGTCTCCACCCGCAATGCGCCGATGCCGAGGGATGTCTACTATCCGGAACAGGTGGAGAGTGTGCTGCTCTTCAATAACGATTTTCTCGGTACCGCGAAGAAGGTCAGAGATCGCTGTATCGTCGACGCCAAGTATGCCAACTCCATCCGTTGGCAGCCTGCCTTCAAGCAACTGATCTATCGTAACGAGGCGGGCAAGCTGATCGTCACCATCAGTCAAAACTCCATCGGTAACGCCATTACAGAACTCTTGGGTGTGGTGGTGAAGAGGACTCCTGACGCAGAGGCCTATGAGCAAGCTGAACCGGCACTGCTGGAAAAGTTGCTTGAGGTGAGAAGGCGTTTGATCGATGCTGACCTGGGTGATGGTATTGCTACCGATTACTGGCCGGCAAAGTAGCGCACCAAATTAGGGCTTTTTCTCTGCGAGTGGTGTGACAGCCTCTTCGATTGCCTTGGGTGATGCGGTTAATGCCCCACTAGTGAGCATGGGGGCTGCGTCCAGGTCTTCTGCATTCATCATCTCCGCAATTCGCTGCAGAGAGGAGAGGAGTTGATTCTGCTCCCAGTCCTTGAGCTGGTTCAGACGGCTTTGAAATTTCTCCTGTAGCAGCGGTACCGACTGTTTCACCATGATCTCGCCCTGTTCTGTGGCCTTGATAAATATTCGTCTTTTATCTTTTTCGTCACGGCTGCGCTCAATCAGGTTTCTGCTTTCAAGACGCTTGAGGATATCCGTGACGGTGGCCTGACTTAGGCTTGCGCGCTTCGCCAACTCACTGCCTGTAAGGGGCTGATTGCGTACGATATCGGTTAGCAACAGCGCTTGGGGGCCAGTCAGGCCATGGCTCTGGACCAGATTCTTGGAGTGACGGTCGATAGCCCTTATCACCCTTCGAAGGGCGATCAGAATCTCATCGCTGATATTGTTTTTATAACGCATAACAAGTTCGTGTCCAAAATAAATACATCAAAAAAACTATGGCCTAGTTCAAGTAATTTGTCAGATGGCCGGGTGAAATTGTTGTAAAAAAATATTAGAATACTAAACAAAATAATCCGTCAGTTCTCCATTTGTCGCTTACTCTATTCAACAATCGTAAACAGTGAAGGCCCAAAGATAAACGGGATCGATGCGCCACCAAATCAAATATACACTGATTTTCATCTTCTCCTGGCTTTTGTTCGGGACAACAGTTGATGCAAGCGAAGGCCCATTCGAGATCTCCCTGAGCCAGACCATTAGTAACGATGGTGTCGCTGTACTTTCATGGCCTGTTATCCAGCAGGCATCAGTAGTCGTGCAAAAGAGTCAGGATCCAAACTTTGCGCAAGCGACAACGCTCTATCGAGGGAGCGACACGGCATCGGTGATCACCGGTCTCGTGGATGGTGAATACTATTTTCGTGCCAGGAGCGAATATCCCGACGGCAGTTTCTCCGCTTGGAGCAAGACGCTCTCTCTCTCTGTGGAACACCACAGCCTGACCAAAGCTACGCTGTTTTTCGCACTCGGTGGGATCGTCTTCCTGGCGACAGTGTTGTTGATTACTTTCGGCGCAAAGAGAGGGGGTGAGGGACATTGACTTCTCAAACCCTAAGCATCAACTCCCAGCGTCTTAAGTCAGACATCGAGGATCTCGCCGCCATCGGCCGGGCTGAGGATCAGGGTATCTACCGCATGGCCTTCAGCGAAGGCGACATGTTGGCGCGGGAGTGGTTAAAGCGTCGAATCGAAGAGGCAGGCCTGACCTATTATCAGGACGGTGCAGCAAACATCCATGCACGACTCAACTGGAACGAGCATGAGGCCAGTGTGATGACCGGTTCGCATATCGATACCGTACCGGGAGCGGGGCATCTCGACGGCGCCCTGGGGGTGATCTGCGGACTTGAATCCCTGCGTCTGCTGAAAGAGAGCGGGGTCAGTCTCAAGCGTCCGTTGGAACTGGTGGCCTTCTCCGATGAAGAGGGTCGTTTCGGTGGCATGTTTGGTTCACAGGCGCTAAGTGGCGCTATCTCTCCTGACTGGATTCACTCCGCCAGAGATCTTTCCGGTACCAGCCTGGTTCAATCGATGAAGGCCCAGGGGCTGAATGCCATGGACGCGCTGACGGCGGCCAGGTCGCCACAGAGCCTCTATGCCTTTGTTGAACTGCATATCGAACAGGGTCCGGTGCTCGATGGCCTGGGTGCGAGCATCGGTCTGGTGGAGGGTATCTGCGGTCTGAACCGTTGGGGTGTACGTTTGATTGGCGTCGCCAACCATGCGGGAACCACTCCCATGTCGATGCGAAACGACGCCTTTCAGGGCATGGTCGAATTTGCCGGTGAGATCAATCGCCTGTTGGAGGATTACGGCAGCGATGCCAGTGTCGCTACCATTGGTCGAGTGGAGTTGATGCCTGGGTCGGCCAATGTGGTGCCGGGGGAGGCGAGGTTCGCGCTGGAATTTCGCGATCTGAGCACCACTGTGCTGGCAGACCTGAGCGATGCCTTCCGTCTCATGCTCTCATCCATCGCCCGAAAACGCGGCCTGATGTTCGAGTTTGAAATCTTGAGCCAGCTGCAGCCGGTAGTCTGTGACAGCCAGATAAAAAAGACCATTGAGTCGACGGTCAAAGCGTTGGGTTACAAACACTATGGACTGCCCAGCGGCGCCGCGCACGATACCCAACAGCTGGCCAATATCACCCGTACCGGCATGATCTTTGTGCCGAGTAAGGAGGGGCGAAGTCACTCCGCCGCTGAGTGGACCGCCTGGAATGATATCGAGGCGGGCGCCAATGTCCTGCTGAATACCCTGCATCAACTTGCCAATGAGGAGTCGTGATGGCCGGTGATAACGAGAACAAAAAAGATCCTTTTCTTAATCTTGATCCCCTGAGGGATGCCTATCGCAAGAAGATCGCCGAGGCAGCGGGACGAACCCACTCCCTCGAGCGACATAACACGGCTTTATTATGTATCGACATGCAGTATCTCGATGCGGCACCGGGTTATGGTGTCTTTGCCGATGCTGCCACCTCCGGACTGCCGCCGGAGTCCCAGGCCTACTACTTCGATCGTCTGGAAAAGATGGTGTTACCCAATGTCAGGCGTTTGCAGGATACCTTTCGTGCAAATCGTCTGGAGGTTATTCACACACGCATACAGTCTCTGACCCAGGACGGTCGGGATCGCGGGCCAGGGCACAAGCGGCTCAATCTGCATGCGCCGCCCAATTCGAAAGAGGCGGAGTTTCTACCGGAAATCGCACCCCATGGAGATGAGATCATCATCAACAAAACCGCCTCGGGTGTGTTTACCTCTACCAATCTCGAGTATGTCCTGCGTAACCTGGGTATCACCGGTCTGTTTGTGGTCGGCGTCTACTCCAATGAGTGTGTCAGTACTGCAGTTAGAGACGCCTGTGATCTGGGCTTCTATGTCACATTGATCTCTGACGGCATTGCAACAGTGACTCCCCAGCTTCAGGAGGCAACGGACACCACCATGAAAGATAGATATGCACGCCTGATGAGCACCGATGAAGCCTTGGCTGAGATTCAGGGGGTCTTTCTTTGAATGCAGATGCGATTTTAGACGCCGATCTGGGGTGGCTGATCCTGGCCGTCTTCAGCGTTGTCTGGATCTTTCTCGGTTGGTGGTTTGGCCGGCGAACTGCCGGTCTTGAAGGCTTTATGTTGGCCGGAAGAAAAGTCGGTCTGGCCCTGGGTACAGCGACGGCCATGGCTACCTGGGTGACCAGTAACACCACAATGGCGGCGCCGCAGCTGGCGTTGCAGATGGGTATCTGGGGTATGGTCGGCTACTCCCTGGGATCAGTAGGACTTATCCTGTTTGCGCCCCTGGCCAGAAGAATTAGAACGCTGATGCCCCATGGCTTTACCAGCGGCGATTTTATCCGCCTGCGCTATGGTCGTACCACCTGGCGGGTCTTTTTGGGTATCTCACTCTTCTATGCTTTTGGTTGGCTGGTGAGTCTCGGCATGGCCGGTGGTGTCTTGATCAATGCCCTTACCGGTATCGACTACCACATCGGTATGACAGTGATTCTGGTGGTCTGTGTCACCTATACCTTGCTGGGTGGTTTACGTGCGGTTATCGGCACCGATTTTCTACAGTCCCTGATTATTCTCATCGGTATCGTTATTCTCGCAGTGATGGCGATCGCCAATGTCGGCGTTGACCGGATGCATGAGGCGGTGCTGCAAGAGCGGCCACAACTACTGAATCTTCTGTTCCCCGCTGCGATCATGTTCCTCTTCAATAATCTGTTGTTTGGTATTGGTGAAATTTTCCACTCCAATGTCTGGTGGAGCCGAGCCTTCGCCTTTCGTGAGGGTGTCGGTTTCAAGGCCTATCTGATAGCGGGAATCTTCTGGACGCCGGTGCCCATCGTTGCCGGATTTCTTGCGTTGACGGTACCGGCATTGCAGATCAATGTCCCATCGGCGGATATGGTGGGACCGCTGGTGGCGGCTGAGCTGCTGGGTGTCGGTGGCGCTGTGTTGGTTTTTATCGTGGTCTTTTCCGCTCTGGCATCAAGTTTGGATTCACTTCTGGCGGCAACTTCGGATCTGGTCCTGACCGATATCTATAAAGGCCATATCCGGCCTCATGCCAGTGACGAGGAGCTGGCAAAGATGGCGCGTTGGGTGATTCTGATCATGGGTGTTGTCACATGGCTGCTCTGTTGGCCGCGTCTGACGACCCTGGCGGAACTGCTCTATTTTACCGGTGCATTTGTTGCCAGCACCATCTGGCCCATCGCTGCGGGGCTCTATTGGCGCAGCATCAATCCGACAGGTGCGACCCTGGCCATGGCAGCGGGAACCGCCATCGGCCTGGCCTGTTATTTTCTCATCGGCTTCTATGTGGCTGCCCTGGTATCGGCAGCTGTCTCCATGTGCCTGGTGTTGCTCACTACGTGGATGGCGCCGCGCAATTTCGAATGGAAGTCACTCAACACACAACCGGTTGTTTCCGGTGAAGGTGCATAATGATTATTTCGCCAGACATACTTGGCATATTGGTGGTTACTGCGACAGCCATGGTCGCAATCGTACCCGTGATATTGCTGCTCTTTTGGTTTAAGGATCTAAAAGGGGGAAGGTTATGGTGAACGAGTTTCAAGCCAATTTAGAGAAACCCCTTGAAGATCCTGTGCTGGATGTTCAGGGCTTTGAGTCTCCGCGCGTGCTTCTGGATGCGCTAGTCGAAGATCTTGTCCCTTTGCTGGATATTGCTCACCACCCGGTAATATCTGCACGGCAATTCAGTCGCGATCAATTGGTGCAGTTGAGTCGTCTCGCTGCCAAGTTCGAGACTGAGCCCCAGCGCATCACCCGTCCGTTGACGGGAAAGATACTGATCTCGGCATTCTATGAACCAAGCACGCGTACCAGGTTCTCTTTCGAGAGCGCCTGGCATCGACTGGGTGGCGATATCATGTCGATCACCGACCCTGAAACCACGGGTATCGCCAAAGGCGAATCTCTCTACGACGTGGGAGAGATGCTGAATGGCTATGGCGACCTGGTGGTCCTGCGCGACAGCGACGAACGTGCAGTGTATGAGATGCTTGAATCGTTGCGCATACCCATCATCAATGGCGGCAATGGTACGGATGAACACCCGACCCAGGCGATGGCCGATATCTACACCATCCTCAAGGCCTTCCCCAGACTGGCGTCACCGGAAAAGGTTGCCAAGCCCGACAAACTCCGCATCGGTATCATCGGTGTGCCTGGACGGATGCGTACCATTCGCAGCTTGCTGATCTATCTGAGTCAATTCTCTGCGGGTATTGAAGAGGTATTGATCATCAGTGAAGAGGATGATCCCTTCGAAAAGGATCAGCGCGAAGAGCTATCGGGTGCAGGTCTGAATCTGCGTACCACCCGGAACATGGAGAGTGAGCTACCCAAACTGGACGTTGTCTACATGAACGCCATCGCCTGGGTTGCCGGTGGTTACGAAGAGCATGGCAAGGCGTACAAGTTAAATGCCGATTCGCCTCTGAAAACCGGCGCCATCGTCATGCATCCCCTGGCGCGAGGCGAGGAGTTGGATCGCAGTCTCGATCAAACACCATTCAACTGGTACTTTGCGCAAGCCCGCGGGGCAGTGTTTGTGCGTATGGCGCTTCTGTCTGCCCTCCTGAAAAGTTATAGCTGAAGGTCTCTATGTGCGGTATTGCTGGATTTATCTATGCCGACCGGGAACGTCCGGTCGATCCTGAAACGCTGGTGGCAATGGCCGCCATTCAATATCACCGGGGACCTGACGGTTTCGGTATCCGACGCATGCCAGGGATCGGCTTCAGTCATGCCAGATTGTCTATCGTCGATCTGGATGAGACTCGTGGAAGACAACCCTTTGAGAGCGCCGATGGACGCTTGATGCTGACCATGAACGGTGAGCTCTATGACTATCAGAGGATACGCGCCGATCTGACCTCCCGTGGCGACCGCTTCCAGACAAAGAGCGACTCTGAGATGATTCTGCATCTCTATCCGCGTATGGGTCTTGATGCCATGTTGCCTCATCTTCGTGGTGAGTTCGCCTTCTCCCTCTACGACAGAGAGGAGGAGCGAATGATGCTGGTGCGGGATCGTTTCGGCATCAAGCCCCTCTACTGGACCCAGGTGGGCGACACCCTGGTGTTTGGTTCTGAACTTAAAGTGTTGTTCGCTCACGCTGAAGTCCCCAGGCGTTTTGATCCGGCGGGTGTCTATCATCAGTTGATGCAGACTATCGTTCCAGGCTCGACCGCCTTTGAGGGCGTTCATCAGGTACCCCCGGGGCATGTGCTCGATGTTCGTCGGGTGGATGGTCGACTTAAAATTAAACAGTATCAGTACTGGGATATGCCTTTCCCGGAAGAGGGCGAGCGTCCCGCTGAATATAACGAACAGGAGTGGATCGAAGCGGTCAGGGAGAAGCTGCTGGAGGCGGTACAGTTACGTCTGGAAGCGGATGTACCTGTGGGTTGTTATCTCTCTGGTGGAATAGATTCCTGTTCCATCATTGGCTTGGCTGCCGCTGCCAGACAGAATCCGGTCAAGGCCTTTACCATTGGCTTCGACAACAAAGACTATGATGAATCTCCCATTGCCAGGGAGATGGCCATAAGTGCCGGCGCCGATCAGGATGTGATGATGCTGGACGCCTCACATCTGTATGACAATTTTGTCGAGACCCTCTGGCATACCGAAAGAACCATCTATAACACCCTCGGTGTGGCCAAGCTGCTGATGAGTCGCCATGTACGCAGTGTGAACTACAAAGTGGTTTTGACCGGCGAGGGTTCCGACGAACTCTTTGGTGGTTACCCCGCCTTCAGAAGAGATATGTTTCTGCACGGCCTCGACCACCTGACGCCATCAGAGAGGGCAGAGTGGGAACAACTCCTTGCAGAACAGAACAAGCTGTTCAAGGGTGCGATGCTGGCGGAAGATGAGGTGATCAATCAGGCGCTGAACGACAAAGTAGGCTTTACCCCCAGCTGTCTGCAGCCCTGGCTCGCGTCTGCAGCCCGTGTGCCGGATCTTCTGTCACAGGATTTTGCGCAACAACTGGCAGGTTATGATCCCGGCGCTGCCATCGCTGAAAAACTGGATGGTGATAAGTTGGCCGGTCGTCACCCTCTGGATAAGGCGCAATATGTCTGGATAAAAACGATGCTGGAGGGACAGATTCTCACCTGGGGAGGAGATCGCGTCGACATGGCCAACTCGATGGAGGCCCGGCCGGCTTTCCTCGACCACCATCTGGCAGAGATGGCGGCGCAGCTTCCGCCATCAATGCGCATCAAGGGTCGGACTGAGAAGTATGTGTTACGCGAAGCGATGAAAGGTATCTT
>JBNKMQ010000276.1:0-1584 GCA_050293225.1 Sedimenticolaceae bacterium
AACAGGATTCTCGACGACTTCTACGCCCCCTTGCTTGAGTTTCTCGCGCGCACTCATCGCCTGGAAGTATTTCCCTATGACTGGCGACTTTCGGTCTGCGAAGCGGCTGATAAGTTGATGGATAGGCTCGATGACTGTCTACTACGGGCGGAACAAGAGCAGCAGCCGGTGCATCTGGTCGCACACTCCATGGGCGGACTGGTGGTTCGCGCCATGATCGCCGATCCGCGAGGCTTTGCGCTTTGGCAACGCATTACCCAACTGCCCAACAGCCGCTTTCTGATGTTGGGAACGCCTAACCTGGGTTCCTACGAAGCGGTGCGCTGGCTCACCGGAAACAATCCCACCCAGGCCAAACTCTCCCTGCTCGACATCACCCAGAACACGGATCAGATCATCGATCTGGTGAGGAAGTTTCCGGGCTTGCTGGAGTTGCTGCCCTTTACCACCGAAGAGGTGGACTTTACCGAGCTCGAGTTGTGGCAAAACATCAAAAAGACCCTCAGAGCGCGATGGAGTACTGCCGATATCAGCGATCTGAAACGGGCTGGCGAGACCTGGGAGAGGTTGCGCTCCTCCCCGCTGGATCCTCAGCACATGTGCTATGTAGCCGGTTGCCAGCCGGCAACGGTGATCGGCTATCAATTTTCTGACTACTACGAACCCTGGTTAGTGGGACGCAAGCGCCTAGACTTTCTCGCCACGACTGAGGGGGACGGTACGGTCCCCTGGTCTTCCGGCAAACTACCGGGGATCGGTACCTGGTATGTGGAGGAGACTGCCCACGACGGTCTCTGTGCGAGGAAGAGGGCATTTGCCGGTTATCTCGATCTGTTGATGACGGGAGGCACCAGCCTGTTGCCGCAAACCCCGCCGCAGACCACCCGTGATGCCGCCCGCTCAGCCAAGCCCTTCGTGCTACCGGCATCGCCACCCATCGATGCCATTCCATCCCCAGGGGATCTGCGAGACTTCAGGTTTGGCGGAGGGGTTTCAATGCTGGAGTTGGAACAGCAACCTGTGGCGCCGACCATCGAGATATCCATACGTCATGGGGATCTCTCCTATGCGCGTCATCCGGTGTTGGTAGGGCACTATCTGGGCGACTCCATTCTGAGTGCCGAGTCGGTGCTCAATAATCGGCTGAGAGGGGCGCTCAAGCAGCGACTCGATCTGGGGCTCTATCCGGGGCCGCTGGATACGCACCAGGTCTTTTTCAACGACGAACCGAACGGTAAACCGGGCGGCGCCATCGTGCTCGGTCTCGGACAAGTCGGGCAGCTGACGCCGGGACTGCTGAATAAAGGCGTCGCTTCCGCATTGCTCGATTACGCCCTGCTGGTAGCCCAGTGGCCCGATGACCGATTTGGCAAATCGGGCTCCCCGCGTCATGCCTCAGTCTCCTGCCTGCTGGTCGGCACCAGTGCCGGCGGTATCTCAATCGCCAACTCTGTGGAGGCGATACTGCGGGGTGCGGTTGATGCCAATGAACAGCTGATGCGTGCTGATCTGGACAATCGGGTGATGATCGACCGAGTGGAATTTCTGGAACTCTTTGAGGATATGGCGCTAATGGCGGCGGAT
>JBNKMQ010000277.1:0-14108 GCA_050293225.1 Sedimenticolaceae bacterium
AGAGAGAGTAACCACCGGCTACCAGCAGCTCCAGGGCGTTATCGAAACAGGCCGAGTCCGACTGACCCTCCGGAATCAGCGGCCAGATCTTGCCCAGATCGTCACCGAGGATGTCCGAGGCCATGGAGTTCTTGCGCGCCCGCATCCAGTTGACGTTGCCCCGCAGGGTGTTGATCTCACCGTTGTGGGCAATCATGCGGAAGGGGTGGGCCAGATCCCAGGTAGGGAAGGTGTTGGTGGAGAAACGCTGATGCACCAGGGCCAGGGCCGAGACCATGCGCTCGTCACTCAGGTCGAGGTAGTACTCACCCACCTGATCCGCCAGCAGCATGCCTTTATAGACGATAGTTCTGGAGGAGAAGGAGGTGAAGTAGAAGGCGTCACCACCCTCCAGCTCCGCCTGGCGGATCTGGTTCTCGATCTGCTTGCGAATCACGAAGAGTTTCCGCTCGAAAGCGTCCTGATCGGCGCAGTTCTCTCCTTTTGTAACGAAGATCTGGCGAACTACCGGTTCCGTCGGTATGACGCTATAGCCCAGACCTTTATTATTGACAGGTACATCCCGCCAACCGATGACTTGTTGTCCTTCCGCCTTGACCAGGCCCTCAACGGACTCTTCGCAGACAGCTCGACTCGCCTCATTTCGCGGTAGAAAGAGCATGCCGATGGCGTAATCGCCCTCAGCCGGCAAGTTGAAATCAGTCACCTCACGGAAGAAGGCATCAGGAATCTGAAACAGGATACCAGCGCCATCGCCCGCCTTCGGATCGGCGCCCACAGCTCCACGATGGGTCAGACGCTCAAGAATCTCAAGGCCCTGCTGGACGATTTTATGGCTCTTGACCCCCTTGATATTGGCAACAAAACCAACACCGCAGGCATCATGTTCATTCGCGGGATCATATAGTCCCTGTTTCGGTGGTAAAACACCCTGGCTCATTACGCAAACCTCATTTTGCCCGTACCCGCTGACTCAAATCACGCCGGAGAACTAAGCAACCGCAGAAGAAGGAGTTATCGGCGACGATTCACAGCCGCCCGCATACATCTTTTAGAGACGCAGAACCACGTAGGATACTCGAGAAATCGATCCTAGACCAGCACACATGGGATATCCCAGCGGTTCGATTACAACCAGGGAAGTGCCGAACAGAAGATGCCAGACCGTCTCAAATCAGCAAACTCTGAATCCACACCTCTTGAAGCGCCTAACAATCGTCCCTCTGGTAGAGAACGATTGCTGACCTACAGATGAGTACCCTCTAGCATAGATCAACGCCCTGAAAGAGAAACTACCTCAACTTAAGCAGACTAGGCAAGCTTAATCCCAAGCTGTTATCAGGGTTAATTTTGCAGGGATGCGAAAGTCCTGGCCCAGAAACCAGCGGTCTGAATAGCGGGAGGCAATCGCTTTGAAGCCAATTGAGCGGCTTCCCTGTCCGAAAAACTGCCCCAGAGTAGCGGATACCAGGGCTGCCCCTTTCTCTGTGTTTCAATTGTGAAGACCTCACCAGAGAGGCCATGCTTGCGTATAAAGCTCTGAATAGACTTCAAATTCCCAACAGCGACCAATTGAAGCGTGTAATTTCCCGGCGGCTGGGAGGCCACCCATAATTGACCGTCTGTCAGCGAGAGCCCCTCTATTCCGTAGGTCACAGGACTCTCAGGGGTTTGGCCCACAACCCTTTCGCTTGCACTCACAGCAACTGCAGCCTCATCTTCGACCTGCCCCCCTGGCGTCTGGGGTTTTTCCTCTTCCTTAACCATTGTCGGGGCAGTTACATCAACTTGAGCCGCTTCATTCTGCTCTGGTTGCACCTGTTCCTCAGCGGCTATTGTCTCTTGAGAGTCTGTTGCAGCAGGCTGATCAAGCTGAGGGGTTTGTACATTCCCCGGCTCGACTAACTCATCACTTGATACAACCTCTTCCCCAAGTGCCTCCTCAGGTTCACTCTCCTGCTGCAATACCGCCGGCGGTTGCATGGATGCTGGTTTCGGATATTCCAAAGTGGCCTCTGCTTCAGAAGCAATCTTCGGTTCTGAAACGGAATCATTTGCCTTGTCCAATGCGGGAGTTACCTGACTGTCCCTCTCTTCCGGCAAATCGATCTCAACCACCTTGGGAGAAGCCTTGTCCGGATCAGACTCAAATAGATCATTGATGGGTCCCTGGAAGAGAAGCAGCAACAGCAATACAGCAACCACAGGCAAGAAGCGATAGATCAGTACCTTTTTCTCAAGCCATGCCGGGGTGAGAGATCCCCCCTTTTCATCTCTTGAACCGACGGACGCAAGAATCGCCGACGCGAGTTGACCCGGCACACCATTCGTCTCTCGGTGGAGACGAGTGAGTCTATTCGCATCCAGCAATAACGCCTCATCCAGTCCCTCCTTTTTAAACAGATAGCGCATGAAGGCATCTGCCTCCTCCCGGGTGAGGGCAGGCAGATCAATAACCTGAATAGCCTGGGGCGACATAATTTGCAGCTGCGGCGTCGCCAGCAGTTTGTCGATATCCTCGTTGGCAAACAGAACCAGGCTGGCCAATGGCGAGCCTTCAATCTGCCGCTCATACAGCCTCAGTAGGGTAATCAGGCTGGTTGGTGGCAGTGCCTGAGCATCATCCACCAACATAACTGGCACACTGCCCTGCCGTCTTAATAACTCGAAGCGCTCATTGATGCGCCGAAGATCATTCGACTCGGCCAATGGCAGACCGATGCATCGAGCAATGTGTGCCAGCAGGTGCTCGGGTTGCATCGCAGCATCTGCATCAAAGTGACATACCACCCAATTACTCGGCGCAATACTCTGAAGACGAGCGGCAAGCAGGGATTTTCCACTGCCAGAAGGCCCTCTAACCAAGGGCACAAGCTCACTGTTTTCGATCAGGTGTCGAATCAGATCTAGCCTGGATACCGCTTCAGGCGTCGAGAAATATGCTTCTGCTTCTGTCAAAACATCATCTCACTTTTAATCAGCGGCCATATTGTATGAGTGTCTCACTGAGTTTGTCGTTGTCAAAATCCTCTGACACGACTGCCTTGCCGATTGACTTCAGTAATACTAACCTCAACCTACCTTCAAGAACCTTTTTATCCACCGACATTAATGCACGAAATTGAGCCTCGGACATCTGCTCTGGTGGTCTGGTGGGCAAACCTGCGCGGGCTATAAGATCGAGAGTTCGCTGTAACTCGTTCTCTGTCAGCCATCCCAAACGGTGCGATAAGTCAGCTGCTTGGCACATCCCAGCTGCGACAGCCTCCCCATGTAGCCATTCTCCATATCCCATACCTGTCTCGATGGCATGACCAAAGGTATGCCCAAGATTCAGAAGCGCACGCTGGCCGGCCTCTTTCTCATCAGCGGCGACAACAGCAGCTTTGCAGACACATGAACGCTCGATGGCCATTGCGAGTTTTTTCTGATCTCTAGATACAAGATTGTCCATCTCTGCTTCCAGCCACTCGAAAAAGTCGGCATCCGCTATCAAGCCGTATTTTATGACCTCGGCCAACCCTGCAGCCAACTGTCTGTCATCCAGGGTAATCAGGGTCTTGGTATCAGCTAAAACAGCCAGCGGTTGATAAAAGGCACCAATCATATTTTTTCCTAAGGGATGATTGACGCCTGTTTTTCCACCAACCGACGAGTCTACCTGTGACAACAGTGTGGTCGGCACCTGAATAAAGGAGACACCTCGTTGATAGCTGGCCGCAGCGAATCCAGTCATATCTCCGACTACTCCCCCACCCAGGGCGATCAATGTACATTTTCTGGTGAATCGGCTCTCCAACAGCGCAGTAAAGATCTTATTCAGCTCATCCAGTGTTTTATATACTTCTCCATCCGGTAGAATCACGCTAGATACATCAAAGCCATTTAGTGCCCGAAGTGTCTCTTCCAAATAGAGAGGAGCAACCGTCTCATTGGTTACCACCATGACCTGTTTACCAGGCACATGGCGACGGTAGTAAGCCTCATCGGCGTAGATATTATCGCCTATATAAATGGGATAGCTGCGCTCACCCAAATCCACACTTAGTTCATAATTGCAGTTACTCAAGACCTTTCCACCAATTTTTCAATCCAGGGATTCTATTTTCTTTGTAATTTCGCGCACAACTGAGTGCGTATTGCGGCCTTCTGTCACAATTACAAGGTCCGCTATCTGGCGATACAGCGGCTCTCTCTGCAGCAATAGTCCTCGCAGTTTAGCCAAAGGATCATCGGTTTGCAGCAGCGGCCGGTTTCTATCCCGATAGGTACGTTCGTACTGTTGCTCAGCTGTGCAGTGCAGGTATATGACATATCCCCGGGATGAAAGATGGCGACGATTAGCCTTTCTCAAAATAGCCCCGCCACCTGTAGCAAGAATCACCCCCTCTTTTTGACTTAGCTCGTCGATAACACTCTGCTCTCGATTTCTGAACCCCTCTTCGCCTTCGAATTCAAAAATGGTTGGTATATCCACCCCAGTCCGGCGCTGTATTTCGTGGTCGGAGTCGATAAACTCGAGACCCAGCTGCTCTGAAAGCTGGCGGCCGACGGTGGTTTTCCCTGCTCCCATGGGACCCACTAAAAATAGGTTCTTAATCTGCATGGAATGTTCTAATATCGCTTTCAGCGCAAAGAATTGAAATCGTAGCTAAATGATGATCCTTGATATTTAATCGCATCGGACCTTTCAACACCACAAAAAAAAGGGCGTGCAGAGCACGCCCTTTAATTAGCATTTAGCTGAGTTATCTCACACGAAGTGTCTCTTTAAGAATTTTCGGCGTCACGAAGATCAACAGCTCACTGTTCTGATCTCGGTCTTCGGTTCTACGAAAGAGTACGCCTGCATAAGGGATATCGCCAAAGAATGGTACCTTCTCTACATCCTTGGTCTTAGTACGCTCAAACACACCGCCAAGTACCACTGTTTCTCCATTATCAACCAGAACTGTGGTCTCAATCTTACGCGTATCCAGTGGCGGTACACCGAGAACTGAACGGGAGAAGTCAGGGCTATCCTTGTTGATCACAAGATCCATTCTGACCCTGTCATCGGGTGTGATCTGAGGTGTAACATCCAGTTTCAGCACAGCTTCTTTGAAGCTGACAGTGGTTGCACCACTGGAACTGGCTTCTTGGTAGGGGATCTCAACACCTTGCTTGATCGTGGCCTGATTCTGGTCGGAAGTAATCACGCGAGGGCTAGAAATCACCTCACCACGCCCTTCGGTCTGCATGGCAGACAATTCCAGTTGCAGCAGATAGGAGCCAACCTTACCCACCAGGAAGTTGACGCCTCCGGATGGGGCCGTCACAGGCAGGTTCACCATCAGCGCCTCGTTGGTGGAGCCTGCTGGAATCTCAATACCTGGAGCAATGCCATTGGTATTGCTTAAGTGACCCTCCAGGGCACCACCGGTCAGTGTAAAATTGTCGTCGAAAGAGCCATCGAAGTTGGCACCGAACCTGACACCCAGGTCCTTGGCAAAGTCGTTGTTCGCCACCACGATACGCGACTCGATCAACACCTGCCTCACAGGCACATCCAGTTTCAGCAGCAGACGGCGGATATCAGCCAGCTTTGAAGCTGTATCCTGAATGAGCAGGGTATTCGTACGGTTATCAACGGTAACATTGCCCCTCTCGGACAGAAGTCGGTTCTCTTCAGACTTCAGCAGCTCTGCCAGCTCTTCAGCTTTGGCATAGTTGACTTGAATAAAGTCGGAACGTAAGGGAGCCAACTCCTCTATTTTCTGCTGAGATTCAAGCTCAAGTTGCTCTCTCGCAGCGATCTCTTCGGTCGGCGCAACCATGATCACATTATCAACTTGGCGCTTGGACAGACCCTTTGACTTAAGAATGATGTCCAGAGCCTGATCCCACGGGACATTCTTCAGTCGCAGGGTGATCTTGCCATCTACCGTGTCGCTGGTAACCAGATTCAGCTCGGTGAAATCAGCAAGCAACTGAAGAACTGACCTGACTTCGATATCCTGAAAATTAAGCGAAAGCCTCTCGCCGGTGTAGACCATACGCTCCTTTTGCAGCGCTTCTTTCTCTTCACGAGTCAGAGATCTGACTTCGACTGCAAAGACCTCATTTGCCTGATAGGCAAGATAGTCAAACTCACCGGTTGGCGACACTTCTATGACAACGCTATCTCCCATCCTTCTGGTTTCGACCTTGGTCACAGGAGTAGCAAAATCCATTACATCCAGAGATTGGAGCAAGGATCCGTCAATGGATGCCTCATAAAACTCGAGAACAATCTTCCCGGCCTCTTCCCTCACATCAACAGGGATTGAAGGATCGGACAGCGTTACCAGTACACGCCCTTCCCCACCTTCACCACGGCGAAAATCGATATTTCTGATATCAGCAGCTGACCTGGCGGCCGGAGCCGAAGCAGGCGCAGTAGACGACGCCTCGGGAGCAGCTGCCTCGGGAGCAGGCGCAGCAACCATCTGTTTCTTCTGCCCACTCACATCCAAGGTGACAACCACTTTGTTGCCAACAACCTCGGCCGTATAACCAAGTGACTGGGTTAAATTGATTACCAGTCGCGTCCGGCTCCCCGCTTCCAGCGCAGTCACACTATGCACGGGGCCCACACCGATCAACTTGGTCTTATAGCCGAGTTCACTGCTGACACCGTCAAAATCAAGAGAGATTCTTGCTGGGTTATCAGTGGTAAAACCGACAGGCTCTGCAACATCTCCGCTCATTCCTAGAGTCAGTTGAACTCTATCACCAGGGAGCGCAGAAAAATCGATGGATTTGAGTGCATTCCCAGCCATAGCCATGAAGGGAAAAACACAGAGCGCCAGAAGGGTAATTAAGGAAACACCTCTGAGTCGAGTCTCCTTACCGTATGTTTTATTCCAGTACTGTCTGAGTGCCATTGGCAAACCTCTCATCTCGAATTCCCCTTGATTATTCCGCCAATGCTAGCGAAGCCTGACGCTCACTGTAGCCGCCTGTTCCATCCTGGACGATCTCGGTCAATTCAATCTTGTCTTCAGTGATCTGAATGATCCGGCCATGGTTCTGCCCCATGTAGTTTCCAGTTTTTACGCGGTGGATGGTGCCTTCCTTGGTTTTCACCAAGCCCCAGGTCACCCCAGATTGCTCCAGTATTCCTACCATTCTGATGGCATCGAGGGTATAACCCTCAAGCTCTTCTCGTCTGCGATTGAAATCTGGTGAAATGCCACCCTCCACCAGACCTGCCTCATCAGGCCTCTCGTCCTCGCTCGCAACAAACGGATCCCTCCGCCCTTGTGCTTCATAGACAAAGGTGGATACCTGCTTGATTTCCGGTAATGGCTCGATGCGGCCAGGCGGCTGAGCCTTACGCTCATCCACATACTGTCTCAACTCATCGATATTCGGATTTGCACATCCCGCTATCAGTGCCACGAGCATAGACGTGGTGATAACCCGCACTACTGAGTTTACTGAATGAGTGATCATTGTGATTCCTCCTCATCCAGGTAACGATAAGTCTTTGCGGTTGCCTCCAAGACCAAGTCTGAACCAGACTCATCTCGCCTGTTCTTCTGAACAATCTTCACATTATGAATGGTTACAATTCTCGGCAAAGCCGCTATGCCACTGATAAAATTACCAAATTCATGGTACTCGCCAGTCACTTTGATCTGTATCGGCAACTCAGCATAGAACTCCCGTGGCACTTCTGCTAGGGGCTTAAATAACTCAAACTCTAGACCGGAGGCCAAGCCTGTCTGGGAGACATCCACCAACAAATCAGCCACTTCCGTTCTGTTCGGAAGTTGCCTCAACATAGTACCGAAGGATTGTTTCATCTCTTCCAGCTGCTTACGGTAGGCGTCCAGATTCGCTGCTTTGGCCTGCTTGACCTCAAAGTCCTGGCGTAGCTGTGACTCCTTTCTTTCTACGGCATCAAGCCTTTGTAGTTGTCCTTCAGTGTCGAGGTAGTAACCTGCCACACCGACCAGCACACAGACAATGAGCACTAAAACCATCTTAACGGGTGTCGGCCAGACACCGATATTACTAAAATCGAGTTCGTTGAGCTCCTGCAGATTCACTTGCTCTCCTCCTCAGCCTGGGATACCTGGCTTGCTGTGAGCATAAAGTGACTGTAACCGGTACCGGTCTTCTCCTTGCTCTCAATATAATCCAGTTTTGGCTGACCAATCCATTCTGAAGCCTCGATGTTTCGCATCAAGGAGGAGACTCGAGCATTCGACTGCGCCTGGCCTTTGAAGGCAACCTTACTCCCAGCTTGGGAAACCTCCGTCAGAAAAACGCCGTCCGGTAGCGCAGCAACAATTTCATCGAACAAGTGCACAATTTGGGGGCGACTGCTTTGAAGCTCTTGAATAACATTCATTCTGGCAAGTAGATTCTGCTTGGTCTTATCCAGTTCCTTGATCTCTCGGATCTGATTTTCGACCTGGGCGATCTCGTTCTCCAAAAAGCCGTTACGCTGATTCTGCGCAGAGATCATGCTCTCAACCATCATGTGGATACCAAATATCGCCAGTCCCGTCAGTACCACACCCGCCAGGACCATGAGGCCGAATTCTTGTTGGCGTCTTTTTCGCTCCGCTTCACGCCAGGGGAGTAGATTAATACGCGCCATCAGTCAAAGCTCCTCAGGGCCAGTCCACAGGCAATCATCAAGGCTGGTGCATCGGCGCTCAGTGCCTGATGCTTCACTTTTGATGCCACCGACATGTTGGCGAAAGGGTTTGCCACCGAGGCCGGCGTACCCAACTTCTCCTCTATCAAATCATCAACCCCGACGATGGATGAACTGCCACCCGCCAGGATGATGTGATCGACGTTGTTGTATGCACTTGAAGAGAAGAAGAACTGCAACGAACGGCTGACCTGCTGAGCCATCGCCTCTTTAAATGGATCCAGCACCTCAGGCACGTAGTTATCAGGCAAGCCGCCCTGGCGCTTCGCCATCCCCGCCTCTTCCAGTGAGAGTCCATAACGACGTTGAATCTCTTCGGTCAGTTGGCGTCCACCGAAATTCTGTTCGCGGGTGTAGATGATTTTGTTGTTGTGCAGGACGTTGAGAGTCGTCGTCGTGGCACCGATATCGGCAATTGCTATGGTCTGGTCTTCGCCATGTTCCGGCATCTGATCCATCAACTGGGAGCAGGCGTTCTCCATGGCGTAGGCTTCGACATCGACGATATTGGCGGTCAATCCCGCCATCTCAAGTGCCCCCACCCGGTCATCGACATTCTCGCTGCGGGAGGCCGCCAGCAGGACATCGACCAGATCAGGGTTCTTTTCAGACGGCCCTACCACCTCGAAGTCGAGGTTGACCTCTTCCAGGGGATAGGGAATGTATTGGTCGGCTTCGAGTTGGATCTGACTCTCCAACTCTTGATCCGAGAGCGCTGCCGGCATGGAGATCACCTTGGTGATCACAGCCGAGCCAGATACAGCCACCGCTGCATGCTTGGCGCGAGAGCCAGAGCGCCTCACTGCAGCTCTTATGGCCTCGCCTACGGCATCGACCTCGGCGATATTCTTTTCGACGACAGCATTGGCAGGCAGGGGCTCAACCCCATAGGCCTCTACCCTGTACATCGCCCCATTTCGTCCGGCGCTCTTAGACAGCTCAAGCAGCTTTACCGTAGTAGAGCTGATGTCTATGCCCAACAGAGGCGGGTTCTTTCTTCCGAACAGTGACATGCGGTTTTTTACCTAAACAATCCTTAATGCCGCAGAACTTGGCGAGGAATCTCTTTAACTAGAGTAAGTAACTATATAGCAGCAAATGATTTTTATGTGAAGCAATTTTTTAACGAATAAGCTAAAAAAGCTGACACCATCTTTGCTAGACTATCCCCTTTCACACGCACCATTCTGGTCTTTTCGTTACACCTAATTCTGTGACCCAGCGCATGAAGTTGTTCTACAGACTCTTAAGATACCTCGTTTTATTCCTATTTGGGGCCTCAGTAATAGGCGCCGCCGGCCTTTACGGCGTCTATCTCTATCTGGAACCCAAGCTGCCATCCATCGATACCCTGAAAGATGTTCAGCTCCAGGTCCCTCTGCGAATCTACAGCAGCGACCAACTATTGATCGCCGAGTTCGGAGAAAAGCGTCGCGAGCCCTTGGACTACGAGCAGATACCCGAACAGATGATACAAGCCTTTCTTGCCGCCGAGGATGATCGCTTCTTCGAACATCCCGGCGTCGACTATCAAGGCATTCTCCGCGCCGCCTTCCAACTCCTGCTCACTGGAGAAAGAAGGCAGGGCGGCAGTACCATCACTATGCAGGTGGCGAGAAACTTCTTTCTCAGCAGTAAAAAAACCTACACCCGCAAACTCAATGAGATCTTCCTGGCCCTGAAGATCGAGCGCATGCTCTCAAAACAGGAGATACTCGAACTCTATCTCAACAAGATCTACCTTGGCCACCGCGCCTATGGCGTGGGTGCCGCTGCTTTAGTCTATTACGGCAGGACCGTAGATAAACTTAAGCTTCCTGAAATCGCCATGATTGCAGGTCTGCCCAAAGCCCCTTCGAGCCTCAATCCGGTGACAAATCCAGAGAAGGCTTTAATACGCAGAAACTACGTTATAGGACGCATGTTTGACCTGGACATGATCAACCGCGCCGAATACGACAGCGCCAAGACTGCAGGCATATCCGCCGAATTACACCGTACTCCCAGTGAGTTAGAGGCTCCCTACGTAGCCGAGATGGCCCGCGCTGAAGCGATCAAACGTTTTGGCCTGGATGCCTACACAAAAGGCTACAGCATCACGACGACCATAGAGAGCCATCTCCAGGAAGTAGCAAACCAAGCCCTTCGAAACGCTATGCAAGCCTACGATAAAAGACATGGCTATCGGGGCGCCACCGCGAATATCCCAATTAATGAAATAACCGAAAATGAGACCCTATTCACATTTCTAAAAGAGCAGCCCGATGGGGCCGGCCTTCTTAAGGCGATCGTTACCACGGTCAATGATCAAAGCGTCGATGTCCTGACAGACCAGGGAGATACCATCACACTGGAATGGAAGGGGCTGGAATGGGCTGGTAAATATATCAATCACGACGTCAAAGGTGCGGCACCCAAGAAAGCCGAGGAGATCGTCACGCAGGGAGATCTGGTCTACCTCTATAACGAAACACCAGACGATGGCGAAGCCTATTGGCGGCTGGCACAGGTCCCTGAGGTCGCCGGCGCCATGGTTGCCATTGCCCCGAAAAACGGGGCGATCAAGTCCCTTGTAGGCGGATATGACTTCTATCAGAGCAAATTCAATCGGGTAATCCAGGCCAAGCGCCAGCCCGGCTCAGGATTCAAACCCTTTATCTACTCCGCAGCATTGGAGGCGGGATTTACGCCGGCGTCCATCTTCAACGATGCGCCCGTGGTCTTCGAGGATGATGCTATGGAGGCCGAGTGGCGACCGGAGAACTACAGCGGCAAGTTCTTCGGGCCGACACGACTACGCTATGCCCTCACCCACTCCCGCAATCTGGTCTCGATACGGCTGTTGCGTAAACTCGGCATCGATTTCGCCTTGCAGTACGCTAGCCGTTTCGGCTTTGATCCCAGCGAACTGCCTCGTGATCTCTCGCTGGCCCTCGGCAGTGGAGCCGTCTCTCCCCTGCAGATGGGTACGGGTTTCAGCGTCCTGGCCAATGGCGGCTACTATGTCACGCCTTTTATCATCGACTCGATCAGAGACAACCAGGGAGAAGTCCTCTATCAGGCTAACCCAATGCAGGTCTGCGACGGTCAAATGCGAGCCCAACTGGCAGAGGCAGAGGCTCAAGCAGCAAATACCTCGACCAATGCCGGTATCGCTGAAGACAACAGCGCCGATGCTGCGTCCGGACAAGCAGAGGAACCCTTACCCATCTGCGCCAAACGGGCCATCTCCCAGCAGAACCAATACCTCATGCACTCCATGCTGAGAGACGTCATTCAGCATGGCACCGCCCGCAGGGCACGGGCATTGGGACGACAGGATATTGCTGGCAAAACCGGCACCACCAATGATCAGCGTGACGCCTGGTTCAATGGCTTCAACCACCACATGGTCGCAGTCGCATGGCTCGGATTCGATAATGTTGAGCCGCTGGGACGAGGCGAAGTCGGCGGTAGAGCCGCCCTGCCCGCATGGATCGATTTCATGAAAGTCGCCCTGAACGGTATCGAAGAGAAGGTGCCTGACCTGCCACCGGATATGATTACAATGAGGATCGACGTGGACACCGGCGAACCCGTTGGCGCCGGTAGTGCAAATGCTATATTTGAGGTATTCGAAACCAAGAACGCGCCAACACCGGTGAATAGTAGAAGCCCCTCGGGGAACGGCGGTATCAGCGGCGCGGGCACAGTCGCTCCGGCCGAGGATCCCTTCTGACCACAAGCCTGAATACCGATGAAACGTGAACTGCAAAGGCGCATCGCCTATGAGGCCGCCCGCCTGATGACCGAGTACCAGACCGATGATATGGCCTATGCCTGTCAGAAGGCTGCAGCGAAACTGGGGGTAACCCGGCGGCAACAGATGCCCAGCCCGGATGAGGTGGAAGAGGCCTTACGGGAACAGCAACGGCTACTCAGGGGCGACGAGCAGCCGGCAGCGCTTCAACATCTGCGTCAGCAAGCCCTGCAGGCCATGGACGCCCTGGATGCGTTCGACCCCCTACTGGTGGGCTCTGTCTATCAGGGCACTGCCGACAGCAACAGTCCGATTCGGCTCTATCTGTTTGCGAACACGCCGGAAGAGGTGCTGTTCACCCTCAGCGATATGAAAATCCCCTGGCGGGAGAGCCAGCGCACCCTAAGCTTCCGTAACGGGACAAAGGCGCTGGTGCCGGTATTCAAGATCACCGCAGGCGGAGTAAACATCGAGTTGACCGTAATGTCTTCTGAAGAGATCCACAACCGCCCTCTCGACCCTCTGGATCGTCAACCGCTCCAGGGGATCAACCTGAAACAGTTGCGTGAGATCACCAAAGCCCCGGTGATGGAGTAAATCAGCGCTTATCCATGGGCACATAGTCCCTGCGCGGATAGCCCTTGTAGATCTGTCGCGGCCGTCCAATCTTCTGTCTCGGATCGTCCATCATCTCCAGCCAGTGGGCCACCCAGCCTACCGTGCGGGCGATGGCGAACATCACGGTGAACATATTGTTGGGGATACCCAGGGCGCGGTAGATGATACCGGAGTAGAAATCGACATTGGGGTAGAGCTTACGCTCGATGAAATACTCATCGCTGAGGGCGATCTCCTCCAGCCGCTGGGCCAGCTCGAACATCGGGTTGTTGTCATCCGCCAGCTTCTCCAGCACCTCGTGGCAGACCTCACGGATGATACCGGCACGGGGGTCATACTTCTTGTAGACACGATGGCCGAAACCCATCAGACGGAAGGGATCATCCTTATCCTTCGCCTTCTCGATATATTTATCGATCTGAGAGACATCGCCGATCTCGTTCAGCATATCCAATACCGCCTCGTTGGCACCACCATGGGCCGGCCCCCAGAGGGACGCAATACCGGCAGCAATACAGGCGAAGGGATTGGCCAGGGAGCTACCAGCCAAGCGGACGGTTGAGGTACTCGCATTCTGCTCATGGTCCGCATGCAGGATAAACAGCAGATTCAAGGCCTTCTCCGCGACCGGATCGACCACATACTCCTCACAGGGATTGGCGTACATCATGTGCAGCAGATTGGCGCAGTATGAGAGGTCATTGCGCGGATACATGATCGGCTCGCCGATATTGTGCTTGTAGCTGGCGGCCGCAATGGTCGGCATCTTGGCGATCAATCGATGCGCAGCAACCTGTCGCTGCTGTGGATCGTTGATATCGAGGGAGTCGTGATAGAAGGCTGACAGAGAGCCCACCACACCCACCATAATCGCCATCGGATGGGCATCATAGTGAAAACCGTCGAAGAAGTGTTTCAGAGTCTCATTCAGCATGGTGTGGCGATTAATTAACCTGCTGAAATCGACCAGTTCAGACTCGGTCGGCAGCTCATTATTGAGCAACAGGTAGGCCGTCTCGATAAAGTCACCACTCTTTGCCAACTGTTCTATGGGATAGC
>JBNKMQ010000278.1:0-1557 GCA_050293225.1 Sedimenticolaceae bacterium
AGGATCTTGTCTACCGGCCAGCTATCGTAGGTACCGTAGGTATCGATAGCCCGCATCTGACGCACCATCTCCTTGGCGAAATCGGTCTCAAGGACCGGATCGTCTTCAACGATCGCAGCGACTGCTTCACTCATTGCTCTAACTCCTCGTTTATGTCGGCATCCCAACCCGCTGATGACCCGGCGCAACGATCCTCAACAATCGAGGCTCATACTGTTGCGACGTTCTGCTGCGGGAAACCCAACGCACTGTAAAAAAACCCATTGCCAGCCCTACCAGGGCCAGCAGACTCAAAAGCAACTCATTGATACCGGCCAGGTCACCCAGGGCGGTCACCACCAGCATAACGACCAGCGGCAACAGATAAGCCATCAGTGAGGCCCGCACCAGTAACTGGTCGGGTATCCCAATCACCACCTGATCACCCGGCCTGGCATTGAGACTGTTCGCCATCACCAGCCGCTTGCGTCTAACACCAAATAGCTTTGCCACCACCGAGGTGGAGCAACGGCTACTGGTACTGCAGTGGCTGCAACCGCTACGGCTTTGCGTCTCGGCGATCAGCACGCCGTCAAGCACTTCGACAACACGGGCGGTCTCTTCCAGCATGCTGGTGGTGTAGGTCATATCCTCTACCAATGTTCGATTTCATCCGGTGAGGCTGGGCCCCACTGATCTCTCTCGCTTGGAGTCACTCGTCCCAACCATCCGCTTCCATCTGATCGAAACGCGACGGATCGGCTGGCATAGCCTGTTGGATGGCGCGGGCCAGCCAACTCCCGGGGCCCTGTCGCAACTCCTCTTGTAGAGAAGTCAGCAGGCCGCTGATGGCGGCACCGGGAGAGATCTTCACAGGCTGAATGCCACGTGCCTTCAGTTGATTGATGGCCGATGCACCCACCGCCTGGCTGTAGACTGCAATGCAGCCCTCCAAGGCATCGATCTTGTCGACTAACTTATCTTCATAGTGGCCCGAGGCGTTGGGCAGGGGGCCCGCCCCGTGGGGATGCGACCGCTGGCGGGACACAGGAGCCTCAAGCTCCGTAGTGCTCGGGCCGTTCGCCCCACCGGGGGTCGGATCCCCACCTTCGGTGGAGCCCCTTCTCCGCCCCTCGGGGCGACCATCCATATCGAGCCTGCCGAACTCCACCGCTTCAACGAAGCAGGCTTTGTCCTGATCCAAGGCATAGATGGCAAAGGACTGGGCCGCACCAAAGTGCTGGTCCACATGTTTCATATCGCTGGTGGCGAAGGCCACCTTCAGTGCAGTCGCCATCCACTTATCCTCAGTGGTGCAACCCACCAGCTGCAGTCGCCGCTTCAGGCTCATGGGCCACCTCCCGGTATTCCGGTTTTTGTGCGTAGATGGAGCGGTAGGGATGAATCTCGCCCTTCTCCAGGGTCAGCATGATATTGGCTAGATCGAACAGGGTCTGGCGGCTACCGCGATAGCCGATCCAGGTCTTCTGGTAACCACCCACGGTGTCGTACTGTGGAAAGCCGGCACGCAACAGCGGGATACCCAGCCGTGCGGCGCTCTCGACACCATGGGAGTTG
>JBNKMQ010000279.1:0-3469 GCA_050293225.1 Sedimenticolaceae bacterium
GGAGGTCTCTAATGTTGTGGAATCAATCAAAAAGAGAGCGCGTCCTGGGTGCTGCACTGGCCCTGGCTCTGTCGGGTTCCTGGGCCGGTGCGGCGGAGGATACGGCTCGTCTCGCTCAATCCGTTGAGGGACCCAAATCGAGCCTGAAGTCGGTTCAGTCGGAGCAGCTTGAGACGGCGCCGGTGGATGAGGCGCCGGTGCTCAAGAGTACTGGCAGCCGGCAGGAGGCAGGCACCCAGCAACGGCTGGTGGCCCATCCTCTCGGCCAGGTATTCTCGATCATCGATGCTCAGAGCGTAATCAGTCGGGATGACGATGGGGATGGTTTCTATCACCGTATCCGGGTCGATTTTGATGCGGATGTGGATAGTGGCACCGCCTGGGTTTACGCCAAACTCTATCTGAGTCTGGAGGGTGGGCCCTGGAATCTCTACTACACCACCAATAGTTTCCAGATCGAAGACGACCTGAGCGATGACGCCTATACCGTAACTACCCGTTTACTGGATGGTTATCCCACGGGGTATTACGATGTGCTGATCGAGCTCTATGATGCGGACTACGATCTTCTAGAGGTCAACTACGGCCCCTTTGAGGATGAAGATCTGGCAGTGCTGCCCCTGGAGGATTTCTACCGGGACGACTATTACGACGATGGTGGTGGCGGGGCTATGAGTCCACTGATGCTCCTGCTGGCACTGATGGGGCTAGGTTACAACAAAAGTTTAAAACGAAAGGGTAGTAATCAGAGGCTTTGATGGATAACAATGGCATTTAACGATTGACCTATTGTTTTCAGGAGCACTCTCCATGGCAAGAAAAGCACTGCCTCTATTGACCTTGATCTTCCCCCTTCTATTGGCTGGTTGTGCCACGCTGGAAGAGGTCGGACAGGCCCTGGAGGGACAGAAGCCCACCGCAGAGGTGAAGGGAATGAAGCTGACCCAGCTCGACTTCAACGGCGTCGACCTGGCCTTCGATGTGCAGGTCGATAATCCCAATCCGGTGGGTATCTCCCTGTCAGGGCTCGACTATGATCTGAAGCTCCTGGGTAGCCAGTTCCTGACCGGTGAACAACCGATGGGGATGAGTCTGGCAGCCAAGGAGAGCAGCCAGGTCGCGGTGCCGGTGAGGTTGGAATTCAAGCAGTTGCTGGCGGCCTATCAACAGCTGAAAAATGCCGATAAAGCGGGCTACGATCTCAATCTCGGACTGGGTTTTGATGTGCCGGTGTTGGGTAATCTGCGGGTGCCGGTGAGCTACAGTGGCGAGTTGCCCATTCCCAAGATGCCGGAACTCAAGGTCCGCTCCCTGGATGTGGAGAAGTTAAGCATGAGCGGTGCCAAACTGATGATGCAACTGGAGGTGGATAACCCCAACGCCTTCTCTCTGTTTTTGAATCAGCTCAACTACAACCTCAAGTTGAATGGCTTCGATGTTGGCGGCGGGCAGATCACCCAGCCGGTTGATCTGCAACAGAATGGACAGGGCGTTATCAACCTGCCCGTCTCCCTCGACTTCGCCCAGGCCGGCATGGGGCTCTACAAGGCGCTGCTGGGGAAGGGCATCAATTACGATTTGAGCGGTTTGATGAAAGCCTCTGGTTCAAATCCTATCTTCAGTGGATTCACTATGCCGCTGGATAAGAAAGGTACAGTTGGGTTGAAATAGGTATCAGATCTGATTGGTAGTGACTTCAGCGCCAAGACAAGGATTCTAGGGGTTTAATCAAAGGATATTGGTGGGGCAGGGCCCCACCCTGCCGCCTGATCGGGTTGGTCAAACCTCCCCACTATCTCCCGTCTGGTTCATAAGCCAGGTTGGGCGCCAGTCAGCGCTCGACCTCGGCCAGAGGCATCCCTTTACGCTTTGCGTAGTCCGCTATCTGATCCTTGTTCAGTTTACCGACAGCGAAGTAGCGGCTCTCGGGATGGCTGAAATAGAGGCCGCTGACCGCAGCGGTGGGCACCATCGCCTTGCTTTCGGTTAGCCAGATGCCGGTGTGCTCTTCAACGGATAGCAAGTCCCACAACAGGTCTTTCTCTGTATGGTCTGGGCTGGCCGGGTAGCCCATGGCGGGGCGTATGCCGGCATATTTCTCTGCGATCAGATCCGCGTTGCTAAGGGATTCGTCCGCTGCGTAACCCCAGTAGTCGCGCCGTACCCGTTCGTGTAGCCACTCGGTGAGGGCTTCGGCCAGGCGGTCGGCGAGGGCCTTGAGCATGATGGCGCTGTAGTCGTCGTGGTCCTTCTCGAATTCGGCCAGCTTATCGTCGATGCCAATACCGGCTGTGCAGGCGAAGGCACCCATGTAGTCGGTTTTGCCGCTGTCGACCGGGGCGACAAAGTCGGCCAAGCACTCGTTGTACTTACCTTCGGGCTGGCGTCCCTGCTTGCGCAGGTTGTGGAATCGGGTCAGGAGCTGCTCCCGGGTATCGTCGGCGTAGACCTGGATATCGTCGCCATCCCCGCTGGCGGGGAAGAGGCCAATGATGGCGGCGGCGTGCAGCCATTTCTCTTCGATCACCTTTGCCAGCATGAGCTGAGCGTCGTCAAACAGCTTGCGCGCCTCTTCGCCCTTCTCCTCGTCATCGAGGATCTGTGGGTAGCGCCCCTTCAGCTGCCAGGCGTGGAAGAAGAAGGTCCAGTCGATATAGTTGCTCAGCTCGCCGAGAGGGATATCGTCGAGCGCCAGCAGACTGGCGGCGGCATTGTTCTCAGAGAGCCGGATCAGGCGGCCCCCCTCGGGGACTTTGAAGTCGGCCTGACAGAGGGCCGGGGTCACCGGATGGCGTGTCGACCAGTCGATGGGTGTGGGGTTGGCCCTTGCCTCGTCGATGGGGATCAGGTTGCGCGCCTCGTTGACCCCGGCTCGGCGTACTCTCACCGCCTCGTACTCTTCGCGCAGGGAAGCGACATAACCCTCGCGCTGTTCCTCTGAAAGCAGATTCGAGGCCACGCCCACAGCGCGGGAGGCATCCGGTACATAGACCACCGGATGCTCATAGTTGGGCTCGATCTTCACCGCCGTATGGGCGATGGAGGTGGTGGCACCGCCGATCATCAGGGGCTGTTTCATGCCTAGGCGCTGCATCTCTTTGGCCACGTGGACCATCTCGTCCAGTGACGGGGTGATCAGGCCGGAGAGGCCGATGATGTCCACCTGCTCTTCCTGGGCCTTCTGCAGGATGGTGTCGGCGGCCACCATGACGCCGATGTCGATCACCTCGTAGTTGTTGCACTGCAGGACCACGCCGACGATGTTCTTGCCGATGTCGTGCACGTCGCCTTTGACCGTGGCCATGAGGATCTTGCCCTGGGCCTGGGCGCCGCACTCGGCCTTTTCGGCTTCCAGGAAGGGTTCCAGGTAGGCCACCGATTTTTTCATCACCCGGGCCGACTTGACCACCTGGGGCAGGAACATCTTGCCGGCGCCGAACAGGTCGCCCACTACGTTCATGCCGTCCAT
>JBNKMQ010000280.1:0-11190 GCA_050293225.1 Sedimenticolaceae bacterium
CGGTGACGATCTGGGCAAGATCTGGCCGCTGATCCCTGAGGGTCAGTCAGACTCAGCCTGTTTCGATAATGCCCTGGAGCTGCTGGTAGCCGGTGGTTACTCTCTCTCCCACGCCATGATGATGCTGATCCCCGAAGCCTGGGGTGGCAACAAGCTGATGGACAAGGAGCGGCGCGCCTTCTACGAATACCACGCAGCCCTGATGGAGCCCTGGGACGGCCCTGCTGCAGTCGCCTTCACCGACGGTCGTCAGATCGGCGCTACTCTGGACCGAAACGGCCTGCGTCCCGCCCGCTATCTGATCACCGACGACGATCTGGTGGTGATGGGTTCAGAGATGGGTGTGCTGGAGATCCCGGAAGAGAAGATCATCAAGAAATGGCGTCTGCAACCCGGCAAGATGTTTTTGATTGATCTGGATCAGGGCCGCATCATCGACGATGAGGAGATCAAATCCCAGCTGGCCACGGCCAAGCCTTATCAGGACTGGCTCGATCAGACCCAGATCCATCTCGACGGCCTGCCTGCTGACGTGGCGCCAATGGCGCCGGACGAGGAAGATCTGCTGAATGCCCAGCAGGCCTTTGGCTATAGCCAGGAGGATCTCAAGTTCCTGCTCACCCCCATGGTCCTGACCGGCCAGGAGGGTACCGGCTCAATGGGGGCGGATAATCCGCCTTCAGTGCTGTCGCTTAGAGCCAAGCATCTCTCGACCTATTTCAAGCAGAACTTCGCCCAGGTCACCAATCCGCCTATCGATCCGATTCGTGAAGAGATCGTCATGTCTCTGGTCAGTTTGATTGGACCCAGGCCGAACCTGCTCAACCTGGCAGATGCGGGCAGCCACATGCGTCTTGAAGTAAGCCAGCCTGTCCTGACCAACGAGGATCTGGAGCGGGTTCGCCATATCGAAGACAACACCGCCGGCGCCTTTCGCACCAAGACCCTGCATATCACCTACCCGGTGGCTGATGGCACCGAAGGTATGAAAGCGGCTTTGTCTGCACTCTGCGAGCTGGCGGAGCAGAAGGTACGAGAGGGTTACAATATCCTCATCCTCTCTGATCGTAAGGTGGATGCGGACAACATCGCAATTCCTGCCTTGCTGGCTACTTCGGCGGTACATCACCATCTGATTCGCAAAGGCCTCAGAACCGAGTCGGGACTGGTGGTTGAGACAGGTTCGGCCCTTGAGGTCCACCACTTCGCCACCCTGGCGGGTTATGGCGCCGAGGCGGTCAATCCCTATCTCGCCTTCGATACCATCCAGAGCGAGCTCTCCACGCTCTCTGATGATCTCGATTTTGCCGAGGCGCAGAAGCGCTACATCAAGGCGGTGGGCAAGGGGCTGAAGAAGGTGATGTCGAAGATGGGCATCTCCACCTATCAGTCCTACTGCGGTGCGCAGATCTTCGATGCCGTAGGTCTCTCGACCGAACTGATGGATGCCTACTTCACCGGTACCACCACCACCATTGAGGGTGCGGGTCTCGGTGAGGTCGCGGCAGAGGCGATGAAGTGGCATAACAAGGCCTATGGCGATCAGCAGATCTATCGCCGCCATCTTGATGTGGGTGGCGACTACGCCTATCGACTGCGTGGTGAGGACCACAACTGGACGCCTCAGACCATTGCCAAGCTACAGCACTCGGTGCGCAGCAATGACTGGGGCACTTATCAGGAGTTCGCCCAGGCGATCAATGAGCAGAATGAGATACTCCTTACTCTGCGCGGCCTGTTCGAATTCAAGTGGGCGGACAACCCCATCTCCCTGGATGATGTGGAGCCCGCGAGCGAGATCGTCAAGCGTTTTGCCACCGGGGCTATGTCTTTCGGGTCTATCTCCTATGAGGCCCACTCCACCCTGGCCAAGGCGATGAATGCCATAGGCGGCAAGTCCAATACCGGTGAGGGCGGTGAGGAGCCGGAGCGCTTCAATCCCCTGGAAGACGGCTCCAGAAACCCTGAAAGATCCGCTATCAAGCAGGTCGCCTCGGGACGTTTCGGCGTCACCACCGAGTATCTGGTCAACGCCGACGATATCCAGATCAAAATGGCCCAGGGCGCCAAGCCCGGAGAGGGTGGTCAGCTGCCTGGTCATAAGGTCAATCAGCAGATTGCCCGGGTGCGTCACTCCACCCCCGGCGTGGGTCTGATCTCGCCGCCGCCGCACCACGATATCTACTCGATCGAGGATCTGGCGCAGCTGATCCACGATCTGAAGAACGTCAACCCCAGTGCACGTATTTCGGTGAAACTGGTCTCCGAAGTGGGTGTGGGAACCGTCGCTGCCGGCGTCTCCAAGGCCCATGCGGATCATGTGACCATTTCCGGCTATGACGGTGGTACCGGCGCCAGCCCGCTGACCTCCATCAAGCACGCCGGCTCCCCCTGGGAGATCGGCCTCGCCGAGACCCATCAGACCCTGGTAATGAACCAGTTGCGTGGCCGTATTGCTGTACAAGCGGATGGCGGCATGCGTACCGGGCGCGATGTGGTCATTGCCGCCATGCTGGGCGCCGATGAGATCGGTTTTGCCACTGCGCCATTGATCGCCGAAGGCTGTCTGATGATGCGCAAGTGCCATCTCAACACCTGTCCTGTAGGTATTGCGACCCAGGATCCGGAACTGCGCAAGCGCTTTACCGGCAAGCCAGAGCATGTGATCAACTACTTCTTCTTTGTCGCCGAAGAGGCACGCCAGCTGATGGCCAAGCTGGGCTTCAGAAGCTGGAGCGAGATGGTCGGCCAGATGGATCGCCTCGACATGCGCAAGGCGATCAGTCACTGGAAGGCGAGAGGGCTCGACTACAGTCGCCTGCTGCGTAAGCCTGAAGCCGGTGAGGGCGTGGCCATCTACAACTGCGAAGGTCAGGACCACGGCCTCGACAAGGCCCTGGACAAGGTATTGATCGAGAAGGCCAAGCCCGCCCTGGAGAAGGGTGAGGCGGTGAAGTTCGATATCGATATCCACAACTACAACCGCACCTTCGGCGCCATGCTCTCCGGCCGTCTGGCAGAGAAGTACGGATTTACCGGTCTGCCGGACGACACCATCTACATCAAGGTCAAGGGTACTGCCGGTCAGTCCTTCGGCGCCTGGGTTGCCAAGGGCATTACCCTGGAGCTGGCGGGTGAGGGCAACGACTATGTGGGTAAGGGCCTCTCCGGCGGCCGTCTGGTGATCTATCCGCCGTCGGAGTCGAAGATCGACAAAGCGGAAGAGAACATCATCGTCGGCAATACTGTGCTCTACGGCGCTATCAGCGGAGAGTGCTACTTCCGCGGTGTCGGTGGCGAGCGTTTCTGCGTACGTAACTCCGGTGCCACGGCGGTGATCGAGGGTGTCGGCGACCACGGCTGTGAATATATGACCGGTGGTGTGGTGGTCTGTCTCGGTCCTACCGGGCGAAACTTTGCTGCGGGTATGTCCGGTGGTATCGCCTATGTCCTGGACGAGGAGGGTAACTTCTCCGATCGCTGTAATATGGCGCAGGTGGAACTGGAGCCCATCGAGGACGAAGATATCGCCCTGGAAGAGCTTGACCACCAGGGTGGCGACCTCGAGAGTCACGGCATGGTGGACCTGAGCCACGATATGACTCGCTACGACGCCCTTCGACTCAAACAGCTGATCGAGAGACACCTGCACTACACCAATTCAGAGGTGGCGAAGCGCATTCTGGATAACTGGGAGCGTTATCTGCCGAAATTCGTCAAGGTCATGCCGGTGGAGTACCGTCGTGCACTGAAAGAGATGCAATTGCAACAGAGTGCCGCTTCTACAGCCGGTAAGGGGAGCCGCTAATCATGGGTAAGCCAACAGGTTTTAAAGAGATCGCACGCCAGGACCGTACCTATGCGCCGGCGGCGGATCGGGTGACTCACTACAATGAGTTTGTGATTCCTCTGCCAGACGACAGTGTCAGCCAGCAGGGTGCTCGCTGCATGGATTGTGGTATCCCTTTCTGTCACCAGGGCTGTCCGGTCAACAACATCATTCCCGACTGGAACGACCTGGTCTACAAGGGCGATTGGCGTGCTGCTATCGATGTCCTGCACACCACGAATAACTTTCCGGAATTCACCGGCAGAATCTGTCCGGCGCCCTGCGAGGCCTCCTGCACCCTCAATCTTGAAGATGAGCCGGTCACCATTAAGACCATCGAGTACAGCATCATCGAGAAGGCCTGGCAGGAGGGTTGGGTCAAGCCGCAGATTGCGGACCACAAGAGTGGCAAGCAGGTTGCGGTTGTCGGCTCAGGCCCTGCTGGCATGGCGGCGTCACAGCAACTGGCCCGGGCCGGTCATGCGGTGGTTCTGTTTGAGAAGCAGAACCGCATCGGCGGATTGCTGCGCTATGGCATCCCCGACTTCAAGCTGGACAAGAAGATTATCGACCGCCGCATGGCGCAGATGCGTACTGAGGGGGTCGAGTTCAAGACCAATACCCACATCGGCGTGGATATCTCCGTCAAGCAGTTGTTGGATGAGTTTGACGCTGTAGTGCTGGCCGGCGGCGCAGAGAAACCCCGGGATCTGCCGATTCCCGGCAGAGAGCTGAATGGTGTCCACTTCGCAATGGATTTTCTGCGTAAGAACAGCCATCGGGTCCAGGGCGATCATGTGGAGGACTTCATCTCCGCCGAGGGGAAGAATGTGGTGGTTATCGGTGGCGGTGATACCGGTTCGGATTGCATCGGTACTTCCAATCGTCACGGCGCTGCCTCAGTCACCCAACTCGAGATTCTGCCGCAACCGCCGGAGAAGGAAGAGAAAAGCGTCACCTGGCCCGACTGGCCCAACAAGATGCGTACCTCGAGCTCTCAGGAGGAGGGGTGCGAGCGTATGTGGGAGGTGGCCACAAAATCCTTCGTCGACGACGGCAACGGCAACTTGGCCGGCGTCAAATGCATCAAGGTCGAGTGGAATAAGGATGAGAAGGGTAACTGGCAGATGTCTGAAGTCGCTGGTTCCGAGTTTGAACTTAAAGCAGAACTGGTCACCCTGGCCATGGGTTTTGTCCATCCCGTGCATGAGGGCATGATCGAGGAGCTGGGTGTCGAGCTGGATGGTCGTGGCAACGTAAAGGCGGCCACTGATGGGGCTTCGGCCTACAAGACCTCTATCGATGGCGTCTTCAGCGCCGGTGACATGCGCCGGGGTCAGTCTTTGGTGGTCTGGGCTATTCGTGAGGGTCGTCAGTGTGCCCGCGCTGTCGATGAGTTCCTCATGGGTAGCAGTGATCTGCCTGTAACCTGATCTTTCCGGGGCGGTGCTTGCTGCACCGCTCAGGTCTCCCGCCCAAGATGGCTACTCAGTCATTTGGGCGTGTTCGAGATTATAGTTTTTCTGTATGCGACGGATGGTGGGCTGAGCTGATCAACATCAGTTAGCAGATGGGAATTTTCCATTAAGATACTTCCAGCAACAGAAAGGACTCACCGAGTTTGTACCGGAGATGATATGAACGACCAACTCATGATCCTGCCAAGTGCGCGCTTTGACGCTATTCGCTTGGTGAAAATCCCCTACGATCTGGACCGCAATGAAGCCTATCGCTTTGCCACTGGCATCATTGCGCAGGCGGAAGAGTGTACGGAGAATTGCCGCTGGGAGGATATTTCTGAGGCGCTGGAGGCTCGAGGGTTCGAGCCGGTCGATGCAATTATCGGCCCGGCGCTCGATTGAGCTTGCCGGCCCAGATAATCCCTATTTAAAGTCTTCGAATTCGTCCAGATCCATCTGCAGTAAGATCGCTTTGCGCAGTAACTTCTGCTCGTTGCGCATGGTCTGTTTGAGCCCGTCCAGCTCCTTCTCCAGCTCTTGAATTCGATAGATCAACTCATCTGCGTGGGGCATGGGTTCTGAGTCAGCTCGTTTGGCCGTGGCCTGAGCGGAAGCAGTAACGCCTTCACCATTGGGGCGAAGAGGGGAGACTGAAGCCAGGGGAGGGGCGCCGGGTCCCGTTGCCTCTCCAACCAGGGCCTCTCCTGGTGGAGGGTCGAAGCTGACCTCCTGCTCCAACTCCTGCATGACAGAGAGCACGGCATCTTTTTCCAGGTGGTGAAGCTCCTCAAGGCATCCGTAGAGCATCAGACGATCACACATGGCGTTGATACGCCGGGGTACGCCACCGGTAAACTCATGCACCATCTTGAAGACGCCCTCGTCAAAGGTGGGGTCTTCCTTCCAGCCAACCAGCTGCAGGCGGTGGAAAATATACTTTTCAGTCTCATCCAGGTTGAGCGGCTCCAGGTGATAGGAGGCGATGATCCGCTGCCTCACCTGCTCCATACCTGGGCTCTGCAGGGTGCGCTTGAACTCCTCCTGTCCGAGCAGAAAGGTCTGCACCAGGGCACGATTGTCGACCTGAAAGTTGGAGAGCATACGCAGCTCTTCCACCGAACGGGCGGGAAGATTCTGGGCCTCATCCACAACCAGCAGCATCTGTTTACCTTCTGCATGTCTGGCCCGGGCAATGGCTTCGAGGTTGTGCAGCAGGGTGGCCTTGTTGAGTCCCTCATGGGCCAATCCGAATGAGGCACAGACCATGCGCAACATATCGTCGGGATCGACCTGGGTGGTAACCAACTGAGCCGCCATAACATTCATCTCGCTCAGCTCTTCGAACAGGTTGCGCACCAAAGTGGTTTTACCGGTACCAACACCACCGGTGATGACAATGAAACCCTCACCCTGTTCCAGTCCATAGCGCAGGTAGGCCATGGCTCGATTGTGGCCTTTACTGTTGAAGAAAAACTTATGGTCAGGGGTTAGCTGAAAGGGTTTTCCTTCGAGTTTATAAAAATCATCGTACATATTGGTTCGCCTATGCGTGCTGGTATCGGCGGATTCTGCAATCTCTTGAGATGGCGGTCGTCCATATTCCGGCGTAAATATCCTTAGAGAGCTGCTGAAGTCTGCTGTTCCCTTCCTCTAACTGTTTATTATGCATGTTCTTTCTGGCCCTGCCTACCTCGCCATGATATTGGAGGAAGCGGTGCGATGGCACATTTCAGTATGAAAAATTGAAATATGAGGCTTACTTTTTTAGGTTGACCAGAAGTCTCTCTCTCAACTATCTTCCAGTCACAGAAACGACCACAAAAACGATAAGATCCACTGGAGGTATTGTGATGCTTAAGCCCGGAGATCCGGCCCCCGCCTTTATGCTGCCGGATGCGGATATGCAGATGGTGAAATCGGAGTCACTGCTTAGTGATGGCCATCTGATTATCTATTTCTACCCGAAAGATGACACGACAGGCTGCACCATTGAGGCCGTGGAACTCTCGGACCTGATGGATGAGTTTGATAGCCTGAATACCAGGGTGGTTGGCATTAGCAAGGATAACTGCATCAGTCACGCCAACTTCAGGGATAAACATGGCCTGACGGTTACCTTGCTGGCGGACACCGACGGAGAGGTATGTGAGGCCTACGATGTCTGGCGGGAGAAGGAGAAAAACGGCGAGAAAAGAATGGGCATACTCCGCTCGACCTTCATCATCGATCAGACGGGTACTATCCGTGAGGCCATCTACGATGTGAAACCCAAGGGACACGCGGCGCAAGTCCTGGAGATGGTGAGAAAAATAGTCTGATCCTCACGATGAGGAACCCTTCCCGCGAGATATCAAACCGTATTCGTACTACATGTATACTACGGACAGGGTCGGCCGACTTGTGGGTTTGAGCTGAAGGCTGGGAGAAAGCCTGCTGCTGGAGTGAGGCCGAGTGATTCCAGTTAACCTTATCCAACATGCCCTGTTGCGCCTGAAAAAGCGCCAATCAAGGCGCACCCCAAGGGCACTTTCTACGGGCGCGAGGAGTGAAGTTTGGTTATTCCAAATGAACGACGAGCAATGCCGAGTGGCGTTTTTTCAGGTACACCCCAAGGACACTTCCTTCGGGGCGCAACCCGAAGGGCTGGGGCTGTTTTTGCCCCCAGCAGGGCATGTTGGATTAGTCTTAACAGGCCCTAGTCCTGGGGGCAATGGCCGGTTCCTGTGAAACTCAGAACGCAGATACTGATATTTCTCTTTCTCTTCGGTTTCGCGCCGCTGACCGCGATTGTCCTGAGTAATCTGCCATTCGTTCTTGATCGTCTCGAGTTCTTCTACCACAAGGCCTATCTGCAAAATCTGCGCGCAGACTTTCGTGATCTCGATGAGCATCTGGCCAGTCGACACGAGATGCTGCGTCTACTGGCCAAGCTGCCGGAGCCGGGCATGATCCTGGGGGAGAGCGGCAAAACGGAGGAGGAGATCGACGAAGCCAGGGTACGTTACTCGGAGTGGATCAACCGTATCCTGAGGGATCACCCCGATATTTTTCAAATCCTCTTTCTTGACATGCAGGGGCAGCCACGCTTCTGGCTTGAGCTGAATCCACGTAGCCGGCAGTGGGAGCCCACCATCAAAAAGCCGGATATGCCGAGCAAGGATTTTTTTCGCAGCAGTGTTCGGCAGGAGTTCGGTCGGGTGGCGGTGAGTAAGATCAGCCTCAATCCCACTGCGGGACTGGCGGATCCCCGTCGATTCATGACCCTGCGTATGATCAGCCCCATCGTTGGCCCCGACAGTGAGAAGCGGGTCAGGCCCCTGGGCGCGGTGGTGATCAATATCGATGTAGGGGGCATGGCCCGCGCCTATCGCAATACCCTCTGGGTGACCAACGACGGTGTCTATCTTGAGAATAAGCTGTCAGGCGCTAATGAGGCCAAGGCCTTCGATGATTTTCCCGGCCTCAAGGAGCGCTTCGCCACTCCGAGTCTTGCGCTCTGGGAGCGGCAGGGAGAGCAGGTGATCTGGGTGCCGATGTTTGCCACTGAGGGGTCTGGGCCGCTCTGGGTGGGACGACGGGTGGATCCCTCACCGATAGATCAGTTTCGTAATGTCCTGATCAGCCGGGTGACGACCATTGTGGTGGTCTCGCTGATCGTACTCCTGGTGGTTGCCCGCTGGATCGCCCTGCGTGCGGAACAGTTTGGTAAGAAACTTCGCGATGGGGTCGGGCTGGTGCTGCGGGAGAATGCGCCGGTGCGCTTTGACTGGCGAGGGCCTTCTGAGGTCAAGGCCCTGGGAGAGCAGCTCAGCGCCTTGGCTCAGACCCATGCCGAACAGGCCGAGGCGAAACAGGAGCATGCCCGCCAGCTGGAGGAGTCGAACCGCTATAAGTCGGAGTTTCTCGCCAATGTCAGCCATGAGTTGCGTACCCCGTTGAACTCCATTCTTCTGCTTTCGAAGATGTTGAATGAGGGGGGTGAACAGCTGACCTCGGAGCAGCAGCGGCAGCTGCAGGTGATCCACGATGCGGGTACCGATCTGCGGGCGCTGATCGACAATATCCTTGACCTCTCTCGCATCGAATCGGGTAATGCAAGTCTGAGTCTGCAGCAGATAGATCTGCATCAGTTGGCAGATGATCTGACAGCGCTGGTGCGACCGCAGTTTGAAGCCAAGGGACTGGCGCTGAAGCAGGTTATGCATGCGGATCTGCCGAAAGCCTTTGTCTCTGACCAGGAGAAGCTTCGGCAGATTTTGAAGAATTTTCTCTCCAATGCCCTCAAGTTTACCCACAAAGGGGCCGTGACCTTGCGACTCTATCCCAGCGAGAGCGAGGAGGAAATCTGTTTCGCGGTGGAGGATTCCGGTGTCGGTATCCCCCTGGAGAAACATGATCTCATCTTCGAGGCCTTCAAGCAGGCAGACGGATCAACCAACCGACGCTATGGTGGTACCGGGCTGGGTTTGAGTATCAGTCGCGAACTGGCTCATCTGCTGGGAGGGGAGATACGCCTCACCAGTGTGGAGGGAGAGGGGGCGGTGTTTACCCTATGTCTGCCCCGGGAGTTCGACACTGAAACGTTAACAGATCATGAAATCGAGTTGCATGATGATGTGGAAGAACCTGGCGTGGCCGCTTCCGGAGATCTGTTCACAGGCTCGGTGGTCAGCGGTAAACGTCTGGAGACAAAGGTCAGAGACAGGGCGCCATTCAGCGGTCATCGGGTGCTGTTGGTGGATGATGACCTCAACAATCTGTTGCAACTGACGCCACAACTGGAGGCCTGGGGTTTCGAAGTGGTAGCGGCTGGCGACGGCAGGGAGGCGATAGAGACCCTGAGCGAGGACAGTGCATTCTCCCTGGTACTGATGGACGTCCTGATGCCGCAGCAGGATGGCTATGATACGATCGAAGTGATACGCAATAAGCTGTCTTTAAAGACAATACCGATACTGGCAATGGGGGTGGAGCCAACTGCTGAAGAGGCAGATCGGTGTAAACAGTTGGGTGCAGACGGTTGTCTGCAGGACCCGTTGAACAGTGAAATGATGCAACAGGCCATTCAGCAGGTGCTTGCCAGTGAGTGAGCAGAACTGGGTCGATTGGCCCGGCAAACGAGACCTTTGTAGAGGCGAATGAAAAGATACTCCGGCTTTAAACTCCTGATCGTGGATGATCATGAGCATAACCTCTTCACCCTGCGCACCCTGGTGGAGCGCTATATGGACGTTGAGATCTTCGAGGCGACCTCGGGACAGATGGCGCTGGATATCGCGATCAACCAGCCGGGCATCGACCTGATCATCCTCGATGTGCAGATGCCGGAGATGGATGGCTTCCAGACCGCCTCGATGCTGAAGATCCGCAAGAAGACCCAGGATATCCCAATCATTTTCCTCACCGCGGCCTTCAAGACCGAGGAGTTTCAACAGAAGGGGTATGAGGTCGGCGGTGTCGACTATCTGCTCAAGCCCATCGACGACAACCAACTGCTGAACAAGATCAGCACCTATTTCCGCCTGATCGAGAAGGAGCGGGAACTCAATCGGATTCTGGAGCAGAAAGTGGCGGAGCGAACAGCAGAGCTGGCCGCCGCCAAGCAGCATCTGGAGAATATCATCACCCACATGGGCGAAGCGCTGCTGGTGCTGGATCCGGAGGGACGCATCGAATCAGCCAACCCGGCGGCCTGCAGCATGCTGCACTACAGCGAAGAGGATCTGCTGGAACTTTCCATCGGTGATGTCTTCGAAGAGGAGGAGGAGGAGCAGGCGGGCGCCTTCTTCGGCACCTGGCTCGAGGCGCTGATCCGCACCGGCGCCCTGAGCCGCATCGAAGCGCGCTTCATTGCCAAGGACGGACGTCGTGTGCCGATACTTTTTTCACGTACCGCGGTCA
>JBNKMQ010000281.1:0-27044 GCA_050293225.1 Sedimenticolaceae bacterium
TTTTTAGTTTTAAGTTGATGAGTGCGCGTTGCGCACGGTGTTTAGAAAGATGCGAGTGTTGATATGGGTTTATGGCGAAAGACAGGATGTTTCGAAGAAGTACTGAGCGAAGCGACAAGCGCCGATTCAAAACTCACAACTAAAAACTTAAAACTTATTTTTTCGGAGAAAAATAGATGCATCCCGCATTCTCGGTAATATTTCTAACCACCCTGATCGGTGCCGGCCAGGGACTCTTCCTGGCCCTCTACACCGGTCAGCTCTACTCCCTGGCGAATCTTTTGCCGGTACAGAGTGAGAGCTTCTATGCCATGGGCAGTCTCACTGCGTTGGTGCTGCTGATCGCCGGACTGATTGCCTCGGTGTTCCACCTGGGCCGTCCCGAGCGAGCCTGGCGCGCCGCTACCCAGTGGCGGACCTCCTGGCTCTCCCGTGAGGTCATCGCGCTGCCTGCCGCCATGGGGCTGACCTTTCTCTACGGTCTGTTTCATTACCTGGAGTGGACCGATCCCCTGTTTGTGATCTCTGAAACCTTGCCTGTCGATATCACCCTGATTGTTGGTGCATTGGGAACAGTGGCTACCTTTGTGCTCTTTCTTTGCACCGCGATGATCTATGCCAGCCTGCGTTTCATCAAGGCTTGGCACTCGCCGCTGACGGTGGGGAATTTCCTCTTTCTTGGTATCGCCTCCGGCTTCATGTTGGCAGCGGCCTTCTCCGCCTACCTGGGTATTGAGTTGGTAGCCTTCTTCGGTACTTGGGCGGTCATTGCTACCCTGTTGGGCGCTTTCACCCGTGGCTTCTCCCTCTATCGCAACACCCGCTTTCGCTGCAAGGTGGATCTGCAGTCGGCCATCGGTGTGCACCACAGCGATCTGCATCAGAAGGCCCAGGGTTTTATGGGTGGATCATTTAATACGCGGGAGTTCTTCCATCATAAGTCAGAGGGGTTCCTGCTGATGGTGCGCTACGGTTTTCTCTTGATGGTGTTTGTTTTGCCGGTGATCCTGATCGTTCTGGCCTACTCCCTGGAGTCGACCCGTTTGCCGATTGCGGCTTTCGTAATCCAATATCTGGGGCTGGTGCTGGAGCGTTACCACTTTTTTACTGAGGCCAAGCATCCGCAGAATCTCTACTATCAGAGCATGGCGTAGGTTGAAGAGTTTTGAGTGGTGAGTTTTTAGTTTTGAGTTGAGGTGGTTATTTATTTATTCCCCTCTCCCCTCGCGGGAAAGGGCCAGGGAGAGGGGGCGAAGGCTGTGAGCAAAGGAACCCCATCAACCCAAACTCAACACTGATTCATCAATTATTAGTTAAACGGAGGTCCCTATGAAACGTCTCCTGATCTTAGCGCTTGTTTTCCTCTCTACAGCCGCCCAGGCTGACGTAGCAGTGCTGGTTCACGGCTACCTGGGCAGTGCCGCCTCCTGGGAGACCAGTGGCGTGAGCCAGGCGCTGGAGCGACAGGGCTGGCGTCGTGCCGGTGTCGCCACGCCGCAGGGTATCCTGCCTGCTCCAAGTAGAGGAGAGGGCGACGTTTTCTATACCGTGGATCTCCCATCGATGGCGCCGGTGGGCTTGCAGGCGGATCTGTTGGGTCGCATGCTTGGCGCCATCGAGCAACGTCACGCGGGCGAACCAGTGATTCTGATCGGTCACTCCGCCGGTGGTGTGGTGGCACGCATGGCGCTGGTGACAGCTCGGGTGAAACACCCCAAGGCGCTGATCACCATCGCCTCTCCCCATCTCGGCACCCTGCGCGCCGTGGAGGCGTTGGACGAAACTGACGACCCTTTCCCCGTCAGCGTGGTGAAGGAGTTCTTCGCCGGTGAGCTCTACGGTGTGGTGCGTGACTCCTGGGAGGTGCTGCTCGACCTGACTCCCGAACAGCCAGGCAATCTGCTCTTCTGGCTCAACCGCCAGCCGCACCCGGAAATCGCCTATGTCTCAGTGGTGCGTCCCGGCCCCATTGGAGCCGGTGACGAACTGGTGCCCGCCTTCAGTCAGGATATGAACAATGTGGTGTCATTGAGAGATCGTTCCCGTGTCGTCACGGCTCCCGTGAGCCATGCCCTGCAGCCGGTAGACGGCAAGATAGTTGCCGAGATTCTGGCTGGTTTGTAACCCCCGGGATATTTGGTGGGGCAGGGGCCCCACCAGCTAGCTGATCAGGTGTCGGTTCGGGACAGCAGACAGCTGTCGTCCGCATTGAGCGCCTCTGCTTCATCCTCATCACTCTCATCGTGCAGTTTCGCAAGCAGATTGAAGTCATCCAGGATGCAGTAGACCGCCGGTACCAGGATCAGGGCTACCAGGGTGGCAGCGGAGAGGCCGAAGGCGATGCTGGCCGCCAGGGGAATCAGGTTGATAAGGCTTGACCCACCCTGGCGATTGCTGCAGCGTTAGCAGTTTCATAACCAAAGACATGAGTTCGATGACAGAAGAGAAAGTGATCCATCCACCGGCCTCTCTGCAACATGAGGCGGCGGAGCGCTTCTGTAACGGCTGCAACTGCTCCCAGTCGGTGCTGTCGGTGTTTGCCGCGCGCTATGGCGTGGACGAGAAGCTGGCGATGCGTATCGCCACCGGCCTGGGTGGCGGAGTCGGTCGCATGGGGGGGAATTGTGGTACCCTGACCGGCGCTGCGCTGGTGATCGGACTGGAACTGGGGCCGACCAAGCCGGGTGACACCCTGGCCAAGGAGGCGACCTATGCAACCACTCGATGGTTGCAAGAGCAATTTATCCAGCGTCATGGCAGCCAAATCTGCCGTGAACTGCTGAACAAAGATCTGAGCAAAGATCTTGAGTACCAGCAGGCGAGAGAGGAGGGTCTGTTCAAGACCCGTTGTCCCAACTATGTGGAGACCGTGGTCGGTCTGCTCGATGAGTGGTTAGAAAAGATGTCAGCGATGAAAAAGAAAGTCCTCACCATGCTGGAACTGCAGGATGCGATGAACTGCAAGGTCAACCCCGACTGGCGGGAGGCCGGTTATGCCTGGTATCGGGCGATATGGACCGAGTGTGCGGAGATGCTCGACCACTACGGCTGGAAGTGGTGGAAACACCAGGAACCGGATATGCAGCAGGTGCACCTGGAGATTATCGATATCTGGCACTTCGCCCTGAGTGACCTGATCCTGCATAGTGAGTCCCTTGAGGCGGCGGCGGATCTGGCTATGCAGGGTTTGAGTCAGCAGAGTAATCCCATCGACCTGCATGAATCCATCGAGCAGTTGGCCGCCGCATCCATCCAGACCCGCTCAGCGGATATCGCCCACTTTAACACCCTCATGCGTTCCGCAGATCTGGGTTTCGATGAGCTGTTCAAGACCTATGTCGGTAAGAACGTGCTCAACTTCTTCCGCCAGGATCATGGCTATAAGGATGGCAGCTACATCAAGATCTGGCAGGGTCGTGAAGACAATGAACATCTGGCAGAGATCTTGAGCCAGTTGGATGCCGACAGCCAGAGCTTCAGTGACGACGTCTATCGACAGCTGGAAGCGGCCTATCCCACAAACCCGGAATAGGCATCCCTAAGCCCATTGCAGGAGGTAATGGGTTATGCTTTCTGAAACAACAAAATCATGAGGTTGATGGAATCGATGCCCATGGGAAAGCGCATACTGCTTGTTACTCTCTTATTGGTTTTAACTCCCTGGCGTCTCTCTGCGGCGGATGATCTGGTCACGGCCAAAACCGCTGTGCAACGGGAGATCCATACCGGTTTCACCCGCGCCCGCACCCACCTGGTGCTCTCTGCTGAGATGGCGGGCCGCATCGCTGAGGTGAACGCCGATATGGGTGATGAGATCGGTGAGACACCCTTCGCCTGTCTCGATCAGACCTTTATCGATCTCGAGTTGGCAAGCAATTCGAGTGACCGCGATGCCTTGCAGGTCGATCTCAACTACTTCCAGAAAGAGGTCAAACGCATCCGTCAGCTGTTGCAACAGAACAGCTCATCCCAGAGCCAGTTCGATACGGCGAAGAGAAGTCTGAATAAGACCCAGGTGCAACTGGCCTCCCTCAAGATCGCCGAGCAGAATCTGCAGGAGAAGAAGCGGCGTCACTGTATCCAGGCACCGGCGGGATGGCGGGTGATTCGGCGTCATGTGGAGCCGGGTCAGTGGGTCAATACCGGGGAGCCGGTGGTTGAGGTGGGGGACTACCGCAGCCTGTTGGTTCCCTTCTCCCTGACCCTGCCGGAGTACCAGTCCCTGCAGGATAGGGGAGAGCGTCTTAGGGTCTACCTGCCGGATCAGGGAACTGAGGTCCCGGCCAGACTGTTGCGGACCTCTCCTGCCTTCGATGAGGCCTCACGTAAGATCACCCTGGACCTGGAGATCGCCGAAGGGGTCTCTCCCTTGAGAGGCGGTCTGCGGGTCGAACTGGGTGTGGAGATTCCCCTCAGAACCGGTGCGGTGCGGGTACCCCAGGCGGCACTGATTCAACGCTATGAACAGTATTGGCTGAAGCGTCCTGACGGCAGCGAGGTTCGGGTGGTCTATCTTGGCGGTAACAATGGCGCGCAAGGGGAGTGGGTCAGTGTGGTCTCCCCCGAGGTCAAGCCGGGCGACCAGTTTGTTCTGAGCCAAGAGTAACCGGCCATGCAATCCGTCGTCGCCTTCTCTCTCAAACAGCGGGTCTTCTACAACCTGATGTTTGTGGTGCTGATGGTGGTGGGCTTTATCACCCTGTTTGCGCTGCCGGCGGAACGCTATCCCAATTTCGGTTTCGGCGAGGTGATCATCTCCACGGTCTACCCCGGTGCCTCTCCGGTGGAGGTGGAGAGCCTGGTCACCCGTAAGATCGAAGAGGCGTTGGAGCAGGTGGATGATGTGGAGTGGATCAATGCCACTTCTTTCAGCGGCCGCTCCCATATTCGTCTCAAGTTTGTCGATGACAGCGACTACGATGCGCTCTTCAACGAGGTCCGCTTCGAGGTCCTGAATATCATCAATGAGCTGCCGGAGGGAGTCGATCCCCCCAGCCTGCTGAATGCCAAGGTGCAGGATTGGTTGCCGGTGATCTCGATCAATCTGATCGGCGAGCACAGCAACCGGGCCCTGGCGTTGATGGCGGAAGAGGTCAAGGTGCAGTTGTTGAAGCTCCCCGGCGTGCAGCAGGTGGAGTTCTCCGGTGAACGGACTCAGGAGTTCCACGTCTATCTCGATGCGGCGAAGTTGCGGCAGTTCGGCATCAGCTTCGATCAGGTGGCGCAGGCGTTGAACCGGGTCAATCTGACCATCCCGGCGGGTAAATATACCAACCAGAGCGGGGAGTTTCTGGTCAAGCTGGATGAGCGTTTCCATAGTCTTGATCAGGTGCGCGAAACCATTGTGCGCAAGGATTCGGACGGCAGTCTGATCAAGGTTTCAGATCTGGTCAGTCGTATCGGGCTCGACTATCGGGACTCCATCGTTATCGCCACGGTCAACGGCAAACCCTCCATCGGCCTCAAGTTGATCAAGTCCGATGAAGGCAATGCCATGGATATCCGTGAACAGGTAGTTGAGGTGGTGGATGAGTTCAGACCCGCCCTGGCGGAGCAGGGGGTGGAGATCGTTCTGACCCAGGACTCCACTGTCTATATCAAGGATGGCCTGACCACCCTGGGCATGAACATGTTGGTGGGTATCATCCTGGTCTCCCTGATTATCTGGTATTTCATGGGCTTCAGGAACGCTGGCCTGGTCACCATCGGCATCCCCTTCTCCTTCATGATCACCATGTTGATCATGTATCTCACCGGCAACAGCCTGAATGAGATAACACTCTTCTCCTTTGTCCTGGTCACCGGCATCGTGGTGGATGACGCTATTGTGGTGACGGAGAATATCTATCGCCATGTGCAGGAGGGCAAGCCGCTAAGAGAGGCGATCATCGGCGGCACTGCGGAGGTGGCGATACCGGTGATCGCCGCCACCATGACCACCGTGGCTGCCTTCCTGCCGATGCTGATTATGACTGGCTATGTGGGGGAGTTCTTTGCCCTGGTGCCCAAGGCGGTGACCTTTGCCATTGTGGCCTCCCTGGTCGAGTGTCTGTTGGTTTTGCCGATCCACTACTACGATTTCGGACCAAGGCAACAGAGCCCTACCGCAATGATGGAGCGGGACAACGCCCTGATGCACTATGCCAGACGCTTTACCGACTGGCTGCTCAATCTGACCATGACCCATCGCCTGAAGTCTGTCGCCGTCGTCTCCCTGCTGTTTATCAGCTCGGTGGTGATCCTGGGTCTCTCCCTCTCGGGCAAGGCGCCGTTGATCCGGATACAGTTCTTTCCCGATGACTACAAGCTCTACTATGTGGATCTGATCGGCCCGAGCAATGCACCCATCGAAGCGGTCAACGAGAGGGTCAAGCAGATCGCCAACACCGTGATGGAGGATGGACCGGGTATGGCAAAGGCGGCCTCCGGTCTTGCCGGTCTCTATTTTAACGAGGACTACGAACCGATCTACGGCAACAATCACGGCTCGGTGATGGTGACCATGCCGTCGCTGGATGAGCAGACCTTCGATGATCCTTTGGCTCACCTTGAGCGGATGCGGCAGAAGCTCGCGCCCCTGTATGAGAAAGACGGTTACCGCATCTCAGTACATCCTCAGAGCGACGGGCCACCCAGTGGCAAGGACATTAATGTCAAGGTGGTTGGCGCCAACCTGGATTCGGTCTCGGCTCTGGCCAAAGCGTTGTTGGCGTTTATGCGGGCTTCACCGGATATCAGTCCCTATCTGCTCGACCTGAAGGACGATCGTGGTGAACCCAAGCGGGTCTTCCGTCTGGAAGTGAATCAGCAGCGGGTGGCGGAATACGGTCTGGATGCCAGCCAGGTGGCGCATCTCGCCGCCAGCGCGCTGGATGGCCGCTACATCGGAAAATACCGCCATGTGGACGAAGAGATTGACCTCAAACTCTATGTCGATCCGGGGCAACTGGAGACGCCGGAGCAGGCCCTCAGGATACCCGTGGTGGAAGATGCAGGGCGGCCGATCTATCTCTCCGATCTGGTCGATGTCAGGACCTATAACGAGTCGGCTGAACTCAAACGCTATCAGGGCCAACGGGTGGTCAGCCTGAAGGCGGATATCCGCGAGGGGGCGCCCACCTCGACACCGGCGGTGGTGGCTGCCGTCCGCGCTCACTATGAGCAGTTGCGGGATGCCTATCCGGGGGCGACGGTGATCTTTGGTGGAGAGCATGAGGATACCCAGCGCTCTTTTCAGTCCCTGGCTTATGCATTTATCATCGCGGTGCTGGTGATGTATGTGATCCTGGCGACTCAGTTTCAATCCTATCTACAGCCGCTGATCATCCTCTCCGCTATCGTCTTCGCTCTGATAGGCGTTGTCTTCGGCAAGCTCGTCAGCCAGTCACTGTTTACTATAAACAGTTTTATCGCAGTGATCGGTGTGGCCGGCGTGGTGGTTAACGATGCCCTGGTCTTGATCGACTTCATCAACAAGCGATACCGTAGCGGCATGTCGCGCCGGGAGGCGATTATTGAAGGCGTACACATCCGGCTGCGTCCTATCCTGCTGACAACGCTTACCACCACCTTAGGTCTATTGCCGATGGCCATCGGCTTTCCCAGCTACTCATTGATCTGGGGGACTATGGCTTCGACCTTTGTTACAGGACTTGCTGCGGCAACAGCATTAACCCTTTTTATTATTCCGGTGCTTTGGGATCTGTTGCAGGGGATGCAGGAGGCCATGCAAAAAAAGCTGAACCGTGAAAATGTGACGGATATTGATGCCTGACAATCGGAACGGATTGGTTCTCAGGTTACACATTCCCAGGCCCTAACAAGATTTTCCAGGAATTTTCTTCAGAGAGAAAAATGCCCGCACAAGGCGGGCAAAAAACCGAAGGATCGAAAATGTTTAGTTATTAAACTTTTTGTCTTTTCATCCGGCTGGCGCCGATTCCAATCAGACCCAATCCCAGCAGGGCAAGGCTGGCAGGCTCAGGCACTGAGTAGGTGTAGGCGACATTGATGTTGCCACCCCAGGCGTTGTTAAAGTTCTTCTGAAAACAGCGGTCGTTCAAACCGCAACTTGTCAGGTCAGCGATGAGAGTGCGAACCACACGAAAATGCAGCATGTCAGTACCGATGAAATCACTTAAAGCGAAACTGTCCAGGGCGAAGCTACCATTGAAGCTGCCGCTTGCGGTGTCGCTATCCTGGCATCTAACCTGACCTTTACAGCTCGATATTTCGACTTCCTTGTTACGAAGTATCTCTTTATTTGGATCCAGCAGTCTGATCTGTTGGTGGTTGATAGATCTACCACTTGCTTTTGCCCATTTCTGGTTCTTATCACTTGCCATGACTTTTGAGGTCAGCGACCACTCAGTTTCAAAGCTGATCTCGACGCCAAGCAGGGTTCCCAGGTTTTCGTCAAACCGGGAGAGATATACATTCTTTCCTGTTACTCTCTTTGCTTGATTGGCTTCCTGCAGACCAGTGCCCTTTGCGGCATCGATATCTTCCAGGTAGTTGTAGGAATTAATATTGAATGACTCGGTGAAGGTGTCGGTCACTATGCCAGCATGTGCGGCACTGCCAAGCAATAGACTGGTTGCAAATCCTGCCCCGATTAAAAGCTTCTTTATATTCACTGTCTTCATCTCCAAGAGGTATCAAAGTATCCTTGTGCGTCAGTGGCAGCATTTTGTGTGCCAGATAGGATATTTCTTTTTAATACAGCGAGATAGCTATACTGGGGTTTCGTGCCAAATAAGAGTGTAAATAAATCTGGAAATAGCGCAGGATAAATAATCATTAATGAATACAAGTAGATAGCAATGAGCGCTCTGGCTTTGCGCTGTTTAATTCTGTTTGACTACCTAGATTCCCTACCTTGAATTGTAAAAAAAACCAAAAGGTAGGGTTTTTGTTCCTCTATTTAGGTTTATTGTCTGAATCGATAATATGCCTGTCGGTGAACTGAAGCTCTCTTGAAAGTACCTTAATGACTCGGGGTCATTTAGAATTTACGGCTTCCGCTTATGCCGCCTTCAAACTGAACATAGTAAAAATTAATTATGAAGTTGCTTGCTATTGAAACCGCCACAGAAGCCTGCTCCGCTGCCCTCCTGGTTGATGGTGAGATTGAGCTGAGATATGAGGTGAAACCCCGAGGTCATAGCGAGCTTCTTTTAGGCATGATGAACGATCTTCTGGCTGAGGCGGAGCTGAAGCCAGCTCAGCTTGACGCTCTGGCATTCGGTCGCGGACCTGGCTCCTTTACCGGGGTACGTATTGCCACCGGTGTCGCTCAGGGGGTGGCCTTCGCCGCAGAACTGCCAGTGGTTCCGGTATCGACGCTGGCCGCGCTGGCGCAACGGGCTTATCGTGAGAGGGGAGAGCAATATCTGCTGCCTGCTTATGACGCCCGCATGGGAGAGCTCTACTGGGCAGCCTATCAAATTAATCATCAAGGTCTGGTCGAGATGGTTATCGACGAAGCTGTGGCGACGGCGGAATCTGTCAGCTTACCCAGCGAGGGGCAGTGGTACGGTGTAGGTTCTGGATGGGCGGCCGAAGGTGATCTTCTGCAACAGAGACTGAACGGCCATTTGTCGGGGTTTGATCAACAGATGCTCTGCAGCGCCAGAGAAGTTGCACTCTTGGCAGTGGCGGAATTTAAGCGTGGAAATGCAGTTTCTCCTGAGCAGGCGTTGCCACTCTATCTGCGCAATCAGGTCGCCAAAAAATCGGTTTGAGGTCTGCTTGGTTGTTTAGTGGGCCTTATGTTGATCGATTTATTTTGTTGGGTACATTGTTGTCTGCCAGATAGTTCAGCAACTCTGCCTCTGATAGAGGTTTGCTCATAAGAAACCCTTGAGCCAAGGTGATGCCGACTTGGAGCAGATATAATCGCTGGGATTCAGTCTCTATGCCTTCAGCTATCAAGCCAAGCTTAAGCTTGTGCGTCAAGGCGATCAGTGCAGAGATAATGGCTGCATCGCTCTGGTTATTAGGCAGGCCGCTGATGAAGAGCCGATCTATTTTGATATGGTCTGCTGGCAGCTCTTTGAGATATTTCAAGGAGGCATAGCCGGTGCCGAAATCGTCTACAGCTATGCGTACCCCCAAGCCCCTTAACGACTTGAGTTTGCTCAGGCTGTCTTCGAAGTCCTCGATGAAAGCAGTCTCGGTAATCTCAAGTTCCAGCTGATGCGGCCTGATGCCGGTGGACTTGATTGTTTTTTCAACCAATTCGACGAAATGAGGGCTTTGTATTTGCACACTCGAGACATTGATGGAGATGTGCTCCAGTTCAAACCCCTTTCTGCTCCATTCTACGAAAGTTGTGCACGCCTGCTTTAGAACCCAGTTTCCAATCGGCTCGATCAGTCCTGTCTGTTCTGCGATGGGTATGAAATTCTCAGGTGAAATGCGTCCCTTCTGAGGGTGCCTCCAGCGGATCAATGCCTCCACTGCTATAGCCTTTCCTGTAGGCAGGTGGATGCAGGGCTGATAGTATATCTCGAACTCTTTTTGCGTCAGCGCATCTATCAGATTTTGCTCTGTCTCCATCTCCTCTATCAGACTGCTTTGCAAGGTCTGATTATAAAATGCAAAGCTACCGGGTTTTCGGTGTTTTGCATGGTACATTGCAGCATCGGAATTTTTTAGCAGATCAATATAGCTCTCACCATCTCGCGGATAGACAGCTATGCCCTTGCTGGCGGTGATCCTGACTTGTCGTTTGCCTAAGGTGAAATGGTCGTCAAAGACACGATCGATCCGCTCGATGATTCTTGGCAGTTTATCCTTGAGGTTGCGACGTCTGGAGGTGAAGAGAAAGATGAATTCGTCTCCAGCGAAACGACACAGGATGTCGCGTCGACTGGTGAAGTGTTTGAGTCGATTGGCAAGTTCCACTAACAGTTCATCACCGGCTGCATGGCCCATAGAGTCATTGATCATTTTGAAACGATCGACATCCATGATCATGACTGCCAGCTCCATATTATCCTTCTGCGCATTGTTGATTGCTTTGTCGATTTTCCGCTTTATGAGTCTGCGGTTTGGTAGTTGAGTCAAGGGGTCATGATATGCCTGGAACTCCAGTTGCTGGTTTAATCTCATGTTAGAGATGGTGGATGCCAGGATATCGCTGAACTGGGTCAGTACGAATAGTCTATCCAGGCCTAGTGAATCTGATGTGGTTTTTTCGATGATCAGGCAGGCTTCTATGTGCTGTCTATTAATTGCAGGAACCACAGATACTTCGCTCTCTTCCCTGAAGCCGAGTTGACCAATTAGAGGCAGACGATCTACTGCGCTGCTCAGGCTTCCGCTCCAGTGTGAGGTCGGAATATCGAGATCTGCTTGTGGATAGGTGGCACTGAGTTCCCTGTGTTGCTCTATTTTACGCTGTAAACAACTGACTTGAGAGGTGTCTTTCGAGTTTTTAAAGTATGCAACGGCAAAGTTCTCGGCAGTTTCAAACTTAGACATGGCATCTAAAGTAATATTGAGGGCTTTATTTATAGTGCCGGCGTGTTGCAGGCTGAAGCTGAAATCGATCAGATTGGCTTGTTGGTTAAAGCTGTAGCCTAATCTGGATGCCATTTTGTTGAAGGCTTCTCCCAGCTCGGTGAATTCATCATTGCCGCTGATATTGACACGGGTGGTGAATATGCCACGAGAGAGTTGACGCGTGCCTTTCAATATCTTCTCCAGCGGTACCATGCTTCGGCGTATGGAAAAGATACTTAGTAGAATAACCAGCCCAAGCGTTACTACGCCAACCTGGAGAAATATCTGCTGAAATTGATTAACCGATGCGAGAACGGTTTGGCTGGGAAGGGCAACAACAATTGTCCATTTTTCTATTTGATAGTGGGGTTCGAGAAACAGGGGCCAGTATGCAGAAAAGATCTCCTCGCCTTCAGAATCTTTCCAGGTGGATATTTGGCTGTTCCCGCTATTTGACTGATATGTAATGCTCGAGAGCCAAGCAGAATCGTGAGCTTTGTTGCAGTAGAGGGGGACGCCATTTTCATGCAGGATGCATATCTGCTCGTTGCGTACATTGAGTTGGTCTGTATCGAAAAGGGTCGGAAGATAGAGACGGCCGATAAGCAGATCACCGACAGGATTATCACGATCCATCGGTAAAATCAGGTAGATACCTTTCTTCTCTTCAAGTGAGTCAGAATGACTGACCAGCAACATCGCCTTACCGGGGATTCGTTGATCATGAATCTGCTGAATGAGTGATTCACCATTCAATACGCTACTGCCGAACAGATTGGTAATACGGCCTTGGTTGTCTATCTGAAAGAGGGTTTCGATACGTTGAGTTGACAACATGGAATCCGCTTTCAAGAGTTCGTTTAAAGCTAAATCGTGACCGGCATTGATGGCGCTGGCGATGACCTGGAGGTTTTCCTTGATGTACTGCAGTCTCTGGAAAATCTCCATGCCGATCATTTTCGAAGAGAGCCGGATCTCTTCGCTGTGTTGTTCTACTACTTTGTATCGGATCTGGTAGAGGGTCATCGCAGCCAGGAGGAGCAGTGGAACTATCGCTGCGGTTATGAATAGCATGACGACTCTACGTGACACGCGATTGTTGAGTATTTGTTTGGTCAATCGCATCGATCAGTAGTCCTTGCCATAACCGTAGTAGCCACCATCGTTGGCACGAATGATGTCGTCTTGGCTCGATTTTGCAGTCAGTGGCGGCGAACTCTGGCCATCCTTACCCATACTGTAGAGATCGAAATCGGAGTTGATTGGCACCAGGTTGTGGTCCTTGCGTTGGTGTCCTTTCGCCGTATTTCCCGCACCTTCGATGGGAAGATATTGATAGGGATTGCCCCAGGGATCGAGCATATTGACGCCGATCTGTGAGAGGCTGGTCGGATAATAGCCAGAGTCGAGCTTGTGATTCTCCAGTTCTAGCTCGATCATCTGCATTTCCTGTATCACGGCCCCCACTTCCGCCGTATCCTTGTATCCCTTATAAAACGGCATACCGATCGCTGCCAAAAGCGCAATGATGGCTAGCGTAATCATTAGTTCCACAAGGGAGAATCCCCTGATCCGGCAGGATTTGGCGCAGATAAATAGTGATCGAATCTGCAGCGATGACAGTCGCTCTACTTTATGATTTTCTGGAGATTCAGAAGCCACCAGTGAACAACCTTTCGCAAAAATGATTCAAGCCGGGTTGGCATGATGAGAGAAAGAGCCTTCACTCTTTCACGGATTTTTTAGTCTTATCGGCAGTATGCGGGAGATCTTGAAGGACAGGAGATGAAGAATTAGGGGCGATGTGTTTGATAACCCTAGGAAAAAAAGGAATTTTGCAATGGGTGTATTGCTTGGGTCAGAGGGGACGGCTGTGCTAAGGACTCAGAAGCCTATGCCTATCCCTACGCCGCCCCAGGATCTGCCGCCAGAACCGACACCGAAACCAAAGTTAACCCGGGGCTCGGCCTTTCTGGTTTGTGGCTTCGGCCAGAGAACGATCTCATCAGCGACCAGGAGAGGGAATTCATAGCTAGAGGAACCTACCTTGCCGCTGCGGACTTGAGAAAAGTTGCCGGTGACGGTGACTTGGCGTCCCTTGGCGTAGTCAACCGATTCAAGGTAGCCTGCCTGTTGCGCGATAAAGCGGCCTTCCGGTGAGGCCTCTACATCGGGTCTACCGTTGGATTTCAGCGGATAGGCGAGTACCTGCAGCTCTGTCATATCGTTAAGATTCTGCGTGTCGATAATCACCCCTCCCCACTGCAGACGTTTCACATCACCGGGTGCAGTGGCGGCCTCTTTGGGTGTGAGACTGCGATCCACATCACTGGCGACCTTAGGCGATGAGGCACAGCCTGCAAGGGCAATAAGCCCGAAAAGCATCAGTGAAAAAATAAGCGGTCTCATGGGTTTACCAATAGTAGGGATATCTACGCCAGTAGGGGTAGGGATAGAAGTATGGGTTATAGAAGGGGTCGTAGGTGTGTTGCGGATAGTAGGGGGTCTCTTCCGGCCAGAGGTAGAATCCTTCCACATCTACCATCGGATAGGGGTAGTCGTAATTGCCAACAGGTTGTTTTTCAACGCCGCTGATAGTTCCAATAACGGTGATAAGCCGGTCTTTGGGGTACTCTTCGGGTTCCAGGAATCCTTTAATGCGGGCGATGAAACGTCCCCGGCTTTTACTGCTCTCTCTGGGTTTTCCCGATTTGTTCAACTTTACCGAGAGGATCTCAATATGGGTCTCATCGGCGAGATTACGTACCGAGATGATGCTGCCACCCCAGCGGATCTTGTTCTCGATGAATCCCTCACTCGACTGCTGAACCTCATCTACTCGGATGTCGCCAGCAGGAGCAGTACGGATGAATTCTGGAACATTAGTGGCACACCCGCTGATGATGACTGCAGATAGCAGCAGGGCCAGAGTGCTGGTTGCGCTGTATTTCATGATCATGGCCGCGTGAATTAGACGATTATCCTGTGAGATCCCCGACCTACCATTAGACACATATAAGTGGGCGAAATTCCCTTCATTCCCATGGCTCGAATGAGCTATTCCACAATACGCTCTTTCTCTGCCTCTTCCTGGAAATAGTAGTCGTAATTCTTGTGCAGGTGGTTGGTGAACTTCCACGCCTCGCTGTAGGAGAGGCCGCTATCCTTGGGCAGTATCACCTTCACATAGAGGTTGTTGTTCTTCTTCTTCAGCTGGGAGAGGCGACTGTCCAGTGTCTTACGCGAGACTGATTGGAAGCTGCCGCTGCCAGGGGCCCTGTAGTCTATGTGGTATTTTCCACCGGATTTCGAGTATCGAACTTCCACCACGGTTTTGCCCTTGGAGGTTCTGGCTGGGCGAATCAGTTTGTCGTACTTGATCTTCAGGTCGGAGAAGTCTGTCTTCAGTGCAGCCAACTCCTGGGTGGTGGTGGCGTTGCTGGCCAGGGCGGTTGTCAGCTCCTCTTTCTGGCTGCGATAGGAGAGTCTGAGTGCCTCGAGATCGGCTTGGGTCGCGACCTGTAGTTGACTTGCCTCTTCCAGGTCGCTGGAGAGACGGTCGATGTTCCGATTGGCATGGGCCAACTGGCTGCGCAGCAGATCCCCCTCCCGGTTGATTCTGGCAACCTGGGTATTGAGCAGATCCCGCTCACGGCTGATGTCGGAAATCTGGTTCCGCTGGCTGGTGATGGCGGCCTCCTGCTCCTCGGACTTCTCTTCCATGCGCATCAGCTGCATGCGTAGCATCGAGATCTCATACTCCCGGTCGATCAGCTTCTCTTCCAGGGTGGCATTCTCCTCGCCGGTGGTGCGGGCCAGCTCCGCCGCCTGCTGCTCCGCCTGCATGGTAGAGCGCAACTGGCTGAGCAGCTCCATATTTCTCAACAGTAGGATCACCATGGCGAGCATGAAGATCATCACGATCACGGTCATGATGTCGGTGAAGGAGGGCCAGAAACTGTCCTCTCCCTGGCCGCTCTCCCGATTGAGACGAAGATCGATGAAGCTGTCATTCATCGCGATTATTCATCCTCGTGCAGGCGGAAGCCGCGTTTCAGCAGATGTTTCACCTCAGCCAGATCTTCGTGCATGGAGTCGCTCCGCTCCTGGTAGTTCTGCATGGTATCCAGCATGCGCTGCTCCATCGCCTGGAAGCTTGTCTGGGACTGTTTCATCTCGTTGACCAGCTCCTGCAGGGAGCGGACCAAGCCGGTGAACTCATACAGGGCGCTGTCGGTCTGTACCTGGAAACGGGGCAGCAATTCGTTCACGGTGACCTGTTCCACACCGCTGATCAGGTTGGTTTGAACATCGGCTAGCTTGAGATTGAAATAACCGAAGAAGATGAAGCAGACGATGGCGGTGATTGTTGTCGAGAGGGCGGTGGACATGCCGTGTACCACCATCCCCATACCGCCCACATTGATCGAGCTGGCGAGCAGATCCGATGCGCCGATGAGGGCGATGGAGAGAGAGACGATGGTGCCGAACACGCCGGTGAGAATCAGAATATTGTTGATGAATTTCGGCAGACTGTTTCGGGTGCTCTCATTCGCCACCAGGGTGGAAGCCAGGGAGCCGTGGTTGATCGGACAGTTGGCCTTGAACAGCCCCTTCATGGTGCGATAACGGTTGGCGATGATCGCCTTTTTGTGGATCCGGTTGAGCGGGTCCGATTCACCCTCACGCAGATTGCGCAGGAAACGGATCAGCGCACTCTCCTCCTGCATATAGTGGAGAAAGATGGAGATCATGCGTAGGATGCCAATGGCGAACAGGCCGACAATAGCACCGTTGATTATCAAGCCGGTGGCGGTCAGCTGATCGCGAAAGTAGACTTGATTGATGAATTCGAATTTCCACACCATCAGGGCGGCGACCACCGCGGACATGATGATCATCCGTATCAAAACGTTCCGGCTGAAGTTTCGGCGTAGCTGTATGCTTCCCAAGGGTCTGCTCCTGGCGGTATAAACGCGAACAGTGTAACCCAGCCTGATTGGAACAAGAAAGATTGACAACACAAAATAGAGATCTCCTGCTGGCCATTTTCCAGGCCGCTCTGGCCAAGGTGGAGGGGGCGGCGGCTGTCGACAGTTGGTTACGGAAGAACCCCATGGATGGCCCGCTGCGGCTGGTTGCCATTGGTAAAGCGGCCCAGTCCATGGCCCTGGGAGCCAGGCAGGTATTGGGGGATCAGATTGAATCGGCTTTGATTATTACCAAGACCGATCACCTGGATTCACTCGCCTGCCAGCGCTTGGGGTGGGAGGGTATAGAGGCTTCCCATCCGGTGCCGGATGCAATGAGTCTTCAGGCCGGTGAGAGATTGCTGGCATTTCTGGCCGAGGATAATGCGTTGCCTTTGTTGATGCTGATCTCCGGTGGGGCCTCCAGCCTGCTGGAAGTACCGGTGAAGGGGGTGGATCTCGATTTTCTCGCCCGCGCCAACAGCTGGCTGTTGGGTAGCGGACTGGATATTGTGCAGATGAACCGGGTGCGCAAGTCTCTCTCCCGGGTCAAGGGGGGCGGGCTGTTGGCATCCATGCAGGGGCGCGAGATCTATGCCCTGGCCATCTCCGATGTGCCGGGTGACGCACCCGCTGCCATCGGTTCAGGACTACTGGTGCCGGAGCCGGATCTTGCAGATAAAGTCGCTCAGATTTCTCTGCCGGATTGGCTGCAGAGCGCGGTGGAAACAGGGCTGGCTGAACGGCCCGATGGGATTACTGAAGGGCCGGATGTGCATATTGTTGCCAATCTGACACTGGCCAAGGCGGCCGCTGCCGAGCGGGCGGCCGAGTCGGAGCACAAGGTCTTTCTGCATGAGGCGTTTCTTGACGGAGAGGCCGGTGAGACCGGTGCGCGTCTGGCGTCCCTGGTGCAAGCGGGAGAGCCTGGCGTCCATATTTGGGGCGGGGAGACGACTGTGCAACTGCCTGAACAACCGGGCAGAGGGGGGCGGAACCAGCATCTGGCACTCTCGGCAGCTATCACTCTATCGGGTTCGGCCGATTGCTACCTGCTGGCAGGTGGGACAGATGGCACTGACGGTCCTACAGAAGACGCGGGCGCTTTGGTCGATGGAGGGACCCTGCAGAGGATTCAGGCCGTGGGCATGGATGTGTCGCAGGCCTTGAGGGCCGCTGATGCGGGTAGTGTCCTGGAGGCATCCGGTGACCTGATAACCACCGGACCCACCGGGACCAATGTGATGGATCTGGTAGTCGGATTGAAGTGCTGAAATGGAAAAGGTGGAATCGATGTCGGATAGTCTCTACCAGGCGGCCCGCCGTTGTCTGCTGTGTGATTCCCTGGAGGAGAAGCTCAGACTTACCGATGAGACGGCGGAGGCCTGGCGAACAGGCAAACTCTCTCTCAAGGATTGGACGCCGGCTGACGATCTGACCAAGGCAGGACGGCCCGCCAGGCCTGAGTTGGTCCACCCCAGCCGCTTACCCCGCCGACGTCTGGGTAGCGAAAAGGGTCGGCTGGCGCTGATCCACGCCATCGCCCACATCGAGTTCAACGCCATCAACCTGGCCTGGGATGCAGTGCAGCGCTTTCCCGATCTGCCTGCGGATTTCTACTCCGACTGGATACAGGTGGCGCGGGAGGAGGTCTACCACTTTCGTCTGTTACGGGAACGTTTGTGTGAAGGGGGAGTCGATTATGGGGACTTTCCCGCCCACAACGGACTTTGGGAGATGGCGATGCGGACCGCTGAAGATCCCTTGGTCCGTATGGCGCTGATTCCGCGCATGCTGGAGGCTCGGGGACTCGATGTCACCCCCGGCATTATGCAGCGCTTCGCAGATATCGGTGATGAAAAGACTGTCGCGGCGTTAGCGGTGATCCTGGAGGAAGAGGTGGGTCACGTCAGCTTCGGTACGCGTTGGTTTCACTATCTCTGTGAACAGCGTGGCTTGGAATCTGAAGTTACCTATTTCGATCTGTTGAGTCGCTATGTGGATGAGGGTATTCGTTGTCCACTGCATAGGGATGCACGCCTTGAAGCGGGTTTCAGCGAAACAGAGTTAACACGACTGGAAGATCTATGCGCAGAGAACTGATATCTGGCCGCCTGTCCCGCATGGCAGGGGTGTTACTGTTGATGACGAGTACACTGCTATCGGCAGAGCAGATTGCCGTTGACCTCTTGGTCTATCAGGTTGAGAGACCGGGCGAAGAGCCCTACATCAATCGTCTATTGATCAGCGATCAATTTTTACGCCTGGATAAGGGCGAAGCGGATGCCGGCTTTATTCTCTACGACAGAGAGAAGCGGGTGATCTACAGTGTCAATCCTGAAGCGTCTTCCATCCTGGTAATTGATCCAGTTGAGAATCATGATCGGGATATGGCTGAACCGGATATCGAGTTGGTCTCAGAAGAGAAGGCCGATGTCCCCAGTGTGGGAGGCGTTGATCCTGTCTACTGGCGAATGATGGTCAATGGAAGCAGTTGCCGCGAGGCCTTTGTATTGCCATCCACCCTCTCCTCTGGGTTAGCGGTCTATGCAGACTATCTCAGGCTGTTGTCAGTTCAGCAGGGAGTTGCCTTAAAGGCTGTGCCGGAAGCATTTCAGGACGCCTGTGACGATGCGGTGCATGTCTATGCAGCGGATGCCATCGTGCAAAAGGGTCTGCCATTGAAGATCTGGGATGACAAGGGGTACAGCGAAGCGTTGCTCGATTTTAAGCAGGATTTCAAACTGGATTCTGAGCAGTTTACCCTGCCGCAGAACTATCAACAGGTGCCGATGGGGGCTGGTGGCTAGGGGCTGAAATCCGAGTGGCGTCAGCGCTTGTCAGTATATCTCTCCCGCACAATACCGGCATCGCTCAGGCTGATGATCTCAGCGTGATCCCCATGCCAGTCTCCCAGGACATGACGTGATTTTTCCTTTCCGTCGACAGTGATTCGATGGTCGGCAGGCCGGTGAGTATGGCCATGGATAAGTCGCTCAGCAGCGTGCTCTCTTAGGTAAGATCTCACTGCTTCCTGATTGACATCCATGATCTCTTCGCTCTTCTCTGCGTTGGCTTCACCGCTCTGCTCCCGATATGACTGCGCCTGGTTTCTGCGAGCCTCCAGAGGTAGGGCGATGAACTGTTGGGTGAAGCTGGTCGATCGAACCTGCTTGCGAAATTCCTGGTAGGCCTGGTCGTCGGTACAGAGAAGGTCGCCATGCATGAGGAGGGTAGTGGTGCCGAAAAGTTTTAATGGCGTTGGGTCGGAAAGAAGATTTGCCCCGCAGCGCTGACAAAACTGTTCGCCAATCAGAAAATCCCGATTACCGTGCATCAGGCTTAGATGAGTGCCTGATGCTGAGAGTCTCTTTAAGGCTTCGGTAATTTTCGCTATTGGTGGAGCTTGATCATCGTCTCCGATCCAGACGTCAAACAGATCGCCGAGGATATAGAGATGATCCGCCTGTGTCGCTCTGTGGGAGAGAAAATCTATGAAGAGCTGTACCGTCTCCGGCCGATCGCCGGAGAGGTGCAGATCTGAGATGAAAAGGTGTTCAGGCAATCTATTCGTTCGGTACCAGTCCTACCGGCACCCTTATCCCATCACTCTTCAGTGACCTCAGCCTTCTCAATGATGATGTCTTCGACCGGTACATCCTGGTGGCCGGCGCGGTTGGTGGTCGCAACACCTTTAATCTGATTTATCACATCCATGCCGCTGGAAACCTTACCGAATACACAGTAACCCCATCCATCCTGACCGGGATGGTCGAGAAATTTGTTGTTGGAAACATTGATGAAGAACTGCGCAGTAGCTGAATGAGGTTCCATGGTGCGGGCCATGGCGATGGTGCCGATCTCATTGGAGAGGCCGTTTTTGGCTTCGTTCTCAATGGGGTCTCGGGTCTGCTTCTGCACCATGCCTGGCTCGAAGCCGCCGCCCTGGATCATGAAGTTGTCGATGACCCGATGAAAGATGGTGCCATCGAAAAAACCATCGGTTACATACTGTTTGAAATTCTCGCAGCTTTTGGGCGCGTTGGCCTCGTCGAGTTCAATGACGATAGGGCCTAGGTTAGTGGTCAGCGTGATCATAGTGTTACCTGTTTGTATCAGTTGAATATTGGTTTTTGAGTTCGGATGAGCGCTATTCGATGACGGTGACCTTTTCGATCGTAACCGTTTTCCTGGGTACATCACGCATACCGTTCTTAACGCCGGTGGACTCACTGGCAATGGCGTCAACGACGTCCATGCCTGCGGTGACTTTACCGAAGACCGCATAGCCCCAGCCGTCATGACCGGGATAGTCGAGAAAGTCGTTGTTTTTGAGGTTGATGAAGAATTGGGCGGTGGCGGAGTGGGGTGCTGAAGTCCTCGCCATGGCGATGGTACCCCGCTTGTTCTTCAAACCATTTTCAGCTTCATTTTGAATGGGGGCGCGAGTCCCTTTCTTGGACATGTCCGACGTAAAACCACCACCCTGGATCATAAAGTCACTAATTACGCGATGGAATATCGTTCCGTCGTAGTATCCGCTGCGGGCATACTGGATAAAATTTTCCACACTCGCAGGCGCCTTCTCACTGTCGAGTTCAAGTTTGATCGTGCCGTGAGATGTCTCCATCTCAACGGTTACCTTTTCTGCCCAGGCGTTCCCGATGCTGAGGCCAATCAGCAATATTGGGAGCAAGAGTGTTTTTGTCAGTCTATTCATTTGGGCCTCATGACATTTTATTTGTTAATGGAGAAGCACATGATAACGATTAGGGGGGTGTAGAAAAAGGGGAATTATTGGCTTAGACCCCTGAGGGGGTCACCAGTTTGATGGCTGCCCGGCCATCTCCGCAGAGTTATGGCCGAGCGCCTTGCTTGAGATGTTTGAGGCAGGGTGTCAGTTATTCTTCGCGCCCTGCTCGATCCACTGCTCGATCTTGACCACCTCTTCCGGGCTCAGAGCCTCTTTACCATGAGGCATGCGAATTGATGGATCAACCTTCCCGGCAACCAGTCGGTAGAGTGAGCTGGAGAGGGGGTCTCCCGCAACCACAACAGGGCCGAACTTCGTACCCTTCATGATGCTGTCGTAAGTCTCAGTAACAAAACCGCTGGCCTTATCGCCGTCGCCACCCTTTGTATGGCACTCGGTGCAGTAGGTGTCGATTAATGGTTTTACGTCCGTTTTAAAACTGACCGCAGCCGGCCCGACACTACAACCAGCCAATAGCAAGACAGCAACAGCCGAGGCAAGGGTTACGGTTTTCTTTATGATCATTATCTGCTCCTCATAACACTAGGTACAACATCTATTATCAGTTTTCGATTCTGCTCTTCCTGTTTTTACAGCTAAATGCTCGATCAGAAGAAGAGTCGTTAATTGGCTGAGATTGTGAGCCAATAACTGATGATTATTATCGCTAAATAATATCACTTCAATCTTTTACCATCGCGCCCTCTGGACGATCCAGAACAGGCGATCTAATTTAGCGTCATCACCCATTCGACCACTTTTCTTATCTTTTCCGGCGGCGCGGCATTTGGCGGCATTGCGACAGTACCCCATACCAGCGGCTCTCCCGGTGTGCTTCCGGCTTTAACTTTGCTGGCCAGTCGATCGACTTCAGCGGGGTTGCCCGCATATTTCGCGGCGATATCTTTGAATGCCGGGCCGACCAGTTTGGCGTCGACTTTGTGGCAGCCGAGGCAACCGGACTGCATGGCGAGGGTCTGGTCTGCCTGTGCAGCGCCGATCAGCAGGCCCACGAGACTAAAGGCTAGAAAGAGCTTGTTTAGCATGATTTAACTCCTGCAATGACAAATTGATTCGTCCCGTTGGATGAGTCGGGTCTATCGACATCAGCCTGTAACCAATCGCATTGGAATGCGAATAGGTGATTGATTTAAGTATGTTATCGGGAGTCGCCTGCGATTCTTTAGGTTTGAGGGTTAATTCACTGTTTTCTCAAGTGTAGGGAATACTTGCCGAAACATTAGCTAACGAGATTATGGTTTTCGTATTTCAATAGGTTAGTAACATGAATAAGTACATCTCAGTGCAATGGAAGATTTTGGCTCCTATGGCACTGATTTTTATCCTTATAATGTCAGTTGTGACGCTCTACTCGGCAGAACAGCAGAAGGATCGGCTATTAAGGTTAACGGAAAACCAGATGTTCGATGTGGTCCACGGCTATCTGGACAGCATGAACGCCATGATGTTTACCGGCACCATGGGTAATCGGGAGATGCTGCGGGATAAACTTCAGAAGCGCGACGGGGTGGTCGAGGTAAGGATGCTACGTGGTGAGGCGGTGACTGGCACATTTGGTGCCGGTTTCGACCATGAAAAACCTGTGGACGATCTGGACAGAAGGGCCCTCGCTGGTGAACAGATTGTCAAGGTCGATGTGGTGGATGGTAAGCGCCAACTCACTATTATTGAACCCTTTGCGGCGGTTCCTGACCGTAATGGCACCAATTGCCTGACCTGCCACATTGTGCCGGAAGGCACCATTCTTGGGGCAGGCAGAGTCACATTTTCCATGGCTGAGCGAGATAAAGCGATCCACGATGAATTGCTTGTCGGCGCAGGGATTAACTTTCTTGTCTTACTGGTTGGGCTTTTCATCATTAACATGGTGATGCGTAAAGTGGTCATCAAGCCGTTGAGTGGCCTGAAGAATACGATGAATCTTATAGGCGCGGATTCCGATCTCCGGCCACGGATTGAGCTCGGCGCGAATGATGAGTTCCGCTATGTCGGTCAGGCTGTCAATAAAATGCTGGATAAATTCCAGCCGACCATCAGAGATTTAACCAAGACCATGGATGGGTTGGCCAATTCTGCAGAGCAGCTCGCGACAGTCACGAAGAAGACCCGGGATGGCGTCGATGAGCAGGAGAAGGAGACCGGTCAGTTGACCGTGGCCATCGGTGAACTCTCAGTGGCCGCCGAAGAGGTTGCCAGAAACGCAGCTAACGCCGAACAGGCGGCCTTGGATGCCAAGACCAATGCCGATTCCGGCAAGGGTGTGGTGGCAGAGGTCTCCAATTCGATTACCCGCCTCGCCAAGCGGGTGGATGATGCCGCAGTGGTCGTACGCCAACTGGCGGAAGGCACTCAGAGTATTGGCCAGGTTTCCGAGTCGATTACCGCGATTGCTGAGCAGACCAATCTGTTGGCCCTCAACGCCGCAATCGAAGCGGCCCGTGCCGGTGAGCAGGGTCGAGGATTCGCTGTGGTGGCCGATGAAGTGCGCAATCTGGCGCAGCGGACCCAGGAGGCGACCCACGAGATCCAGGAGATCATCGAGCAGTTGGTATCAGCCTCGAATCAGGCAGTGGATGTGATGGATGGCAGTATCAAGGAGGCGGATCAGAGTGTCTCTGACTCTGCCCGTGCCGGCGACGCCCTGGCTGAGATCTCCAACGCGGTTGCCTCGATCAGTGAGATGAATTCGGTGATCGCTACGGCCGCTTCGGAACAAACATCTGTGGTCAGCGAGATCAACAAGAACATTATCGCCATCAATGAGGTCTCTCATCAGACTGCGGAAGGTACCTGCAGGACATTGAAGGAGAGTGAAGAGGTGGCTGAGATCTCCTCCCAGCTGGATAGGATGGTGAATCAGTTCAAGGTTTGATAGTGAGCCCTTTACGGGCCTGGCAAAGTGGAAAGGCGCGGCATTTGTCGCGCCTTTTTTTATCGAGGTAATAGATGACTGAGTTCTCCGGGTTCAGCTCTCCCGGCGGCCCCCTCGCAGCAGATCCCGTCGGCTGATATTGCAATCCATGGGGGCCGGCGGTTGCTCGGGGATCTCCGTTTCCGCCACGGCGAAGCCTTCAATCTCAACTTCCGGCGTCTCCTCGCCCCGTAGGATGCGTCCCAGCAACTCCTCGTCGTGGGGATCGGTGTCGGGCTCCTCTACCTCCACCATAAGGGTCTGCATAAAGCTTTCGGCGGCGGCTACTGCGTGATCCTGGTTCATGAACTCTTGCATGGGAGAGTAGATCGAGTGGGTCTGGCAGATGCCGAGGCCGTCGATCTCATTAACCATGAAACGGTATTCATTCGCGGGCAGGCGATGGTGGGTTTTGTCACCCAGTTTCAGTTCGCTCCAGTCGTCGTTCTCAGACGGCAGTAGTAGCAGGTTCATCATCCAGGGAGTAATGATGATACCGAGGGTGCGGTCTCCGAAGGCCTGAAAGCCAATAGTCTGGACCTTCAGTGCGGGGTTGAGCAGAGGGATGTCCTGCATCTGCTCCTGCTCGATCTGCAGGAAGACCTGCTCAATCTTCTCACAAAGGGTTTTCAAGTCACTCATTGTGGCTCCCAATCTATGTCGTTTTAAGCCGGCTTCATGTCGGGAAAGTAGTGATCGACATCGATCTCCTCTTCACCGCTCATAATAGCGCTGAGGCCGTCCAGGGCCTGGTCGATCTGGCGGGCGTCCTGCTCTGTGATTATCTCCCGCGCGGAGCCAAGAAAGGTCAGCAGCCAGGTGCCGGCCGGCTGGGGGCCGGTCAGCATCAGGTTGATCTGCTCTTCGCCATTGCGGGTGCGACAGCGGGCGATGAAATCCCCGTCCTCCAGCACCAGGGCCGGGATGCCTACGCACATGGGATCTGTTTCTCCTGCTCCGCCTCTCTTCTCCAGTGACCGGCAGCGGCCCGGTTACGAGGCTGCAGATCGAAACCCAGTGCCGCCAATTCGTCCACCAGCATCTGCACCATGCTTGTCAGGCCCGCCTCTGCTTCAGGGGTGAGGCCGAGCCTGTTCTCCAGGGAGTGGGGGACCATGCCGACGATGGTGACCTGATCCGGCGTCTCGCCTTTGAGGGCCAGCAGGGCCAGCAGGTCGGAGACACCGAGCTGGTGGTTGGAGAGCTTGGTCTGGAAGAAGGCGGGGATCTCCTCATTGGCGATGCGCACCAGGCTGCCATAAGGAGCACCGGTGTTGACCGCGTCGGCGATGATCAGGGAGCTGGCGTTGCGCATGGGTTCGAAAAGTTCCATGCCGGTGGTGCCGCCGTCGACTACCTCGACCCCGTCAGGGATCAGGTAGCGTGACTCCAACTCTTCCACGGCGCGCACGCCGGTGCCCTCGTCCTGCATCAGCACGTTACCCATGCCGATGACCAGAACCTTGCCGCTTTTCTCTGCGTCCATGCTCATAGCGCCTTGACCCGCACGATCTCCTGCTGCTCGGTATCCACCATGTGGATGGCGCAGGCAATGCAGGGATCGAAGGAGTGGACGGTACGCAGGACCTCCAGGGGCTTCTCCGGATCGGCCACCGGGTTGTCCATGAGTGAGGACTCGTAGGGTCCGATCTCGCCGTCGGCGTCGCGCGGGCCGGCGTTCCAGGTGCTGGGCACCACCGCCTGGTAGTTCTTGATCTTGGCGTCCTCGATCACCACCCAATGCGACAGGGTGCCACGAGGTGCCTGGTGGAAGCCGACGCCTTTGATTTCGCCTTTAGGGAAGACCGGGGCGTTGAAGGTATCCAGGTCGCCGGTGCCGATGTTGTCCACCAGCCTCTGCCACTGATCCTTGAGAGTGTCGATCATCACCGCGCAGCGCACCGCGCGAGCGGCATGGCGACCGATGGTGGAGTTGACCGCCTCCAGCGGGATGTCCGGGTTCTGGGCCACAGTGCGCAGGGTGCCCATGGCCTGATCCAGGTACTTGGTGTAGCCCGCATGGCCGCTGGCCACGCCCACCAGGACGTCGGCCAGGGGGCCCACCTCGGCGCGCTTGCCGTAGAAGGTGGGGGCCTTGACCCAGGAGTATTTGCCCTCGTCCTGGAAGTCGGTGTACTCCGGCTCGGTCTCCCCCTCCCAGGGGTGCAGGGGCTCGCCGCCGGTGTACCAGGCGTGCTTGGAGCTCTCCGCCACGCCGTCGCGGAAGTAGGCATCACCGAAGGTGGTGATCGGCTTCAGGCTGTTGATGTCGCCGTTCTCGATGTATCCGCCTGGCAGGTCGAAGACAGTGCCTTTCGGATCCTGCGGACAGTCGGGCACCGTCAGGTAGTTGTTGACGCCGCCGCCGATGCCGGCCCAGTCGAGATAGAAGGCGCCCACTGCCGGTACGTCGACCAAGTAGGTCGATTTGATAAACTGCTCCAGCTTGTCGATGAAGCCCTTGATCAGCATCAGCCGTTCCAGGTTGAGCACAGAGGGGGCGTCGAAGCCGATGAAGTTGCTTACACCGCCGACCGCCACATTCTGGATGTGGGGGCTCTTGCCGCCGAGGATGGCGACGATCTTGTTGGCGTTGTTCTGTACGTCCAGGGCCTGCAGGTAGTGGGCCACCGCCAGCAGATTCACCTCCGGCGGCAGCTTCATGGCCGGGTGGCCCCAGTAGCCGCTGGCGAAGGGGCCGAGCTGGCCGCTGCCGACGAAGGTCTTCAGGCGCTCCTGCACCGCCTTCATCTCGTGGGGGCCGTTGAGGGGCCAGTCGGAGAGGCTCTCCGCCAGCTTGGCGGTGGCCACCGGATCGGCGTCCAGGGCCGAGACCACATCCACCCAGTCCACCGCCGAGAGGTGGTAGAAGTGGACGATA
>JBNKMQ010000282.1:0-12004 GCA_050293225.1 Sedimenticolaceae bacterium
ACCAGACCGCCCCCCAGCACCCGGTCCAGTTCACCGCTGCCGGAGGTGCAGCGTGCCTCATGCTCGACCTCCACCTCGGCAAGCTTGACCACAGAGGCCGCGCCGGCGTCGCCGGAATAGCCGGAGAAGCGCTTTGCCCCCGCACCAGCGGTTGCCGGAGCGAGGCTCTCTTCAAGCGAATTCCAGGCCTGACATTCGGAGCACTGTCCGGACCACTTTGGAAAGCTGGCACCGCAGGCGCTACAGGTATATAGAGTCTTAAGAGATTTCTTTCCCCCTTGTGCCACTATCCCTTCCTCCCGTCCATCTGGTTCATATCCACGAACTCGACCCTGGAGGTAATCCCGCAGAGTAGCTCATAGCCGATGGTAGCTGATGACTTGGCGATCTCCTCCACAGGCAGTCCCCTACCCCAAAGAACCACAGGCTCTCCTACAGTCACCTGGGGATAATCCCGGGCATCCACGGTAATCATATCCATGGATACGCGGCCTACGAGAGGTAGGCGGCGATCACCCACCAATACCGGCGTCCCCTCCCCCGCATGCCTGGGATAGCCGTCTCCATAGCCGACGGCGATCACCGCAACCGGCATATCTTCTGCACAGCGATAGGTTCCGCCATAGCCAATACGATCACCCTTGCGGCACTGCTGCACAGAGATCACCTGACTGGAGAAGGTCATCACCGGCTCGAGCCCCTCCGCTTCGGCCGTAGTATCAATAAAGGGAGAGACACCATAGAGCATAATCCCTGGACGTACCCACTCCCGATGGGATGCGGGAAATCCCAGCACGCCGGCGGAGTTGGCGATAGAACGTTGGGAAAATGGCGTTGCGTCGATGGCATCAAAACAGCGGATCTGTTGTTCGGTGTAGACATCGCTGCGGTCATCCCCATTTGCCAGATGGGTCATGAGATTGATCTCTCTCACCGCCGGATGTCTTCCCAGTCTCTCGGTCAGTTGCGCTACCTGATCGGATCGAATCCCCAGTCGGTGCATCCCGCTATCGATCTTCAGCCAGACATTGATGGCAGCCTTCGTTTGCGTCAGGGATTCCAGCAGATCAATCTGATGGGACTGGTGTGCAGCCACATCGAAGTCGTTGTCTATCGCAGCCAGCCAGTCTTCAGGGCTATAGCAGCCGCTCATAATCAGGATGGGGTGGCGGAAACCGGCCTGTCGGAGTTCAAGGCCTTCGTCGAGTCGAGCCACGGCAAATCCATCGCTCTCCTGCAGCGCATGGGCCGCCCGCCGCATACCATGGCCATAGGCATTGGCCTTGATTACCGACCAGATCTTGCTCTGGGACGCCGTATCGCGCACCCGCTGGAGATTGTGGCGCAGCGCTGCGTGATCGATCAGGGCCTTGGGGGCTAGGCCCATCAATAGCCCTCTTCGTCGTAGACGCTGTCGATGTAATTCTCGAACTTGGTGTACTTGCCGAGGAAGGTCAGTCGGGTGGTACCGATGGGGCCGTTTCTCTGCTTGCCGATGATGATCTCGGCGACACCCTTGTCGGGGCTGTCCTCGTTGTAGACCTCATCACGGTAGATAAAGACGATCAGATCGGCGTCCTGCTCGATGGCGCCCGATTCACGCAGATCGGACATGATCGGACGCTTGTTGGTTCGCTGCTCAAGACTTCGGTTGAGCTGTGACAGGGCGATCACCGGCACATCCAGCTCTTTGGCCAGGGACTTCAGTGAGCGGGATATGGCGGAAATCTCGTTGGTCCGGTTTTCCCCCTCACCCGGCGCCTGCATCAGCTGCAGATAGTCGATCACGATCAGTCCCAGATCACCGTCTTCGCGTTTCAATCGTCGCGCCCTTGCCCGTACCTCTGTGGGAGAGAGGGCCGGAGTGTCGTCGATGTAGAGGCGGGTCTCTGCCAGCATGCTGACCGCCGAGGAGAGCCGGGGCCACTCGTCATCCTCCAGCTTACCGGTTCTCACCCGTAGCTGATCGATACGCCCCAGAGAGGACATCATACGCATAGCCAGGGAGTCGCCGGGCATCTCCATACTGAATACCGCCACCGCCTTGCCGGCCTGAATCGCCACATTCTCAGCGATATTCATGGCGAAGGTGGTCTTACCCATGGAGGGACGACCGGCAACGATAATCAAGTCGGCATGCTGCAGACCGGAGGTCATCTCATCAAAATCGGTAAAGCCGGTGCTCAGACCGGTAATCGGCTCATCCTGCTGGAAAAGGGTCTCGATGCGATCCACCGCCTTGGTCAGCAGGGACTTGATCGGACTGAAACCACCGCCACCGCGGCTGGTCTGCTCAGCGATCTCGAACACCTTGCGTTCGGCGTTATCGAGTAACTCGGCGGATTTTCGCCCCTGGGGGTGGTAGGCGCTATCGGCGATATCGGTGCTGACGGAGATCAGCTGCCGCATCACCGAGTACTCCCGCACGATGGTGGCGTAGGATTTGATATTGGCGGCGCTGGGGGTCTCCTCCGCCAACTTCACCAGATAGGGCAGACCGCCGGTGGACTCCAGTTCCCCGCTGAGCTCCAGATGCTCTGCCAAGGTAACAACATCGAAGGGCTGACCCTCGTTGGCCTGGGCGGCGATGGCATTGAAGATGAGACGGTGCTCCTTGCGATAGAAGTCGCTGTCCAGCACCTGATCCGCTACCTTCTCCCAGGCGTTGTTGTCCAGCATCAGGCCACCAAGCACTGACTGCTCACCCTGTATCGAGTGGGGCGGCATCCTGATGGCTCGGGTCTCAGCCTCCATATCGGCGTAGCTCGGGATCTCTTCTGGGTAAACGGTTTCTGACATGAAGTCTATCGTCAAAGGTTTTTTGGGGCCTGATCGAATCAGCAGACCTTAGGATAAGGTATTAGATATTTTGAGGCCAGAGAAAAGGGGGAGAATGCGGCTGCGAAGTGAGTTGAGACGTCTGCTCAGGCAACCGTTCTATCCAGCCAGTCTGACTCGGTCCCATTGAGATTGCAGAATAGGAATAGCCCACCCACTGGCATCACCAGTGGGCGGCGCTATGCAAGCGGTCGATCGTTACTCTTCAGGTACGATAGTCAGCTTAACGGTGGCGTTGACGTCGGCATGCAGATGCAGGTCGACCTCATACTCACCGGTGACGCGGAAAGGACCGTTAGGCAGCAAGACCTCTTTCTTCTCCGCCTCGACGCCCTTGGCAGTGATGGCGCTGGCGATATCTGTAGTACCCACAGAACCGAACAGACGACCCTCTTCACCCGCGTTGCAGCTGACACTGATCTCAAGGCCATCGAGCTTCTCTTTACGGGCCTTAGCGACTGAGAGTTTCTCTGCAGCCTCTTTCTCCAGCTCCGCACGACGCGCCTCGAAGACCTTCAGGTTCTCAGCAGTCGCAGGGACTGCCTTGCCTGAGGGGATCAGGAAATTGCGTCCATAACCACTCTTTACGTTGACTTTCTCACCCAGGTCACCCAGGTTATCCACTTTTTGCAACAGAATAATTTCCATTGTTATCACCTTACTTATAGGTCAAATCTTGGTAGTCGCTTTGCCACTGCTCCTTATCGGACAGATTTGCAAAGTGACTCATCTTGTTCATTCACTATCACTTCTATTGGGATAGCGATTTCTAAAATCGAGCCATACATCCAGCAGACCGACGGTGACTAAAACCACCACCATCTGCGGCATGAAGACCAGCAACAGCAGATAGATTGCAACCAGCCAGGGCGTTGGATTCTGCATCCTGCCGAACACCCCGTGAGCCACCGCCAGTCCCTGTAGCAGGAAAAGCGTCAGGACCACTGCACCCAGGCAGTTCACCACGCCTGAGAACCCGCTCTCGGGGATCAAACTCATCCCCATCGCGAAGACCCCGAGCAAACCCAAAGTTTTATGGCTGCGTAACTGCTGAAATTCAGCAGCGAAGCCCCCCGGGTTGTAGAGCAGTGCCTGCCACCAGCGCGCCAGGTAGAGACTCACCACCTGCTGCAGGACAAAGGCTGCGGCAATCACACCGCACATCACCTGCGAGAACTGCGCCAGCACCGCCTCTCTCTGGGCCTGATCGAAGAGACCCGCCTCGACAAACTCATCTGCCAAAGGCGCCAACTGCAGCCGCCAAAACTCGGCGGGATCACTCAATATCAGCACCTGTCCCAGGACTATCAACAATCCAAACCCCAGGCTTGCCTGGGTTGTCAGGGTCAGGGAACGACTACTACGTAAGAGGTATGCCAACACTACGATCGGCAGCCACTGCAGCAGCAGGAATCCCAGGGCCGGTATTGGATTACCGAAAATCAGCAGCATCAACAGGCCACAGGCCATTGTTGTTGCGCCGGCGGTAATCAGACCCGCCTTTGTCCCTTGCCTCAGTCCAACCAGACCCACCGTCGCCGTTGCAAATACACCGATCAACGGAAAGATCAGGGAGAGCATCGCCAGTACAGTGGTTACCATCACCGCCTGGGAAGGTCCCTGCATCACAAAGGATGCCAGCCGCTTCATAGCGCTGTCCGGTTGCTTATCAAACTCCCTTAGTGCTGATCAGTGTATGGCAGCAGGGCCAGGTAGCGGGCGCGCTTGATAGCGGTTGCCAGCTGACGCTGATACTTGGCCTTGGTGCCGGTAATCCGGCTCGGTACGATCTTGCCGCTCTCGCTTACATAGGCTTTGAGCAGATTCAGATCCTTGTAATCGATATCGGTAATGCCCTCTGCCGTGAAGCGACAGAATTTTTTACGTCGAAAAAAACGTGCCATTTGTCTTATCCTCTCAACCTGTGCTTATTCTTCATCTTCGATGCTGTCAGCATCCGAATCAGTGTCATCATCATCATCACTAGACTCAGTGTCGCGACGACGGGAAGAAGAGTTGTTCTCTTCCTCTTCCTGGGATTTGGCCAGCTGAGAGAGCTCAGTGATGGCTTCATCGCGACGGATGACCATGTTTCGGAGCACGGCATCGTTGAAACGAAATGCGCTCTCGAGCTCAGACAGCGATTCGCCGTCACACTCGATATTCATCAGCACATAGTGCGCTTTGTGAATCTTGTTGATGGGATATGCCAATTGGCGACGGCCCCAATCCTCCAAGCGGTGGATGGTGCCACCCTTGGCTTCGATGCCCGAGCGATAGCGCTCGATCATAGCGGGTACCTGTTCACTCTGGTCTGGGTGGACCAGGAACACAACTTCATAGTGCCTCATTGTAACTCCTTACGGTTTAGGCAGCCTCCCGCACTGGCGGTAAGGCAAGGAGTGGTGAACCACAGAGTGGTCACCAGGGAGCGCGGATTCTACACAATCGTCCGAATATCCGCAACTTAGTTAGGATTCAGCCTCTATAAAAAGTGACTTACAGGCAGCCATCCGGCTGCCTGGGATTAAAAATCGGCCTCGACACCGAGAAACAGGCCGTCAAAGGCCCAGTCCGCATAGATATCGTCGAGATCTTCCAGCTCCAGGGTAAAACTGCGATATCCACCACGCAGGTTAAAATCCACTGCCATATTCTCGATCAGGGTGTAGGCGACACCGGCCTGATAATCTCTCAGGGTATGGTCACCCACGCTCAACAGGCTGAGATCACCGAAAAAAGAGAGTCGGGTGGCAGGGACGCCAATTTGAAAGGCCCCATAGAGCATGGGCACGACCCCCTTGAAGCTCTCGCTGGAGCTTTTACTGCCGTCGCTGCTCACTACCTGGATATCACCATCCAGATATTTGGCATTCAGCCCCAGATCCAGTGAGACAATATCGTTATCGAGAAACTCATAGTAGAAGATGAAATCGCTGCTCTGTAGATTGAAGTCCACATCCACAGACTCATTAACGCTGTAGGTCTCGCCGTTAAAGGTATATTCCGCAGAGAGTCGGTTTCTTTCATCACTGGAGAGATCGGCAAATTTGAGCCGGAAATTGGGGACTAGCGGAACCGGGTGTTCCAGGGCAAAAGAGAAAATCGCGGGGGTTTCCGATCCGAGATCGAAATCCTGCAGGTTTGCGCTGTCGGCCAGCGCACCACTGGAATCCATATCCCAGGCGTCCACACTCATGGTGACACCCAGAACCGTATCCGCAGACACATTCGATGCAGCTAAAAGCCCGATGCTCAGGCTCATCAGTAATCTTTTTACCATGCCGGCCATTCCTCGTGTGTTAAAACGGTATTAAGTTATTTAGGGAAACTCTGATTAATTCGTTATTCGGCGCACCCAAGGACGCTTCCCCAGATCTTCGCAATCAGTCGAGACTTCTCTGCCTGACTGCCTCATAGAGTGCCACACCCGTGGCCACGGAAACATTGAGGCTCTCCACAGATCCCGCCATCGGTAGACTCACCAGGAGATCGCAATTCTCCCGGGTCAGACGGCGCATACCCTTGCCTTCGCCCCCCATGACCAGTGCCAGGGGACCCTTGAGATCGCTCTGGTAGAGATTCTGGTCGGCCTCGCCGGCAGTACCCACAAGCCAGACCCCCTCCTCTTTCAGCCACTTCATGGTCCTGGCCAGATTGGTGACCTGAACGAAAGGGATGGTCTCTGCGGCACCACTGGCGACCTTTCTCACCGTAGGGGTCAGTCCGACCGAACGATCCCTGGGGGTCACTACCGCATGTACCCCTGCCCCCTCGGCCGTCCGCAGACAGGCACCCAGGTTATGCGGGTCCTGAACCTCATCCAGAATCAGCAGGAATGGGGGACCATCCAGCCGCTTGAGCAAGGCTTTGAGGAAGGGTTCATCCTGGGTCTGCTGCATGCGCAGACTTGCGACTATTCCCTGGTGTTTGCCGTTTTCAGCCTTTTCATCCAGTTCCCGGGCAGAGACACGTCGTATGGGAATTGCCGCAGCTTCGGCGAGTCTGATCACTTCTTGCATACGCTGATCACGTCTGCCCGCATCGATCTCAATCTCTATGATTGATGCCCCTCTCTGCAACGCAGCCTGGACCGCATGCAGACCGAAAATCCACTCCCCCCTGTCTGACATCAGGTTGTCTTTTTCCTGCGCTGGGGTCTCTTCTTGGGCTTTGCGGACTTCTTGGCCTTTTTCTTGGCCGGCTGCTGCTTGCTCTCAGACGACTTTCTTTTGCGCTGTTTGCCATTGCTGCTCTCAACAGATTCCTTCGCGGGAAGAAAATCTATCTTGCGGTCATCCAGATTTACATTCGCAACGGTTATGGTTATCGGATCACCGAGTCGCAGGACCTTGCCGGTCCTTTCGCCGGTGAGACGATGTCCCACTGGATCGTAATGGTAGTAGTCGTTATCCAACGCAGTGATATGTACCAGACCGTCCACATAGATCTCATTCAGCTCAACGAAGACACCGAAGGAGTTGACGCTGGTGATAATGCCATTGAAGGTCTCTCCCACCTTGTCCAGCATGTACTCGCACTTGAGCCAGTCAAGCGCATCCCTTGTCGCTTCGTCTGCCTTACGCTCAGTACTTGAACAGTGCTCGCCCAGCCCCTGTAACTCCGATTTGGTATAGTCGAAATCGTCCACACTACGCTTTTCGATGGCGTGCTTGAGGGCACGATGCACGATCAGATCGGGATAGCGTCGAATCGGGGAAGTGAAGTGGGTATAGGCCTGATAGGAGAGCCCAAAGTGGCCCACATTGTCCGAGCTGTAGACCGCCTGTGAAAGTGAACGCAAGAGTACAGTCTGGATCAAATGACGATCCGGTCTGCCGCTTATCTGTTCTAACAGGAAGGCGTAGTCTGATGCAGTCGGCTTCTTGCCACCCCGCAGGCTGAGGCCTAACTCTCCAAGAAACTCCTTCAGATCGGTCAGCTTCTCTTCTGCAGGTCCCTCATGGATACGATAGAGCGCCGGCTGCTTCTTGCGCAGGAGAAAACGCGCCGCCGCCACATTGGCAGCCAGCATGCACTCTTCGATCAGGCGGTGAGCATCATTGCGAATCACCGGCACGATGCGCTCCACCCGCTTCTGCTGGTTGAACTCGATGCGGGTCTCGGTGGTATCGAAGTCGATGGCGCCCCGCTCTGCCCGTTGTGACTGCAGCACCTGGTAGAGCTGATAGAGATTGTGCAGGTGGGGCAGTATGTCGGCATGCTTATCACACAGTTCGGCATCCCCCTCCAGCATCGCCGCCACATCGTCGTAGATCAGTCTGGCGTGAGAGCGCATCACGGCAGGAAAAAAGCTTGAACGCTTGACCACCCCGGTACTGTCGATGTAGAGCTCACAGGTCATACAGAGTCGGTCGACCTGAGGATTGATGGAGCAGAGGCCATTTGAAAGAACCTCCGGCAGCATGGGGATCACCCGATCGGGAAAGTAGACCGAGTTACCCCGTTCCCTCGCCTCCCGATCCAGCGCCGAACCCGGCTGAACATAGTGAGAGACATCCGCGATACAGACCAGCAGGCGCCATCCTTTGGGCTTGGCTTCACAGTAGACCGCATCGTCGAAATCCCGCGCGTCGGCACCATCGATAGTCACCAGCGGCAGATCACGCAGATCGACGCGGCCCTTTTTGTCCTTTTTCGCCACCTCGGGCGTGAGTCCGGCAATCTGTGACTCCACCTCTTCCGGCCAGGCGTTACGGATATTATGGGTGCGGATGGCGATATCGGTCTCCATCCCCGGGCCCATATGATCCCCAAGAATGTCAACAATACGGCCGATGGGAGGGGTCCGCTTTGTGGGCTGATCAAGGATCTCTGCCACCACCATCTGGCCCCGCTTGGCCTCGCCGATTTCGCTACTGGGGATGACGATATCCTTACTCAGTCGCTTCGAATCGGGTACCACAAAGCCGACCCCACTCTCCTGATAGAGCTTACCAACAACGGAATGGGTGTTACGTTCCAATACTTCGACCACTGCCCCTTCAAGACGATTACGGCGATCCATCCCCGTGACCCTGACCACGGCCCGGTCATCATGTAGCAGGGCGCGCATCTCTTTGAATGACAAATAGAGGTCGTCGCCACCATCGTCCGGCTTGAGAAAACCGAAGCCATCCGGATGACCAATGACTCGCCCTGCGATAAGGTCGCGCTTGTTGACCAAGCAGTAGTTGTCTTTGCGGTTGCAGACCAATTGGCCATCCCGCTGCATTGCACGCAGGCGACGACGCAGCGCTTCCAGCTGCTCCTCATCATCGATGCCCAACTGTTCGGCGATACCCTCCAAGCCCATGGGCACGCCTTTTTCTGTGAGTGTCTCCATGATGAACTCACGACTGGGGATCGGGTTTTCGTATTTTCTCGCCTCGCGGGCCTGGTGCGGGTCTTTGACTGAAGATCGTTTTCTACTTTTTCTGGCCACGTTTTGTGATGCCTTGTTCCATTAAAAAGAAGTATTTTATCACTTTGCCCGGCAAACCCCCACGCAATTTATCGCGTTTTACTGATTTCCCAACAGTAGATTGCAGATCGCATGGATATTTCTTCTCTTTTTGCGCAGACTGGAGAGTCACTACATCTAGCGCCTGTTAACCCCATGGACATACATACCCTCAATATCATTCTGCTGCTGCTCGCTGTCGCCGTGGTGACTGTCACCCTCTTCCGGCGCTTTCATCTGCCGCCGATATTGGGTTACTTGATTGTCGGTATTCTGGTGGGGCCTTTCGGCAGTGGTATGGTGGCATCCACGGAAGATACCCGCTTTCTGGCTGAATTCGGCGTGGTGTTTCTGCTCTTCAGTATCGGCCTGGAGTTCTCTCTGCCACAGATGGTCGCCATGAAGGGCAGCGTCTTCGGCCTGGGTGGAAGCCAAGTAGCGATTACCGGCATCTTTGCGGCTGCCGTGGCCTGGCTGGTTGGTCTTCCTCTACAGGCTGCACTGATCGCCGGCGCTATCCTGGCCCTCTCTTCCACCGCCATTGTCATCAAGCAGCTCTCGGAACAGGGTGAGCTGAATTCCGAACATGGTCGCCTGGGCGTGAGTATTCTCCTGTTTCAGGACTTGGCGGTAATCCCGATGTTGGTGGTGATCCCTATCCTTGCCGGCAATGGAGAGTCGGGAGTGGTACTACCCCTGTTGATTGCCATGTTCAAGGCGACTTTGGTGTTTATCGCTATCATGGCCTTCGGGCACTGGCTTCTAAGACCAATCTTTCACGAGATCGCCCGTGCCCGTTCAGCAGAACTCTTTACCCTGAGTGTACTGCTGGTCTCCCTTGCCGCCGCCTGGCTGACCCATGAGGCCGGACTCTCCCTCGCCTTGGGTGCCTTCCTCGCCGGCATGATGTTGGGGGAGACCGAGTACCGGCATCAGATCGAAGCGGATATTCGCCCTTTCCAGGATGTTTTTCTTGGGCTCTTCTTCGTCACTGTCGGCATGCGGGTGGATCTTCTCTCGTTACTTCCAATCCTGCATTGGGTGCTGCTACTGGCGATAGGACTTATCACCATCAAGGCAGCCATTATTCTTCTGCTGGCTCGATTAAGTGGTCGTTCCATGGCGTCTGCCTTTCGCTCCGGATTGCTTCTGGCCCAGGGGGGAGAGTTTGGTTTCGTGCTCCTCGATCTCTCCCTGGGTAATCGCCTGCTACCGGAAGCAACAGGTCAACTGCTCTTCGCCGCCATCATCATCAGCATGGCCCTCTCTCCCTTCATTATCCGCTACAACGGCAGATTGACGGAGACCCTTTGTAGCTTGAAGGACGGTGGTGCAAGCATGGGAGGAATCGATGAGATCAGTGAAGAGGCCAGACATCTTGATCGACATGTCATCCTCTGCGGTTATGGCCGTATCGGACAGAACATCGGTCGCCTGCTGGATCGTGAAGGCTTCTCCTATGTCGCCCTGGATCTCGATCCCGGGGTAATCCGTGAGGCCCATGAGGCGGGCGAGCCTGTTCACTACGGTGACTCAGTTCGTCAGGAGATTCTGCACGCTGCCGGACTGGAACGCGCCAGCGCGGTGGTACTGACCTTCGAGGATCACCCCAGCGCGATGAAAATCCTCGCCCATGTCAAAGAGCTGGTGCCAGAGACCCCTGTCCTGGTCAGAACCAAAGATGACACCCATCTGGAAGCGCTCGAGTCAGCTGGTGCGGCAGAGGTCATGCCTGAAGCCGTGGAAGCGAGCCTGATGATGGGCGGTCAGCTTCTATTGTTGCTGAAAGTACCCGGCTCGAGAATTTTCAAGATCATGCGTGAGATCCGGGAAGATCACTACAAACTCCTGCGCGACTTCTTTCATGGTGAAGAGCATATCGATCTCGAGCATGAAGAGGGCTTTCAGGAACGACTGCATACTGTCACCCTGCCCGAACACGCCTATGCCGTAAATCACACCATCCAGGATCTTCACCTGTGGGATTGGGATGTAAGTATTACCGCAGTCCGTCGTGTGGGAATTCGTGGCGAACAACCGGCGGCAGAGACCCAGCTACAGGCAGGGGATGTTCTGGTGCTGGCCGGCACACCGCACCATCTGGAACATGCTGAAGGTTTACTGCTCTACGGACATTGAAATCAATGGATCTCTTATAGACCGATACTATTAATCTGTCGCCAGACCGCTACCTGTTTAAAAGGAAGAGAAAATCCGACCCGGACAGAAGTTAGTTTCAGATCTGCCATCCTCAGCAAAATCCGGGCAAGGCATAGCGGCCCAAGTCGAATTGTAAATCTGTACTATCTTGATGACATAACTCAATTCATTAGTCTTGCCCTTGAGATATCCTTCAACCAGAGCGTTATGTTTGCTAAGGAATTTAATTCAAGCATCTCCACAGACATCGGAAGAGCACACTGACATATCAAGGAGGTGAACAGGAAGGTTCACTGTAAGATTTTAAGTTACGGAGTCATCTCTGACAGGCATTGCAGTGTATAGTTGATGAACCACCAACGACTGTTTCTCATTCTCACCCTGCTGATTCTAATCAGCGATCTACTATTCGTGGGTATCAACTACCGTTCCAGCCAACACGCCTTGCAGCTTAGTTTAAGCCGTAGCGGCAGTAATCTTAAGCATGAATACGACCTGGCGCTCTCATTAGTTTATGAGAATATGCTCCAACTCTCCGCCTAT